>JAFSXY010000153.1 GCA_017443805.1 Clostridia bacterium | reverse complement strand
TCCTTATAAATGTGCTGCGCGTATTCCGTATTAAAAACGAGGTCCCCTTTTTCTTTGGCGGACAGGCCCGCGTAATTGCGTTCGATCTCCTCGCGCAGCGCATCGGGCAGCCGGCTGATAAAGGTATCGATATCGGCGCGCGCCTGCAGCTCCGTGGAAAAGCCGTACTGCTGTAAAATCTGCATTTTTTCCAGCTCGCTTTTGGATTCGCCGTAGCCGATGTAACCGAATTCCGACAGGATGATCGGCTTACGCGTCAATACGCGCACAAGCCGCAGCAGGGCGGTATACTCCCCCAGCGTTTTGGTGACCGGATCGAAGGAGCCGAGATACAGGTCCACGCCGATATAATCCGTAACGTCGGCGTATTTACGCATGCGCAGCGGCAGCTGCCAAAAGCCGGGGCCGCCCAGATTATAACCGATCACGATATCCTCGCGCAGCGGATACATCTCCTCCAGCTGCACGCCGATGAAACGCGCGGACTGGTCCATGGTAAAAGGCAGCGTAAACCGGTCCACGCCCTGCTCGTTTGCGACCTGCACCGCCGAAGCGAAGCCCTGCAGATCCTCCATCAGAAAGCGCGCAGCGCTTCGGATAAGCGCCTCGCCCTCCGGCGTGCGGAAATCGATCCCGAACGCGAGGTAATCCCTGGGGTTCGGCGTGATGACGTAAAGCTTGATCCCGCGGTCGACATACGCGCGCATCTCTTCTTTCCACATTTGGTACCAGAGCGTTACGTTGCCGTCGGCGTCAACGGGGACGGGCAGATCCTCCCGCACCCAGCCGAGGTTTGCGCCGCAAATGGCGTCATAATCCGTATCGGGGTGGCAGACGCCCGCGATAAAGCCGTCGGTTTTTTCCGTGAAGGCGGCGGTTTCACGGTCGGAAAACGCCGTCATTCCGAACAGCCCGGTAGAAACAAACGCCGTCAGCCCCGCCAGCAGCAAACCCAGGATCCGATACAAAACACGCATAGGTCCGCCTCCTTTTTCTTTTATTTTATCTTACCACAGAAAAAAAAGAAAAACAAGTCCGGGCAAAAGAGAAAACGAAAAAAACAAATCCGTTTGACAAGCGGCAAAAAATCCGATATACTGAACGGGAAAAGGGAAAGAAAGGAAGGGCGTTTGTATGCAGACTTACGACGTGGTGATCGTCGGCGCGGGCACCGCCGGCGCGTTTTTGGCAAACAGACTCTGCGCACGCGGGCACAGCGTGCTGGTGATCGAGAAAAACCCGAGAGAGAAAATCGGGACAAAATACGATATCTTTCATATTGAGGAAAAAGAGTTTGCGCGGTTCGATCTGCCGCGGCCGGTGAAGGGCGACGAGGCCTGGGCGTTTGAGTTTACCAAAAACTACACTGCCGACCCGAAAAATCTGTATCCCCGGTTGGCGGAAAATCCCATCGTGGGCCTGCACATGCATGCATATACCGTCCTGTTGAACGAACGGGCAAGCGCGGCCGGCGCGGACTTTTTGTACGGCGCCTCGTTCTCCGATTTTTTGTATGAGGACGGCAAAATATCCGGCGTGATCTACGAAACGGACGGCGAACAGTACGAGCAGCGCGCAAAGGTGACGGTGGACTGCGCCGGCATGTTTTCGCCCGTACGCACGTCCCTGCCCGACGACAGCCTTGTGGAGAATTTCAAACTCGGCGGCGAGGATATGTTTTACGTAATTTTACGGTACGTAAAGCTTCTGCATGAAAAAGACTATCTTGACGGTTCCTGCGGCTGGCCGTTTTTCAAATCCTGGATCGCGCCGTGCGCGGACCCGGCGGGCGCCATCGTCGGCATCGGCGCGGGCCACGGCTACGATTACGCCGAAAGCGTGTATCAAAAAATGCTGGAACATATCACGCTGCCGGAACACGAACTTGTAAAAATCGAAAAGGGCTGCACGCCCTATACCCGGCCGCCCTACTCCTTTGTGACGGACAATTTCGTCGTATCCGGCGACGCCGGGTGCCTGACCAAGCCCATCAACGGCGAGGGCGTGACCTCCGGCATGGCGCATCTGGAGATCGTCGCCAAAGTGCTGGATCGCCGCCTGCGCACGGGCAACACCTCCGCCGAGGCGCTGTGGGAGATCAACAGAAAGTACAACCTGACACAGGGCGCGGACTTTGCCTTTACAAGAGCGCTGCTGGTGGGCGTGATCAACGCCGCCAGCTTTGACGAATTTGAGTTCGCCTTTGAAAGCGGCCTGATTTCCGACGAGCTGGTTTCGGCGGGCTCCGCCGGGCCGGAGTTAAAACTCAGCCCCGCTTTTCTGGCGGGCGCCGCCAAAACGCTGCTGGGCGGCATTTTCAGCGGCAAAGTCAGCAAGCAGACGGTCAAAGAGACCGTGCGCGCACTGAAGACGGCCAACGCAGTCAAAGCGCACTACTTAAACTTCCCGGACAAGATCGAAGATTTCAAAGACTGGTGCGCCGCCGCGGACGACATGTGGGACCGCATCGGAAAGATCAAGTAAGTTTTGATTTTTGAAACACAAAAAAACCGCCGGAGATTTCGGAAAATGAAATCTCCGGCGGATCGTTTTTTATTCAGATCTCATACCGCCGGGCATACATTTCGTACGCCGCGCGGAATTCTTCGTCGTTTTTGACGCCGTGGCTGTAATCGTGGGCGGCAACGCGCCGGTCGTGCGATTCAATGAGCGCGACGGCCAGGTTGGAGCAGTGGTCCGCAACGCGCTCGAAATTGGTGACCAGATCGTTGAACACAAAGCCCTGCACGATCGTGCACGTGCCGCTTTGCAGGCGTTCCACGTGCCGCTGCTTCATGGTGTCGCACAACACGTCGATACATTCCTCCAACGGCTCCACCTGCTTTGCCATGGCGGGGTCGTCCGTTTCAAACGCCCGGACGGCGAGATGGATGACCTCCGTCACGGCGGCGAACATCACGTGCAGCTCCTTTGCGGCGTCGGAAGAAAAGCTGATTTTTTTCTCATGCAGCTCTTTGGCGCTCTCCGCGATATTCAGCGCGTGGTCGGAGATACGTTCCAGATCGGTCAGCGCGTGCAGATCCTTAAAGACCGCCGCGTTCTGCTCCGCTGAAAGCACCTTGCCGGTCATTTGCGTCAGATACGCGCCGAGCTGGTCTTCATAGGCGTCCACGGTGTTTTCCATTTGTTTGACGGCTTCAAATTCCGTTTCGGAATAAGTCTCCACCAGTCGGATGGCCTTGCCGATCGACTTTTTGGTAAGGTTGGCCATTTCGTTGACAGCCATCCGGCTCTGCTCGATGGCAAGCGCGGGATGCTGCAAAAAGCGCTGCTCCAGCCGCAGCGTCGGCAGGGCGTTTTCGGGCGCTTTTGCTTTTACAAGCTTTTCAACCAGCAGCGCAAGCGCCTTATAGAAAGGCATTAAAAGCACGACCATGGCGATGCGCAGGAAGCTGTTGATTGCGGCGACCGAAAACGGCGAGACCGTAAGCGAGAGGAAATCAAACTTCAAAACGGCGTGCAGCGTATAGAAGACGGCGCCGACGCCCGTAACGCCCAGAACGCCCGCTATGGGGTAGATCAGCGACGCGCGTTTGCCGTCGGTGCCGGCGCCGATGGCGCTGAGCAGCACCGGCGCGGCCGCGCCCACGGCGATGCCCATTAAAAGCGGCAGCGCCTGCCGGACCTCCATGACGCCGGTAACGGCCAGCGCCTGAATGATACCGACCGCAGCCGATGCGCTCTGCAAAAGCGCCGTAAAAACCGTACCGGCCAAAATACCGAGCAGCGGATGAGAAAGCGTTGTCAAAAGGCCGACGAAATGCGCGTCCTCGCCCAAAGGGCTGACGGCGGCGCTCATCACGCTCATGCCGAACATTAAAACGGCAAAGCCCATCAATATATCGCCGACGATCTTTTTTTCCTGCTTTTTGACGAACATACGCAGGATGATGCCCACCACGGCGATCACGCCTGTCAGCGTAGCCGTGGACAGCAGGCTTTTCAGTCCGCCCGCATCCTCAATATAACCCAGACAGATCACCCAGCCCGTGACGCTGGTACCCAATATCGCGCCCAAAATCACGCTGACGCTCTGTTTGAGCTTCATCATGCCGGCGTTCACAAAACCGACAACCATGACCGAGGTGGCGCACGAGGACTGGATGACCGCCGTAACGCCGGTACCCAAAAGCATCCCTTTGAGCGGCGTATCGGAAAGGCGGTACAAAATCAGTTCCAGACGGTTGCCCGCCACTTTTTTCAGGCCGTCCCCCATCAGCGTCATGCCGAATAAAAACAGCGCGATACCGCTGACAAGAGAAATAACGTGTGTGATCTGCAAAAGCGATCCCCCCAAAGTGAAACTCAATTTATCTTATCACATCACAATTCCTTTTGCAATCATTTATTATAATGATAAAAAAAATATCTCCGCCGTTTTCAGGCGGAGAACATGACCGCATCCCGCACCAGCCGCGTTATCCCCGCCGGCGTGCGCAAAAGCTCCCTGTTGATGCGGGTCGGCTGCAAAAGGACGCCTTCGTCCTCCAGCCTGCCGAAAAGCTCAATAAAGGCGAACGAATCCAGAAGACCTGTCTCAAACAGATCCGCATCGTCGCTGTATACGCGCTCGTCCGCGCATATCTCAAATAAAATCGTTTTTACGTCCGGCATTGTTTTTGAAGCTCCTTTCTGTCGGTTTTGCCGTTGGCCGTCACGGGCAGCGACGGCAGGATCCGAACTGTTTTCGGGACCATATACGACGGCAGCGTCCGCCGCAGCGCCGTTTGCACCGCGTCGGGCGAAAGAAACGCATCCGCCTCCGCAAAAGCGGTGATCGCGCGCACGGTCCCGTCCGGCGCAGTCTGCGGCACGACGGCACAGGCGCGTACGCCCGGAAGACGCAGCGCGGCGTTTTCGATCTCACCGAGCTCGATCCTGTACCCCATATATTTGATCTGCCCGTCCCGGCGGCCGCTTACATACAGCATGCCGTTCTGGGTATAGCCAAGATCGCCTGTGCGGTAGCACTGCTCGCCGTCCCGCACAAAAAAGGCGTCGCCGTCTGCATGCAGATAACCGCCGCACACGCTTTTCCCTTTTAAGATCACTTCGCCGTTTTCAATAAAAATCTCCGTCGCGGCGGCGGAAAGCTCGCCCACAGGCAGCGGGGCGTCATCCCGCAGCATTTCCTTCGTGATCCGCACCGCACAAACGGCAGAAGTCGCTTCGGTCGGGCCGTAGGCATTGAGCAGACACAGCCGCGGAAAGCGCTCCAAAAGCGTTTTTGCCGCGGGCTTCGGCAGCGGTTCGCCGCAGACGTAAACGCAGGAGAGCTTGGGGTAGTTTTCGGTATTGAAATCCCGCTCCGTCAAACACAGTCTTAAAAACGTAGGTGTCATCACGGCGACGTCGCTTTTTTTCAGCACGCGGAAGATCTCCGCGAAATCCAGACTGTTCTCCGTCCGCACGGCGGCCAGCGTGTGTCCGCCGCAAAGCGCGTAGTACAGATCCGCCACGCTCAAATCGAAATGGAAGCGCGCCTGGTTGCAGACGGTGGCCGCCTGCAGCCCGTTCAAACACGGCAGCGTCTGCTCCCAACGAACAAAGTTTTCCAGATTTTCACAGGAGACCGGCACGCCTTTGGGAACGCCTGTGCTGCCGGACGTAAAAATCATATAGGCAATGCGGTTGCCGTTTGGCTGCGGTTCACGGTCCGAAAAACACTCCAGCCCGTCCGGCGAGAGAACGGTCACGCCCGGGACGCAGACGGGACGCGCTGCCAGCACAAGAGAGGCGCCCGTTTGCCGGATAATATTTTGCAGCCTTTCGGCCGGAACACAGACGTCCACAGGCACGTAGGCCCTTCCGGCGTACAGACAGGCAACGATCGCACGAACGACCGCAGGCTCCTTATGCCCGTAAACGATCACGGGAGAAGTCCCCTCCCGCCGCAGCAGCGCGCCGTCACGCTTTGCCAGGGAGACCAGCTCCCCGTAGGTAACGGTCTGCGTACCCACAATGTAAGCAGGTCTGTCCGGCGTTTGCAGGGCTGTCTGTTCCAACTTCAAAAGCAGTTTCATCATATCCGGATCTGCGCCTCCGGGATCAGCGAATGGTCGTACATCACCTTGGAATGATTGTCCAAAATCAGTTCTTTTGCTGCCTGTTCGCCGCTTTCGCGATCGATCACAAGCCGGTAGACCTGCGAAATCCGATAATATGCTTCGCCCTCTTTGCGGAAATGGTGATTTTCCTCCGTCAGCCGGTAGCGGTACGGAAAAGGCCGTTCGCTGCGCAGCTCGCCGCAGAGCTCGCCGTTTTCGATCCAGACCAGCAGCTGCACCGTCTGATCCGTATCGTTGCGAAAACGGTAATCAACGTAATTATAAAACACGGAGGTGCCGGTACCGAAAGGCACGCGCCGCCGCTCGTCCGGAAAAAGCGCGTCGGAATGGTGGTGAAGCTCCGTGACGGTAAGCGGACTGTTTAAGACCAGATAGTGGATCATGTTGCCCATCTGGCACAAGCCGCCGCCGACGCCGGATATAAGCCCCTTGCTGCCGCTGATAACAAGCCCCTCTTTATACCCCTTTTTCGCCGTGGGATTTCCGACGGTTTTCCAAAAGGAGAAGGTCTCGCCCGGGCGGATCATAAGCCCGTTGATTTTTTCACAGGCAAGGTGGATATTGGTCACCTTGTTCTCCTGCAGGCGCATATCCACGCCGTTTAAGCGGCGCAGCAGAACGGAAGTATGGCTTTTTACGATGTTAGGCAGAGGCTGCAACTCTTTTTGCGCAGCGATCGGCGTACGTTGCAGCGCATCCCGCAGATCCCTGCGGAAGACCTCTTTTCGGACCGCGATCTGATACGCCAGCGGTCCCAACTCACAAAACTGTTTTCTCTTCATCAGATTGATCTCCCCTGACATTTTCCGGCACGCGGACCGGATCTCCAAGGCATATCATATCCGCTTTTTTTGTGCATAGCAAGCTTTGTTACAGGATTGTAAACCAAGATTACAAAATTGTTATTTTTTCAGACGGCGGTATTCTTTCTCCGTGATTTCCAAAAAGCGTCCGTGTTTAAAACCGTAAGGGAAGGAAAACTCGCTGTCCGCGCGGCGGAACGCCGTGTTGCCCGGCGCGGGCGACACGTAGGGCACGTAACCCATCTGTTCCTTCGGGCAGCCGAAAAAGTCGAGCATCAGGCACCAGCGGCCGTCCGGCAGCGTAAAGGTCGTCGCGCCCTCATAGGCGCCGGCGTTGGTATAGTAACGCATGACGGCGTCAAAGCCGTCGTCGTGCGTCCAGGGACCGAAAAGGCTTTTTGAAGTCTCATGCATATTGGCGGCCGGACCGTCCGAATTTTTATAAAACAGGTGATAAGTATCCCCCACCCTGACAAGGTGAGAATCCAGGATCGCGTTCTTTTTGGAGAAAAAGACCGCCGGCTGCGTAAAGGCAATAAAATCCTTTGTTAAAGTATAATAGATCGACATGTGCTCATAGCCGTCCGCCTTTACCGTGGAACCCCAGTGTATCAGATACTGCTCCGTCGGCGCGTCATAAAAGACCTCCGGCGCCCAGAGACAGCCGAAATCCTCCCGTCCGAAATAAAGCAGCCGCTGCGGTGAAAAATGCACCAGATCATCCGTCTCCCAGCAGGACAGAAACCGGCTGCCGTTGTGATTGATATCTCGCCAGTCCACGTTATGGTTTTCGTCCATCCGTTTGACGATACACAGATCGGTCGCCAGCAGCACGAAACCGCCGCTTTTTTTACGGACGATCTCGATATCCCGCACGCCGCCGGCGCCCATTGTGCTTGTCAGCACCGGCTTGCCGCCGTTGACTTCCTCCCAGTGAAACCCGTCCGCGGACACGGCGAAATAGACCTGCTCGCCGTCCGGCGTCAGTTTTTCCTTAAAATGTGCGCATAAATAAGGCATATTTTTCTCCTAAAAAAGCGGAGAGCGGCGCTAAATACGCGCTTCTCTCCGCAAATGTATTCTTCGGTCGATCAATCTTCGAACACCGTTACGGGTTCCACATCCTGCATCGTAACGGCTTCTTTTGCGTAATAGCCCTGGTATTTCTCCTGATAGTAGCTTTCACTTGCGCAGTCAAAGCTGCCGTCGGGAGAATAGGTGATCACGGTGCAGCCGCGCTGCGCACCCTGCTTGTAAATACCGTCATAAGCAAGATAGTCGATGCTCTTGCCGTAGGTCAGGCGGATGCCCTTGTAATCCAGCGAGAAGTTGTTGTAGTGGTCGTGGCCGCAGAAGATCGCCTTTGTGGAGCCGAGCGCCTGCACGGTCTCAAACACTTCGTCTTCGCCCATACCGCTGTAAATAACGCGGCCGGTCTCGCCCGCGGTGCCGAAATAATACTTCACGTTTTCAGTATCCTGAAAGCCGTTATCCACATACTCTTTCCACGCGTCCTTATATTCCTCCAGCGGGATATGGAAGAACAGCGTTGAGGAAACGACGCCCGCTTCGGGATCGATTTTGCGGTTCGCGGCGGTATCCTCCGCCACCATGGCCGCATACCAGTCGATCTGGTTCCGGTGGATATTGTCATATTTCCAGAGAATGCCCAAGAAGTCGCCGTCGGTATAAGAGTGGCTGTCCAGAAGATACAGCGACTGCGTGATCAGGCCCTCGCCGTTCTTGATACGGATGACCTGGTTGCCGTAGCCGTCCACGTCGTCCGGTCCCGCCTGGAACAGGCAGTAAGAATATTTGTCGCTGCTGTAGAACGCCGACATTTTTTCTCGGGAGAAATAGGTGTACAGTTCCGTGTCGTGGTTGCCGAACGCCACCGTCCAGTAAACGCCCAGATGCTCCATCAGCCCGGCAAAGAGCTTTGCGGCGGATTTATTGTTGAACGTACCCGCCTTGTAAAACACCGGGAACGAAACGTCGCCGGTCACGATCACAAGATCGGGTTTCTCGGCCGCAACCATCGCCGCGACCGCGTTAAGCGCCATCGCGTCCTTTTTCAGGCTCAGCCAGCCGCCGCCGATATGGATATCCGTCAGCTGCAGGACCTTGACGTCCCGGTCGGCGGTGAAGAAATAAAAGCCGTCCGCATCGACTTCGGGCACAAGCCGGTCCTCGCCGTACTCCACCGACGCGAAAGAACACGCTTTTTTCAAATTCGCCTGATTGCCGATCACGCTGACGACCACCGTGATACAGACAAATACTGCAAAAGCGGCAAGAATGCACAGAAAGACCTTCAGCCCTTTTTTCTTTTTGCGGGGCTTAACGTTTACCTGCTGTTCCGTGTTTACTGCTGTTTCCATAGTTCTTCCTCCCAAATGAGTTTCATTCCCGTCTCACGGTACAGCCGTTCGCTTTTCTCTGCAAGCGACTGCGGATCGCGACAGGTAATATGACAAAATACTTCACCGTTTTCCGAGGTAAAATATGTTTGTGTAATTTCGCCCTCGGCAAGAGGCGCCGCAAATATTTCCCGGAACGTCGCCCTTTTTTCCGCAGGCACGCGGTCGATGAGCGCAGCGCCGTTCTGCAGCAGCGTTTTGACGGCGGGCACAACGATCATCACGCTGATGACAAGGCCCGCAATCGCGTCGATACTGTAGCGCCCGAACCGGGAAACGACAAGCGTCAGCACGGCGACCCCAGTGATAAAAAAGTCCAGCACACAGTCCATACGCATCACGCGGATCACGGGAGAGGGCTCCTTTTTCTCCATATGCCGGTAAAACGCAAACATACCGAGCTTTGCCGCGGCGGTGGCGATCAGCACGCAGAGCCCCAGCGGCGTGAACCAGACCGGCGACGGGTACATCAGCCGTTCCAGCGAGGAGTAGGCAAAGTAGCCGCCCGCCAGACAGATCACGATCGAGATCAGAAAAGAAAACAGCTGCTCCGCTTTTCTGACCGTATGCGCCATACCGAGGCCGTCCTCGCCGGTCAGCACGAAAAGCCCCGCAAAGGATACCAGCCCGCCCAGCGCGTCAAACAGGTTGTTGACCGCATCCGAAAAAATACTGATGCTGTTGGCGGAAAGTCCGATATAAAGCTTTACGCCGAAAAGCACAAAATTTGCGAAAAACGCAAACAGACAGACCCGGCAGACGACCGGCAGTCTTTTTTTCATACGGGCAGCTCCTGACTGCCGGTATAGATCGTAAAGCGTATCTCGCCGTCCGGCGTCACCCGGCTGCCGTCCTCCAGAACGGCGCTGAGCCAGAAACGCTCGGGAAGCATGACGACCGTTTTGCGCTCGCCGGGCCCGAGGACCGTGCTGTCTATGGCGCACAGCTGTTTTTTGGGCGTGCGCGTGCGGCTGTCCGTAAAGGATGCGTACAGCTGCGTGACCTGCCGCTGCGGCGTTTCGCCGCGGTTTAATACGTCCGCATAAACGGTATATGCGCCGTTTGCAGCCTCACAGCGGATATTTTCATACGCGATCTCGTTATAACCCAGACCGAAGCCGAAGGGATACAACACGTCCCCCTCAAAGAACCGGTAGGTGCGGTTTTCCATCGCGTAATCCGTAAAAGGCGGCAGATCCCCGGCGTCGTTATAAAACGTAACGGGAAGCCTGCCGGAGGGGCTTACGTCGCCGAACAGCACGTCCGCCAGCGCCTCGCCGCCGCGCGCGCCGGGATAAAAGCACTGTACGACCGCGTTGCAACGGCGGTGTGCGTCCCGCAGATCAATAGCGGAGCCGCTGATATTGACGAACACGATGGGTTTATCCAGCGCGAATATCTTTTCGCAGAAAAGCCGCTGCGCTTCGGGCAGACGCAGGTCCGGCTTGTCGCCGGAGCAGTCGGAATTGTAGCCGTCGCCCTGCTCGCCCTCCAGCGTGCCGTCGAGTCCCATACAGAGGATCACAACGTCCGCGTTCTTTGCGGCAACCAGTGCGTCGCGATCCGCAAAGCCCATATCGCGGTCGTCCGCCAGATGCAAACGGCAGCCGGGCGCGTAAAGGACTTCGGCTTTTTCCTGAATGCCCCGCAGCGGCGTGGAATAAATATCCGGGATCCCGTTATAGTTGCCCAGCAGCGCCGTTTCGTTATCGGCGTTGGGCCCGATCACCGCCGCGCGCACGCCTTTTTTGAGCGGCAGGATCCCGTCGTTTTTCAGCAGTACGATCGTTTCCCGCGCGGTTTGCAGGTTAAACGCCCGGTGCTCCGGCGCGTTGAGCTTTTCATACGGGATGGTATCAAAATCCGTTTGGTCAAACATACCGAGGCGGAAACGGGCGGTAAAAAGCAATACGACCGCTTCGGTGATCGTCTCCTCGGAAACGTCGCCCCGCTGATATGCGACCTGCAGCGCGTGATACGCCCTGCCGCAGTTTAACTGACAGCCGTTGTTTACCGCAAGCGCGGCGCTGGAGGCCATGTCGCGCGTGACGCGGTGCGTCTCGTGGAAATCGCAGATGGCGCCGCAGTCGGAAACCACATAGCCGTCAAAACCGAACTCCTCCCGCAAAATATCCTGCAAAAGCGTTTTGCTGCCGCAGCAGACCTCGCCGTTCGTGCGGTTATAAGCGCCCATCACGGCGGAGGGCTTTGCGTGTTCGATACAATACCGGAACGCGGCGAGATAGGTCTCATACAGATCCTGTTTGCTTACGCGCGCGTCAAACACGTGGCGCAGCGCCTCGGGGCCGGAGTGGACGGCGTAGTGCTTTAACGTAGCGTCCGCTTTGCGGTATGCGCCGTCGCCCTGGATGCCGCGCACAAAGGCTGTGCCCAGACGCGCGGTCAGGAAGGGATCCTCGCCGTAGGTCTCGTGCCCCCTGCCCCAGCGCGGATCGCGGAACAGGTTGATATTGGGCGACCAGAAGGTAAGTCCCTGATAAATACCGGTATCGCCGAATTTTTTATACGCGTTGTATTTTGCGCGTCCCTCTTCGGAAATGATCTCTGCAACAGCGTGCAGGTTTTCCTCGTCAAATGCCGCCGCCAGACCGATGGCCTGCGGAAAGACCGTTGCGGTCCCGGCCCTTGCCACGCCGTGCAACGCTTCGTTCCACCAGGTATAGGCGGGAACGCCCAGCCGTTCGATCGCCGGCGCGTCGAACCGCAGCTGGCTCATTTTTTCCATCAGCGTCATCTGCGAGACAAGTTTCCGCGCACGCTTTTCAAAATCCATATCCTTACTCCCTTTTCGATCGAAAACTATAATCAAAGACCGTATCCGTCCGGATTGTTTTTCTGCCAACGCCAGGTGTCGCGGCAGGCGTCAAACGTGGACCTTTCGGCTTTCCAGCCCAGTACCGTCTCCGCCTTTGAAGCGTCGGCGTAGCACACCGCGATATCGCCCGTGCGCCGCGGCGCGATCTCATACGGTATCTGAACGCCGGAGGCTTTTTGGAATGCGGACAACAATTCCAGCACGCTGACGCCCTTTCCGGTACCGAGGTTGAAGATCTCACAGCCGTGCACGGTCCTTGCGCGCTGCAGGGCGCTAAGGTGGCCCTTTGCAAGATCGACGACGTGGATATAATCGCGTACGCCGGTACCGTCCGACGTGGGATAATCGTTGCCGAACACAAACAGCTTTTCGCGCTTGCCGACGGCAACCTGCGCGATATAGGGCATCAGGTTATTGGGGATGCCGTTCGGCGCCTCGCCGATCAAGCCGCTTTCATGCGCGCCGATGGGATTGAAATACCGGAGCAGACTGACGCTCCATTCGGGATCGGACACGCACAGGTCCTTTAAGATCTGCTCGATAAAAAATTTGGTCGTGCCGTAGGGATTGGTCGTGCCGCCGGTGGGCATATCCTCCCGGAACGGCACGGGATTACTTGCGCCGTACACAGTCGCGGAGGAGGAAAACACCATGGTCTTTACGCCCTTTTCTCGCATGACGTTCAAAAGACAGACGGTGCCGCCGATATTGTTGTCGTAATACTCCAGCGGCTTTTTTACGCTCTCGCCCACCGCCTTTAAGCCGGCGAAGTGGATCACGGCGTCAACGGGGTAACGGTCAAAAACCCGGCGCAGACCGTTTGCATCGCGGATATCGCAGGTCACGACGGGGAAATCCTTCCCCGCGATCCGCCGGACCCGCTCGCAGGCGACGGGGGAAGCGTTTACAAAGTTGTCCAGAACCACGATCTCCTCGCCTGCCGCGAGCAGCTCTAAGCAGGTGTGCGAACCGATATAACCGGCGCCGCCGGTAATTAAAATCGCCATAATGTTTTTGAGAACAAGACGCTTTGACGCCTTATTCTTTCTCCTTTCCGTAAGGACTGCAATGAAATATCCGCAAAACGGGGTCCGTATCCAATTAAAAACAGTTATGCGGGATCCCCTGTTCCGAAACGAAAATATACGGCGCAGACGTCCGCGTCCGTTGTATAATGCAGGTCGGAAATCTCTTTCCCGCCGAAATAAGCGGAGAGCTCGCCGTTTCGGACAAGCGTACCGACCGCCTCCCGCATCAATGCGGCGGTCTCAAAACAAAATTCCGCGCCGGGGGCGTTTTCCGCCTCTGCAAGCCCGCGTTCAACGGTCTGCCGCCAGTTTTCCGCCGTGCAGTACAGGGAAAACCGCCGGAAATAGTTGTTTTCAACGCCGCTGCAGACGATATCTGCGGGCAGGGTAAAAGCATAATGGTTGGACTCCAGCTTTTCGGGAGTCGGATTAAAATACGCGTGCCGCACAAAAGAAGCCCCGTCGCTGACAACGGGATCGTCCCAGGTGCAGTCCAGATAATACCAGTCGCCGTCCACCTGCAAAACGTTCCACATGTGCGTCGTTTCCGGCGTCTCCGGCGCGGAAGCCTTTCCCATCACGACAAAAGACTGTATCCCCGCAAGGTCAAACAAAAGCTTCGCCCCCAGCGAGTAGCCCTCGCACACGGCCTGCCCCTGTATCAGCGCGCCGTAGGCCGTATCGGCATTCGCGCCGGACGCATAAGCGCATTTTTCACACAGCGCATCGTGAATGTAAAGCTCCTTTGAAAACGTATCCGGCTGTTCCGACGCGTCTTCGGCGATCCGGCGCGCCGTTTTCATCATCTGCCGGATCTTTGTCTGCGCCTCTTTGGCGGAAAACAGATACGAGGGGATCAGATAATTCATGCCTGAGCCGGCATAGTATTGATAGGTCCCGGAAAGAAAGACGATATGCGGGTTATCGTATTTCAGCGCGCGCATGACCTCGCTGAGCTGCGTTTCGCTGACGCCCGGAAGCAGGATCTTTTCCGGAAAAGAGAAAACGGCGTTGTAAATGATACGGTACGCCTGCTGCTGGATATCGGACAGACCGGCATAGTAATACCGCGCAACGGTGTAATCCACAAAATCCGGCTCCGAAAGCGTTTTGTTTTCATAGGGGCGCAAAAGCCGTCCGGCGGGATCCGCGGCAAAAGACAGCGGCCCGACCGTACAGGACACAAGCAAAACGACAAGCAGTATATTCAGAACGATCAGTGAAAAAAATTGATGTTTCATATACCCGTCAGCTGATTACCGTAAATGCGGGAGAGGCGGACAAAAAAGCTGTCAGCCGGTCTTTATTGCCCGCATAGTCAAACATGGTGACGTCCGTATCCGCAAGATTGATCAGGCTTGCAAAAAATTCCTCGCCGCGGTCGACGTTTTCCGCCGTCAGGTGCGTGCGGAGGATCTCGGCAAACGCCGAGCCCTCGGCTTTGAGCTTTTCATCACCGGAAAACGCGTGCTTCATATACTGCAGCAGCAGATCCGGCTTCATGCTCTGCACGCCTGCGGACAGCGTGTATGTAATGGCGTCTACATGGAAAACCGTATCGTGCGGGACGTCTACCTCCACGTCGCCGAGCATGGACAACAGCCTTTTGAAGTTCGTTTCCGAAAAGCCGACGGCCCTGTGCACGGGATAGCCCTTTTGCGCAAGCGCGTCTCGGACCGCCGAGACGCCGAACTGCCCGAAAAGCGCGGAAAGCGTATACTCCCGCTCCTCTCGGACGCACGTAAAATCCAGCGCAAGCGGCTTTACACGAATGACATTTTCTTTTTCAGAAAAAACAACCAATTCAAAAAAGGACGGCGCACCGTCGTCCGTACAATAGAAAAGCACCTGTACGGCGTCGGCGTCCGAAAACGGCGCGGCGGTCTCGCTCAGATCTTCGGCGGACGTTTCCTCCGGCGCGGCGGTCGTCTCCTCCTCGGCACTCCGAATTCCCGTAAATTTGGAAAAATCAAAATCGTTTTTGATCATGATGATCAAAAAAGAAACAGCGCCCATCAGCAAAACGGCGCAGATAACCAGCGGAAGAAACAGCTTGGCGCGTTTTCTCGGCCCGGTCTTTTTATTGAAATTAATATTTTTATCTTTCATTTATTCAAAAATCCATATTCGTTTTCATCGACGTTCGGCACGTCTTTTTATATATTATAAAGGGAGGAAAAGAAAAAAACAAGAGAAAGCACAAAGAATAAAAATAAAAAATATCGCAGAAAAATTGTTGACTTTGCCAAAAGATTGTGCTAATATGTTTAAGCCGCATATTGGGGGGTCCGTTCAAGCGGCAGATTTGCCCACCCTCCGTAGCGAGACTGAACAAGGAGAAAAAACATGTACGCAATCATTGAAACAGGCGGAAAGCAGTACAAGGTAGAGGCAGGCGACGTGGTGTTCGTTGAGAAACTGAACGCCGAGGCAGACAGCGAGATCACCTTTGACAAGGTCATCGCAGTCGGCTCCGACGACGGCATCAAGGTCGGCGCGCCCTACGTGGACGGTGCCACTGTGGCGGCCAGAGTGCTCAAAAACGGCAAGGCGAAGAAAATTACCGTTATGACCTACAAGGCCAAGAAAAATGAGAAAAGAAAGCTCGGCCACAGACAGCCCTACACCAAGGTTGAGATCGCCGCGATCAACGCTTAATGGTCAAAGCAAGGTTTTGTATCCGCAATGACGCCGCGTCTTTTACCGTGACCGGACACGCCGGTACGCAGGAAGCGGGAAACAACATCGTGTGCGCGGCAGTTTCCAGCGCCGTTTATATGACGGTCAACACCATCACCGAGATCCTTTCGGTGGACGCGCAGACGGAAGAAAAAGACGGATACATGCACGTTTCCTTCGGCGGCAGCAAGGCCGCTGCGGATATTGTGAAGGGGCTGAAGCTCCACCTGCAGGCGCTGCAGGAGCAATATCCGGACATTGTTAAAGTAAGTACGGAGGTATCAGGGAATGCTTAAAGTCAACATTCAGCTTTTCGCGCATAAAAAAGGTATGGGTTCCACCCGTAACGGACGTGACTCCGAGTCCAAGCGGCTCGGCACCAAGCGCAGCGACGGCCAGTTCGTCAACGCCGGCACCATCATCGTCCGTCAGCGCGGCACGCACATCCACCCCGGCAACAACGTCGGCAAGGGTTCGGATGACACCCTCTTTGCCCTTATAGACGGAAAAGTCAAATTTGAGCGTCTGGGCAAGGACCGCAAAAAGGTCAGCGTTTACGAGAGCTGAGCAAGCATAAAAAACACAGGACGGCGGAGCAAAAACGCTCCGCCGTCTTTTTCTTTGGATATTATTTCAAATTTCACATGAAAAAAGGGCAGGAAACCCGTTGTCCCCCGTCCTTTTTTTCGTGTCAGCGTTTGCCGAAGAGGTGCGCAAAGAAGTATGCGATCTTGTGGACGAAGCCCTTGAGCCTGCCGAAGAAGCCCTCGTGCCGCTCGCCGCACCACTTGCACAAGCCTTTGTTCAGTGCGGGGATCTCTTCTTCTTTGACCTTTGTATAGGTCTCGCCCTCAAATGTGACCGTCGCGGTGTATTTTACCGTGCCTCTTTCGGTCTCGGTGGGCTCTAAGATCGTTTCGCTTGTGACCGACGCGATAATATCCGTCGTATGGCTTTGGTCATTCAGGCACGTTACCGTGGCGTCGGGGCAGGTATAGCCGTCCCAATTGAACACGGCGTTGGCATTGTTCCAATCGTGTTGGAGCGCAGGGATCACGGTCCCCGTTTCAAGCGTTTCGCCGCAGCCCGCACAAACAACGTCGCCGGTGTAGCCGTTTTCGGTACAGGTCGCATCCGCTTGATTTTGCAGGACGCCGTAATGCTCGTGCACCACGATCTGGTCAAACGGCAGGCTGTTGGCGTTTGCCCAGGAAAGCGCCGTGGAGCCGGCGTAGCCGTGAAAAACCGCGTTGGCTGGCGCCTGAGAAGAGCCGAAACCGATCTCGCATTCCGGATTCAGAAAATACAGATCCGTAATACCGTCGCAGTATCTGAACGCGAAAGCGCCGATCTTTGTTACCGTCTCCGGAAGCGTAACGGAAGAAAGAGACGTGCATTTTTCAAAAGCGGAGCTTTCAACGACGGACACCCCCGCGGGGAGCTCGACGTTCGTGAGATTACTGCAGGCGTAGAACGCGCGGGAACCGAGGCTCTTCAATCCTGTCGGTAACGTGACCGAAGTAAGCCCCTTGCAGCTTTCAAACGCGGAGGCGCCGATACTCGTCACACTGCCCGGGGATCGTGACCGAGGTAAGCCCCGTTTGGAAAAACGCGTACTGTCCGATGTTCGTCACTCCGGTGCCGAGCGTGACCGTTTGCAGGCCCGTGCAGCCGGAAAACGCATTTTTTTTCGATGCGCGTCACAGTATTTGAGATCGTGACCGAGGTAAGGCCCGTGCAGGCGGCAAACGCATACGCGCCGACACTTGTCACACTGTTTGGGAGCGCAACGGCGCTCTGGTAACGGAGCCGGTGCTACTGTAGCTGAACATTTTGCCCGTTCCGCCGATCGTGAGCAGACCGTCGGGATCCAGCGTCCACGAGAGATACTCGCCGCAGGAACCGGAAGCAACAGTCTCCGCTGCAAAGGCGGCAAAGGGGATCACACAGAAAACAAGAAGCAATGAAAGCGTCAGGGAACAGATTTTCCTAAGGTACGGTTTCATAAGCGACTCCTCCTGATTAATAGTATAAAAAAACAATTTTATATTATCATATTAATTTTCAAAAAGTAAGAATAAAGAGCGCCGAATTCCATCGATATTCTGTCAGACAAATTACGATCAACTAAAAAAATTGATTTGCATTTTTAAGGAAAAACAGATATAATATTTTTATAAACATCTACAGTCAGGAGCGTTGTCTATGGAACGGTATTATCAGCCGGAGATCGAGTGTGCGCCGCGGGAGGAAATGATCCGCCTGCAGAGCGAACGCCTTGTAAAGCAGGTGCGGCACGTGTGGGAGAACGTACCCTATTACCGCAAAAAAATGGAGAAAAAGGGCGTAACGCCGGACGATATCAAGGGCATCGACGATTTACATAAGCTGCCCTTTTTATCCAAGGACGACCTGCGGGAGGCCTACCCCTACGGCCTGCTCGGCGTGCCGAAAAAAGACGCCGTCCGCATCCAATCCACCTCCGGTACCACGGGCAAGCGCGTGGTGGCGTTTTACACGCATCACGATATCGACCTCTGGGAGGACTGCTGCGCCCGCGCCATTGTTGCCGCCGGCGGCACAAACGAGGACGTTTGCCAGGTCTCCTACGGCTACGGCCTGTTTACCGGCGGCCCGGGCTTAAACGGCGGCAGCCACAAGGTGGGGTGCCTGACCGTGCCCACCAGCTCCGGCAACACCGACCGGCAGATCATGTTTATAAACGACCTTGGCGCGACCATTATCTGCTGCACGCCCAGCTATGCAGCCTACCTCGGCGAACGGATGAAGGAAATGGGCCTGGGCCCGGACGACATCCCCTTAAAGGCCGGTATCTTCGGCGCAGAGGCCTGGAGCGAGGAGATGCGGCAGGATATCCAGAATACGCTCGGCATCAAGGCTTATGATATTTACGGTCTGACGGAATTATCAGGCCCCGGCGTCGCGTTTGAGTGCTCCGACCAGAACGGCATGCACATCAACGAGGACCATTTTATTGCCGAGATCATCGATCCCGATACGGGCGAAGCGCTGCCCGAGGGCAGCGAGGGCGAGCTGGTATTCACCGCGCTTGACAAAGAGGCTTTCCCGCTGCTCAGGTACCGCACCCGCGACGTTTGCAGCCTTTCAAGAACCCCATGTCCCTGCGGCCGCACCCACGTACGGATGGCGAAGCCCAAGGGCAGAACGGACGACATGCTGATCATCCGCGGCGTGAATGTGTTCCCGAGCCAGATCGAGACCGTGCTGCTGAACAACGGCTACGCCGCCAACTACCAGATCGTGGTGGACCGCGTGAACAACACCGACACCCTGGACGTGCAGGTGGAGATGACGCCGGAGCTGTTTACCGACAACCTCGGCGAGATCGAAGCACGGCAGAAAGAGCTGGTGGAGGGCCTGCGCGCCATGCTGGGCATCCGCGCGAAGGTCACGCTTGTGGCGCCCAAAACCATTGCCCGCAGCGAGGGCAAAGCAGTCCGCGTGATCGACAAGCGGAAAATCTGAAAGGAGAAGAGGTATGAGTATTAAACAGATTTCGGTCTTTTTGGAGAACAAACCCGGAAAATTAAACGAAATGACGGCGCTGCTGGCGGCAAACAACATCGACATGCGTGCGCTTTCTCTGGCGGAGACCAAGGATTTCGGCATTGCGCGCATGATCGTAGACGACGTTTTCGCCGCGGCGAACGTCCTGC
>JAFSXY010000152.1 GCA_017443805.1 Clostridia bacterium | reverse complement strand
GTCGCTGTGCCTGCAGTGATTGCCATCATCTTTTTAATAACGCAGCGGCAAAAGAAATGAAGCGGCGGTTTCGGCTTCGGCTTTTCTTCTATAGGATATATTTTACCGTGATTTTCTTCACAGTCAATACATCTTTTTTCGTCCTCAATGCTGATCCAATTCTTAAAGTTACTGCTCGTTTTAATCTCAGGGGTAAACTGTTGTCCTTTTGATATTGCCCCCAGTGTAAATTCTATCAAATCGTCCATTTATTGATGTCCGTTGCTTTGGTTCCTTCAGCATCCGTTTTTCTCCTTTTGACGTATTTTTGTTGATCAACGCCAACAGTATAGCATATTCCAAAAACAGATTTCGCCCCAAAACGGGCGTTTTTTGAAATTTTTTTGAAAACCGTTTTTGCTTTGCGTATTTTAAGAGCGGATCTTTGGTGCAGGATAAAATCGGATATAAATTTGAGCGGGTCAAAAAGCCCGCTCCGGTTTTGCTGTTATTCTTACTGAGAATCTTTCACGTCTTCACTATTCACTCTTACTTCTTACTTCCCACCAAAAATCCCGCGCGGTCGGACAGTCCGCTTTTTTAGTGAAGAGTGAAGAAGGAAAAATCCCGCGTTTGCACGCGGGATTTTTGGTGGAGACGAGGGGACTCGAACCCGTGACCTCACGGATGTGAACCGTGCGCTCTAACCAGCTGAGCTACGCCTCCAGAACATGGAGTATTATACACTAAAAAAAACGGCTCGTCAATGATTTTCGAAAAATTTTTTTCAAACCGGATCTGTACGGGAAGGCGCGCCGCTTTTGACCGATGCCGCCGCCCGGCCGGCGCGTGTGCGGGCGGGCGTTTACAGACCGAACTTTTCCATGAACGCCTGCGTGGACATGGACGCAGGGCGGTTGATCCTGCCGAGCTGCGTGAGCGTATCGCCGACGGAGAGCACGTTGACCGTTTCCCGGCAGGTCAGCAGGACCGTAAAACCGGCGTCCGTCAGGATCTCCTGCGCTTCGCGGCTTACGGCGCCGAAAGGGTAGGCAAAGATCTGCGTTTCGATCCCGCAGGGGACGAGCACCTCGTCCCGCATTTTTTTGATATCCGTCCGCAGGGCATTTTCGTACTGCGCGGGCGTTTCACCGGCTGCCCGCAGGCAGCCCTGCCGTCCGGACAGGCCGTGCATATCGTAGGTGTGGCTGCCGATCTCGATCCGGCCGCTCTCGGCCAGCGTTTTCAGCTCCTCTGCGTTGAGGTAAGAGTATGCGTCGCTGCGGTATTCGGCGGTTTCTTCCTTTTGCGTATATGCGCCAACGACGTTGATCTCCGCCTTCATGTCCAGCGCTTCCAATACGGGCAGGACGACCGTCAGGTTGTTTAAGAAGCCGTCGTCCAGCGTAACGACCACGGGCTTTTCCGGCAGGGACGCTTCGCCTCGTGTAAAGGCGAGCACCTCGGAAAAAAAGACGGCGGTATACCCTTCCCGGCACAGGTATTCCATGTCGGCGCAGAATTTTTCCGGCGGGAGGACGTATTCCCCGCCCGCGCGTTTGTTGACGCACACGCTGTGGTACATCAGCACCGGCAGGCGTACCGTTTCCGTTTTTAAGGACGAGGCGCGTAAAGCGGCGCCGCCCCCGAGGCCGGCGGACAAAATAAACAGAAAAAGCAGAAAAAACGCGACGGCGTGTTTGAAACGAAATCCGATGAACATGACAAAGTCCCTCCGTACTTATCCTTATGCCGTCCGCGTTGGTTTATGCTTGCTTTTTGTGCGGAACAAACATATAATAGGGGACAGGGACCAAAGGACAATGGCGTCCGGAAAGGAGTGTCGGAATGGATCTGCCCGCTTACGTGTGCATGGCGCTTGAAAAACTGAATACGGCGGGCTACGCCTGCTTTTTGGTGGGCGGCTGCGTGCGGGACGCTCTGATGGGCGCTGCGCCCGCGGACTACGATATCGCGGCTGCAAGTACGCCCGCGCAGACGGCGGCGTGCTTTGCGGGCTGTCACGTGATCGAAACCGGGGTCCGGCACGGTACCGTGACCGTGGTGATCGACGATCACCCGCTGGAGATCACGACCTTTCGGGAGGACGGCGCTTACCTTGACCACCGGCGGCCGTCGGACGTAAGGTTTACGCAAAGGCTGGAAGCGGATCTTGCGCGGCGGGATTTTACGGTGAATGCGATGGCGTACCATCCCGAAACGGGGCTTGTTGACCTTTTCGGGGGCAGGGAGGATCTGCGGACAAAAACGCTGCGCGCCGTGGGCGACCCTGCCGAACGCTTCCGGGAGGACGCGCTGCGGATCTTGCGCGCGCTGCGCTTTGCAAGCGTGCTGGATTTTGCGATCGAGCCCGCCACTGCCGCCGCCGTTCACGCGCTTGCGCCGCTGCTGGCGTATGTTTCCGCCGAACGCGTTTTTTCCGAGCTGAAAAAACTGTTGTGCGGCGTCGCCGCGGGGCGTGTCCTACGGGATTATTACGATATTTTTACACAGATCCTACCGCCAGTCGGTACGCTGCCGGCCGCGGATCACGCGCGTGCGGCATGCTATGCGCAGGCGTTTTCTTCTCCCGTGCAGGCGTTTGCGGGTTTCCTGTGTCTCTGCGGCGAGGAAGCCGCCGTACAGTGCTGTACGGCGCTGAAAACGGACAAACGGTTCTTAAACGAAACGGCGTTTCTGGTCCGGAACCGGCTTTTACGCTTTTCCTCTGTCGGCGAAGCGCAGCGCTTTATCGGCAAGCATGGCGAGGCGCTCTGCGCGCTGCTGCCGGATTTCCGGGATAAAACGGACGGCGCCGACAGCGCTTTTCTGCGCGCCGCCCTTGCCGAGCCGGACGCCTGCAGGCGGATATCCGATCTGAAGATTGGCGGCAGGGATCTTCAGCGGCTGGGCTTTTCCGGACAGGCCGTCGGGACCTGTCTGGAGGCGCTTTTGGTCGAGGTGACGGAGGGTAGGCTGGAGAATACGCGAAAAGCGCTGACGGCGGCAGCGCAAACGCTTTTAAAATGAAAAATTTCGGAAATCGCTCCGCGGTTTGATTTTATTAAAAACGGGTACGGGCTCAGCCCGTCCGCAACTAACAGCTAACAGCTAACAGCTGCGGACGCGCAGCGTCCGCTTTACAAAGCCGCCGGCTTATGTTATAATGTTTCCATTAATAAAAGAAGAAGCGTGTTTATGAAAAAAACAACCGCGCTGATTGCGGTCCTATTGAGTTTCATATTGCTCTGCACGGCCTGCTCCGTAACGGAGGGGGACGCCGCGCCGCTGACGGTCAACGGAACGGCGGTCGACGGCGAAGTGTTCCGTTACTTTCTGGACGAGGCGATCGGAGAAGATCCGCCGGCCGACCGGGACGGCGTCATTAACTTTGCCACGGAGCAGTGTATCCGCTACGTGGCCGTGAATACCGCGTTTCAGACGATGGAGCTGTCGCTGGACCCCGCGGCGCGTGCCGCGGCAAGCGAGGAGGCAAACGCTTTGTGGCGGATGTTCCATGCGCACTACGAGGCGATCGACGTATCCAAAGAAACCTTTATAAAGCTGTATACGGCGGATGCGTACCGTGAAACGCTGCGGGAAGCGCTGTACGGCGAAAACGGCGAGACGCCGATCGATGAGGACGTTCTCAAAGGCTATTTCGCGGAGCATTACAACGCGGTGCGTTACGTGGACGGGCTTCTTTATACCACGGATGAAAACGGGGACAAAAAAACCTATGACGAGGAGACCAGACAGCGCGTGTTTGCAAAATTCGAGCAGACCGCGCAGCAGATCAACGCCGGTTCCGCGGCGGAGGTCCTGTTTGCGTCCCTGCCCACCGCCATGGGCATCGATCTGCAGCAGCACCTTTCCACAGAGATCATTGCCGCCGATACGCCCGGCCTTCCCGCCGGTTTTTTTCAGGGCGTTGAGGGCTTAAAGATCGGCAAGGCGGGCGTTTTGCTTTTGTCCGATCATGTGTATCTGGTTTTGCGGGTGGACGTGTTTTCGGATGAAACGCTGTTTGAAAACAACCGCGCCGCCTGCCTGCGGGCGGTCAGCGAAGCGCCGCTGCTGGAGGAGATCAGCAGGCTCAGCGAAGAATTTACCTCCGTGCGCAAAACCAGAGCTGCGCTGGAGTGCTATACCACGGTCAAAGACGGCAGGAGGGCGTAAACGATGGCAGAATACGAAAACAACGCAGTGATCCGCGCGATCCTTACACGCAGGACCGTGCGGGAATATACGGACGAACCGCTTTCTTCCGCGCAGCTGCAGACGCTGCTGAACTGCGCCATGTTCGCGCCGAGCGGCAGAAATTCACAGCCCTGCGTCGTGCGCGTGTTGACGGACAAAACGCTTTTGGACCGGCTGAATACGGATTTTAAGAACAAAGTGGGCTGGGATACGCCCGCCTATACGCGTTGGGACAAAAATCCCGTGTACCAGAACGCGCCCGCCCTGTTTTTCATCTATGCGCCGACGGATGCAAGGATGGAAGCGGGCCTGATGGCGGAAAATATCGCCATTGGGGCTAAGGGGCTGGGGCTGGACAGCGTGATCATCGGCAGCGTCGGCGCGCTGCTGGAGGCGCCGGAGGGCGACGAATGGAAAAAGATCCTGAAAGTGCCGGAACCGTACCGCTTCCTGATCTCGGTCGCCGTGGGGCACGGCGCGGAGGACCCGGCGCCCAAGCCCCGCAAGCCGGAGGAATTCTTTGTGATCGAAAAATAAGTTAAAAAGTTTTTTCGGGAGTGCTTTTATATGGAAACCTTCAATTTGCTTCTCGTCACGGATACCCATTATTTCGCCTCGAAGCTCGGCTGCCGGGGAGAGGCGTACCGGGAATTTATGCGTTTTGAGCAGAAATGCTTCGCCGAGACGCAGTCGATCAACAATGCGGCGTTTGCCCTGCTGAACGAAACGGAGCTCGCCGACACCGTGCTGATCGCGGGCGATCTGTCGTTCAACGGGGAAAAGGAGAGCCATCTGGAATTTTTGGAGCTCTTAAAAAATCTGAAGGCGCACGGCAAGCGCGTGTTTGTCATTACCGCCGGCCACGATTTTAACGACCATCCCTTTGCCTTTGATGAAACCGGAAGGCTGGAGCCGGAAGGCACAAAGCGGGAAGAACTGTTTGATTTGTATTACGATTACGGTTTTTCGGACGCGATCGCGGTGGACAGGGCGTCGCTCTCGTACGTTGCGCAGCTTGCGCCGGGCCTGCGGCTGCTGGCGCTGAACAACGACGGCAACGCTTCCGTGGGACACACCTATCCTGCGCGGCAGATCGAATGGATATTGCGGCAGACGAAAAAAGCCCGCGAAGAGGGACAGACCATGATCGCCATGAACCACTATCCGCTGCTGCCCGGCGTGCCGCTGTTTTCGCTGCTGGGAAACGAGGTCGTGATGAAAAACGCGGACTTTATCACCACGATGCTGGCGGACGAGGGCGTGCACCTGTGCTTTACGGGCCACATGCACAATATGGCGATCAATGAAAAGATCACCGAAAAGGGAAACCGGTTTTACGACGTATGCACCGGCTCGCTGATCGGCCATCCCGCCGGGATGCGGCTGGTCTCGTTTTCGGACGGGTATAAGACCGCCGAAATCCGCACGCTGCCGATCCCTGCGTTTGACTGGGATTTCGGCGGCCTGACGCAGGAGGAATACCTGCAGCGGCAGTTTGACAGCATGATTACCGAGATGCTCACAGCCATGCGGGACGATCCGACGCGTTTTCTGAACAAGATCGGCATGAAAAACGCGTCCGACGGCGTGAAAAACATCGTTGCGCGGATCGGCGCGAGGGTCAACAGCATTACGGTGGGGGAGGTCTGCCGTCTGGCGCGGGTTTCCTGTGACGACAGCATACGGGATCTGCTGTTTAAGGACCTTGCGCGGGATTTGGTGCGGCATGCGTTCGAGGGCGATATGCCCTACGTAAAGGGCACGCCGGAATATGACGCCGTGATGGGCGTGATAGGGAGATTTTCACCGATCTTAAAAAACGTGAAGATCAACGGCAAGTCCGCAGACCTTTACGATATGATCGAGAAGACCATCGGCAAATACGGCCTGTCCGATACCGTAGCGACGCTGACGCTATGCTGACGCTGCACGTCCGCAGCTGTTAGCAGTTAGCAATTAGAGGCTGGCGGCCAGCAACCAGTACTTCCCGACCCCTGACCACTGACCATTTTCGGAGGTATATTTATGAAGATCGTGATTTTGGACTCCACCACCGCAAATCCCGGCGATTTGAGCTGGGACTTTCTGAAAAAATACGGCGACCTGACGGTTTACGACCGTACGCCGCCTTCTATGGTCCCTTCCCGCGGGAGGGGCGCCGACATCCTGATCATCAACAAGACGGTGATCTCCCGCGAGAGCATCGAGCAGATGCCGGGCGTCAAGCTGATCGCCCTGCTTGCGACCGGCTATAACGTGGTGGACTGTGAAGCGGCGGCCGCGCACGGTATCCTGGTGGCCAATATCCCGTCCTATTCCGAATCCGCGGTGGCGCAGCAGACGTTCGCCTTTATTCTGGAATATGCGAACCGTGTGGGTATTCACGCGGATATGGTCCGTTCCGGCGCGTGGACAAACTGCAACGATTTCAGCTTTACCGCGGCGCCCTTGACCGAGCTTGCCGGCAAAACGCTGGGCGTGATCGGCTTCGGACGGATCGGGCGCAGAGTCGCCCGGATCGCCGAGGGCTTTGACATGAACGTGCTGGTCAACACCGCGCACCCCGAAAAATACGCGGAATACCCCTATCGCTTTTTGCCCTTGGATACGTTGCTGCCGCAGTGCGATTTCGTTTCGATCCACTGCCCCATGACGCCCGCGACGGCGAAGATGGTCAACGCGGACTTTCTTTCCAAAATGAAGGACGGGGCGTTTTTGGTCAACAACGCCCGCGGCGGCGAGGTGGACGAGGCTGCGGTCGCTTCGGCGCTGAAAAGCGGCAAGCTCGGCGGCATGGGGGCGGACGTGCTTTCCACGGAGCCGCCGATGGCGGACAACCCGCTGCTGTCTGCGCCCAACGTCTACATCACGCCGCACATCGCCTGGGCGGGCAGGGAGACGCGAGTCCGGCTCATGGGTATCCTGGAGCAGAATATCGCCGCGTTTATTAACGGCGCACCGCAGAATATCGTCAACGCGTCTTGTTAAAATGCAGTAAGTTCTTTTTGCGGACCGCGGCTTTTTTATTCACATCACCAAACATTTTGCGGGCAGGTTAAAAATTTAACAAATCTCTTGCAAAGTCGGGCGGATTGGATATAATATAAAATGGAAAAATAAGGAACCGTGAAAAACGGGAACCGAAAAAACGGAGGATTTTATTATGTCAGTAAAAGTTGCGATCAACGGCTTCGGCAGAATCGGACGTCTTGCGTTCCGTCAGATGTTCGGCGCGGATGGGTATGAGATCGTTGCCATCAACGACCTTACCAAGCCTTCCATGCTTGCCAATCTTTTGAAGTATGACACCGCGCAGGGCGGTTATTGCGGACGCATCGGCGAAGGCCTGCACACCGTAGCTGCCGACGACGAGGCCGGCACCATCACCGTGGACGGCAAAGTGCTGAAGATCTACGCGGAAAAAGACGCCGCCGACCTGCCCTGGGGCGAGATCGGTGTGGACGTCGTTTTAGAGTGCACCGGTTTTTACTGCTCCAAGGAAAAGAGTATGGCGCACATCAATGCCGGCGCTAAAAAAGTCGTCATTTCCGCTCCCGCGGGCAAGGATCTGAAGACCATCGTGTTCAGCGTAAACGAGGATACCCTGACCGCCGAGGATCAGGTGATCTCCGCCGCTTCCTGCACCACCAACTGCTTAGCGCCCATGGCGAAGGCCCTGAACGACTACGCGCCCATCCAGAGCGGTATCATGAGCACCATCCACGCCTACACCGGCGACCAGATGATCCTGGACGGCCCCCACAGAAAGGGCGACTTAAGAAGAGCCCGCGCAGGCGCCGCCAACATCGTGCCCAACTCCACAGGCGCCGCCAAGGCGATCGGCCTTGTGATCCCGGAGCTGAACGGCAAACTCATCGGCTCCGCGCAGCGCGTGCCCGTTCCCACAGGTTCCACCACCATCCTGACCGCAGTCGTCAAGGGTGAAAACGTGACCGCCGACGGCATCAACGCCGCCATGAAGGCCGCCGCCAGCGAGTCCTTCGGTTACAACGAGGACCAGATCGTTTCCTCCGACGTGATCGGCATGCGTTACGGTTCCCTGTTCGACGCCACCCAGACTATGGTGATCGATCTGGGCAACGGTCTGTACGAAGTACAGGTCGTGTCCTGGTACGACAACGAGAACTCCTACACCAGCCAGATGGTCAGAACCATCAAGTATTTCGCTGAGCTGTAAGAGAAAAAAGCTGGATCGAAAAACGGACAAAAGGGGCTATGGCGTGATGAAAGCGCCATGGCCCCGAATTTATTGCAGATTTTTTGTGATAAGTTAAGGAAAGAGTTTTGCAATCAGTTTTGTGTTTTTGTATACTGTGTGTTGTGGTTTAACGTGTGAGACTTATTTTTGAAAGGAAAATACCGATGGCCGAAACTTATTGCGGAAAAAACTGTGCAAAATGCAATTATAAAGACATAAATTGTCCCGGATGCGCGGCCGGTCCCGGCCGGCAGCTCGGCGGTGACTGCGACGTGGCAGCCTGCTGCAGGGACAAGGGAATTGAAACCTGCGACGCGTGCGAAAGCAGGGAAGACTGTACGTATTTGCAAAGGCGTGAACAACAGCTTGAACGCAAAAAAAGAATGATCGACAAATTGCACAAACAAGAAGAGGAAATCGCGAAACGTGCGGTTTTTTTAGGCAAGTGGATCGGGATCCTTTTCTGGTTGGTCGTACCGGGCGTTATAGCCGGGCTGTTGAAAAATGAAAAAATGAGGGATTTTTCTCCCGTTTTGTATTTGATCGGACAGATAATCAATATCGTTTGCTGCTTTGCCTACGGTGTTGTTCTTTTCAAACTCTCTTCTGCGGATGACAGATATCGTACCGCCGGTATTTGTGTTTTCATTTCTTCAGCGGAAAGTGTTTTTATGCTCGTTTTATTCGGTGCGTCGGAAACGCCGATCTGGACACTGGCTATTGCGATCCCCGTCTTGGTTGTTAATCTGATCGGCGATTATAACGAGTTCAACGCCCATGCTTCTTTGCTCATGGGTATAGACGACGGGTTATCTGACAAATGGACGACGTTGTGGAAATGGTTTGTCCTGTTTTTATCGATCAGTGCCGCCGGCATGTTGTTTGCGCTGTTCGCTCCGCCTTTTGGTGTTATCCTGTTGCTGTGTTCTGCTCTCGGTTTATTGGTTGTGAGCATTGTAAGACTTGTTTTACTTTACAGAACGGCAGACGTGTTCCGGTGGTATTTCGCTTATGATGAGGTTGTACATCTTCCGTATCGGGTGGATAATCTTCCGTATCGGGTGGATAAATGATCAGAATCCGCAGGTATTACACTGAGCCGTAAGAGAAAAAAGCAGTTATGCGCCGCTTTTTACACAAGGCGGTTGTTTTATGTGCGCCGAACGCCGGAGCCCTGAAAGCCGCGTGCGCAGTCTACCGCTGCGCGGCAAGGCCGGCGGGCAGGGGATCCGTCATGGCCAAGAAATCCAGCTTGTCCATTTTGGTGCGCGGCAGCGCGGGCATAACGATGATCTTCCGCGGCACGGAGAAGCGGTTGAAGTTTTCTTTGCAGTAGGCAAGGATCATTTGTTTTGCGACCTCCTCGTCCTGCACGTCCGGCTGCAGCGATACGCAGAGCTTTACAATCGGCTTTTCGCCCAGGTATCCCTGCACGGCGCAGGCCTCCATCACAAAGGGCAGCGCCGTGATCTGCTGCTCGATGGAATACGGATAAATATTGTAACCGGAGATAATGATGATCCGTTTTTTGCGGCCGGTGAAATAGAGGTAGCCGTCCTCGTCCACAAAGCCCATATCGCCGGTGTGTACCCAGTTTACGCCGTTTTCATCGGGGAAGAGCCCTGTTTCGGTTACGTTTTCCTCCGGCAGGTAGCCGTTCATCATCGTGTCGCCGGTCAGGCAGATCTCGCCCTGTTCGCCGGCGGGCAGCGCCCGCCCGTCCTCATCGATGATTTTCAGTTCCATCCCGAAGCCAAGCTTGCCGATTGAGGTGGCGCGGTGATTGTCGTGGGCATTGGTGGAGCATACGGCGCTCATCTCGGTCAGGCCCCAGCCGCGGAAAAGCTTCGCGACGGAGCCGTTTTTCTTTAATACGGCGTTGAACTGTTTGATAAACGCCTCGCTGACGAGGTCGCCGCCGGAATAAAGGCAGGTCAGGTTCTTAAGCCCCGGGTTTTCAAAATTCTCCGCGGAATAAAGCTTGCGGAACATGCTCGGCGCGCCGGAGATATACTGCACGTTGTTTTTGGCAATGATCTCGTTTGCCTGTACCGCGTCGAACTTCGGCATTAAAATCGGCGTATAGGCGTTGCAGGTCGCGTAGTGGACGGAAGCCGCAAGTCCGAACGCGTGGAACACGGGCAGCACGGCAAGAGAATACGAATGGCCGTAGTCGTGGTATTTGTCGATCTGATATTGGCTGTAGGCGCTCGAATTCAGCGCAAAGGCGGAGAGCTGTACCGTTTTGCTTTTGCCGGTCGTGCCGGAGCCGTGCATATAAACGGCGGTTTCTTTCGCGTCCTTTTCCGCGTCCGGGACCGGCGGCAGATCGTGCCGCAGCAGGTCGGCGTAGCGAATAAAGTTTTCTTTTTCCGGAACAAAAATGTTCACGCCGGCGGCCTTCATCGCCGTTTTGACGGCCCCGGTCGTGTGGTCGGTAAGGGAGCAGACAAAAACCGGCAGTCCGTTTACGGCGTTCTGGCAGGCCTCCGCGGCGCTGTTCAGCAGAAATACGCCCTTGGACCTTGTTGCCTGCATCGTTTTTTGCAGGCCGGCCGGCGGGGTCAGCGGATGGATGAAATCCGCAATGATCCCAAGCTTGGAGAGCGTATAAAACACCACGACGGCGTGGGAGCAGGTGGGCAGAAAGACGGAAAGAACGTCGTTTTTCTTAAAGCCCATTTCGGTCAGCTTTGCCGCAAGGCGCTCCACCTCCGCTCGGAAGGCCGCCATCGGCATGTCGCAGCCAAAGCTCTGCAAAACGGGATAATCTCCGACGTCCGCGGTGATCTTTTCGCAGCATTTTATCAGATATTCATAACAGCTTTCATTCTGCGGCGCAGAAAGATATTCTTTTTTTTGTGTGTTTTCCTGCATCGGCGTGTCCTCCTGTTTTATTTATTTTATGAAAAAAAAAGATATTTGTCAAGAAAACATTGCGCCATGTCCGAAAAAAACGAAAAACAAAATTCAAATGCCGTTTCATTCATATTTTTTATAAAGGGCCGGTCGATATGCTGCGTGTGTGACGCGCGGTTTTCCGGGGAGAAATCTGAAAAAAAGCTGATAAAAAAAGCCGCGTTTTTTTTAAGTTTGTTTAAGTACCGCGCCCTATGATGAGAGTGTAAAAACGAAACGCAAAGGAGAAAAAACCATGTACGAAAACGAATTTTACACAGAAAACGGTTATACCGCCCCGCAGGCGGAAAACGCCTATCCTTATATGCAGACCGCAGAGACGGAACACAAACGGCGCCGTTCCGGCAAAAAGCACGGCGCGCGGGCAAAAACAGCGGCGCTGGTTTTATGCTGTTCGCTGCTCAGCGGCGCAGTCGGCGCGGCTGCGGTCAAGGGTATGAGCGGCTCCGGCAGCACGACGCTGGTAGAGAGCAGCCGTCCCGCGCAGACGGTGAACGTTTCTTACACCGATACGGGCAAAGAGATGACGGCGGCCGAGGTGTACGAGGCAAACGTCAATTCCACCGTGGGCATCACCACATCCATTACAACCAATTACTTCGGATTTAAGACGTCCTCCGCCGCGGCGGGCTCCGGCTTTATCATCAGCGAAAACGGCTATATCGTGACGAACTACCACGTGATCGAGGACAGCTCTTCCGTGACCGTGACGACTTACGACGGCGAAAGCTATGACGCCTCACTTGTGGGCTATGACGAGTCCAACGACCTGGCCGTATTGAAGATCGACGCCGAGGGCCTTACCCCCGTTGTGTTGGGCGACTCCGACGCGCTGCGCGTCGGCGACGAGGTCGTCGCGATCGGCAACCCGCTGGGCGAGCTGACCTTCTCCTTAACAAAGGGCAGCGTCAGTGCCCTGAACCGGGAGATCACCCTTTCCTCCGGCGTGACGATGGATCTCATCCAGACCGACGCTGCCATCAACTCCGGCAACTCCGGCGGCGCATTGTTCAATATGTACGGCGAAGTGGTGGGTATCACCAACGCAAAGTATTCCGGCAGCGGCTCCTCCTCCGCCAGCATCGACAACATCGGCTTTGCCATTCCGCTGAACAGTGTAAAATCGATCATCACCGGCATCATTGAAAAAGGCTACTACGCAAAGCCATATATCGGCGTTACCTTGCAGGACGCCGCCGATGCAGTGCTGATCTACAGCGTGGAGCAGGGCAGTCCGGCGGACGAAGCAGGACTGCAGGCGAACGATATCGTCACGGCTGCCAACGGTGAGGCGGTGACTGCGGCGGATGAGCTGTGCAGCCTGGTGCGCGCCCTTACCCCCGGCGACGAATTGCAGCTGACCGTGTCGCGCGGCGGGGAGAAAACCGTGCTGACGGTCACCGTGGGCGAACAAAAGCAGTCCACACTGCCGCAGAGCGAATTTCAGTCCGGTTCCATGCCCGAAACGGACGAAGAGCAGATGTTTGAAAACTTCGGCTTCCCGTTCGGCTTCTCCTCCGGCGATACCAACCGCGGGTAAAGCGACCGCTTTGCGGATGCAAAGCAGACGCAATGATATACCGCTTGCGCGGTATGATATATCGCTTGCGCGATATGATATACGCCTGTGGCGTATGATATGTTCCGGCTTTGCCGAAACATTGAGGAAAACGCTGTCGCGTTTTGATTATATCTCAAAACTCAAAACTCATAAAACCCGTTGTCCGGCCGGACGGCGGGTTTTTTCTGAAAAACGTGCTTGACAAACCGGAGAAAGTATGATAATATGATTACCAACCTACGAGGTTGGTAGTTAGAAAGAAATTGTGAGGACGCATTATGCAAAAGCTGTTTGAAAAGCTTCTCCGGCAGAATTTCCGGTTCGGGCGAATGTGATTTTGTTTTTCCTGCAAAAATCCCTGCGATCAAAAAAAAGAAAAGAGGAAAACAAAATGTCAAACTATAAATTTGAAACCTTACAGCTCCACGTGGGGCAGGAACAGCCCGATCCCGCCAGCGACGCCCGCGCGGTGCCGATCTACGCGACCACTTCTTACGTATTTCAGAATTCCGCGCACGCGGCGGCGCGGTTTAACCTGTCGGACGCGGGCAATATCTACGGCAGGCTGACCAACTCCACGCAGGACGTTTTTGAAAAACGCATCGCCGCGCTGGAGGGCGGCGTGGCCGCGCTGGCAGTCGCTTCGGGCGCTGCCGCCATTACCTACACCATGCAGGCGCTCGCCCAGCAGGGCGACCATATCGTTGCGCAGAAGACGATCTACGGCGGCAGCTTTAATCTTTTGAGCCACACCCTGCCGCAGTTCGGTATTCAGACCACCTTTGTGAACGCGCATGATCTGACGGAGCTGGAGGCCGCCATTCAGGAAAACACCAAGGCTGTTTATCTGGAGACGCTGGGCAATCCCAACAGCGATATCCCGGATATCGACGCCATCAGCGCCATCGCGCATAAACACGGCCTGCCCGTTGTGGTGGACAATACCTTCGGCACGCCGTTTCTGATCCGGCCCATTGAGCACGGGGCGGATATCGTGGTGCATTCCGCCACCAAGTTCATCGGCGGCCACGGTACCACGCTCGGCGGCGTGATCGTGGACGGCGGGAAATTTGACTGGAAAAAAAGCGGCAAATACGCGCCGATCGCCGCGCCGAACCCCAGTTACCACGGCGTTTCCTTTGCGGACGTGGTGGGGCCCGCGGCGTTCGTGACCTATATCCGCGCGATCTTACTGCGCGACGAGGGCGCGGCGATTTCTCCCTTTGCGGCGTTTTTGCTGCTGCAGGGCACGGAAACGCTGTCTTTGCGTCTGGAGCGCCATGCCGAAAACACCAAAAAGGTCGTGGAATTCCTTGCAAACCACCCGCTGGTGGAAAAGGTCAACCATCCGTCCTTGCCGGACCATCCGGACCACGCGCTGTACGAACGGTACTTCCCGAACGGCGGCGGCAGCATTTTCACCTTTGAGATCAAGGGCGGTCAGAAAGAAGCACATGCGTTTATCGACGCGCTGGAGATCTTCTCCCTGCTTGCAAACGTCGCGGACGTAAAAAGTCTGGTCATCCACCCCGCCACCACCACGCACTCCCAGCTTACTCAGGAAGAACTGCTGGATCAGGGCATCAAGCCCAATACCATTCGTCTGTCCATCGGTACGGAACACATCGACGATATCATCGCCGATCTGGAAAAGGGCTTTGCCGCGGTAGGATAAGTCTGTGGAATACGATTTTTTGATTTCGGACAGAATGCGGAATGTCGATCCGAAACCGTTGGACGACATGTTCTCCTTCGGTGTGGATCCGACCGTTATTTCGCTTGCCTGCGGAAATCCGGACGCGTCGCTTTTTCCGGCGGCCGCGCTGGCACAGGCGGCGTTTGACGTGATCGCGCAGGAGCCCGTTTCCGCTCTGCAGTACGGAAAAACGAAAGGATACCCGCCGTTTTTGGATTACCTGTGCGCACGGCTGAAACAAAAACAGGGCGTTTGCTGCGCGGAAGACGAGCTTCTCATAACCTCCGGTTCCCAGCAGGGGTTGGAGCTGTTCGCGAAAGTTCTGCTGAACGAAGGGGATACGGTTCTGGTGGAAGAACCTGCGTTTATTGGTTCGCTGAACGCGTTCCGCAGCGCCGGCGCAAGGCTGATCGGCGTACCTTTGGAACGCGACGGGATGTCGCTTGCGGCGCTTGACAGGCTGCTGACCGCGCATCCGGAAACCAAATTCGTTTATACGATCCCCACCTCAAACAACCCGACCGGTATTACGATGTCCGTTGAAAAACGCCGGCGGTTTTATGAGATCGTCAAAAAACACCGGGTTTTTGTCGCAGAGGACGATCCGTACAGCGAGCTGCGGTTTGACGGAAAGATCCTGCCGCCGATCAAGTGCCTGGATACGGAAGGCCTGGTCCTCTATTTCGGTTCCTTTTCAAAAATTCTGTCGCCCGGACTGCGCGTGGGCTACGTCTGCGCGGACCCCGCGATGATCCGGCTTCTCTCCGTCGCCAAGCAGACGGCGGATCTGCAGACGGCCGTGCTGCAGCAGATGATGATCCTGCAGTACGTGCGGTGCAACGATCTGGATGCCCATATCAACGCGCTCCGGGAGCGCTACGCCGCAAAGTGCGGCGTAATGCTTGCTGCGATCGACCTGTATTTCCCCGCAGGCGCATCCCGTACAGAGCCGGACGGCGGATTGTTTTTGTGGTGTGATCTGAATAACGGCTGCGATACGAACCGTCTGGTAAGCAAGGCCGTTCAAAAACGTGTCGCTTACGTGCCGGGATATGCCTTTACGGCGGATTTGACGAACAAGCAAAGCACGCTGCGTCTGAATTTTTCCGCGCTGCCCGCGGAGCAGATCACAGAGGGCGTCCGGCGTCTGGGCAGTCTGCTGAAGACGGCGGAAAAAGATTGTACGCCGGGCGGATAAACAAAAAATCGTTTTTTCAGCGCTTCGCATTGGGGACGGAGCGCTTTTTTGCTTTTAAAAACTTCAAAAAAATATGGTTTTTTATGTCCGGGTGTGTTACAATGGTCGCATGAAAAAGATTTGGGCATTTTTGAAAAAAGAGCCGATGCTCACCGTCTCGGTGATCGCCGCTTCGGCGTCGCTGTTTTTAACGCCGCCGTCAGCCGAATTGCTGACGGCCATCGACTGGCGTACCCTCGGCACGCTGTTTATGATGCTTACGGTGCTGGAGGGATTTAAGAAGGAGAATGTTTTCCGCCCGCTTTTGCAGCAGGCGGGTAAGATCCGCTCCGCGGCGGGGCTGGGGCTGTTTCTGGTCTTTTCGGTATTCTTCAGCTCCATGTTCGTCACGAACGACGTCTCCCTTCTGATTTTCGTGCCGCTGACGATCTTATTATTTCGCGGCGGGGAGCAGGAGCATTACATCCTGCCGCTGCTCGCGATGGAAAACATTGCCGCGGTGCGAGGCAGTCTTTTGACGCCCTTCGGCAGTCCGCAGAACCTGTTTTTGTTCGGTCAGACGGGCGTTACGGCCTGGCGTTTTGTGCGGTATATGTTCCCCATCTGGATCCTTTCCGGCTGTCTGCTTGTGTGCTTCGTGCTCTTTGTGTTCCGCAAGGAGCTGCGTAAAAAGCGTACGCCGGCGGACTGCGTTCTGCCTATTCTGCAGCCGGAGGGCAGGCGCAGACGGCTTACGTATCTGCTGCTTTTCGCCGTGGTGCTTTTCACCATCGTCAGCCGCATGCCGTATTGGTACGTCTCGGTTGCCGTCGTTTTGCTCGGCGTGCTGATCACGGACAAAAGCCTGCTTAAAAAAACGGACTACGTGCTGCTGGGGACCTTCTTCTGCTTTTTTGTGTTCTCCTCCTCCGTCGCGGGGAACGCCGCCGTCGCAGCGTTTTTGCGGCAGGTCGTCGCGGGCAGGGAATACGCGGTTGCCATTCTCGTTAGCCAGGTCATTTCCAACGTGCCGGCTGCGATCGTACTGTACCCCTTTGCCGAAAATCCCGGCGCGCTGCTCTACGGCCTGGATTCCGCGGGGCTCTGCACGCTGATCGGCTCGCTTGCGTCCGTGATCAACTACCGCATCTACGTGCGGGAATACCCCGGAAAGGGCAAGCGTTTTATCGCCGTGTTTACGGCGGTCAGCCTTTCGTTTTTCGCGTTTGTGGCGGCCCCGGGGTACTTTATCAGCCGCGGCGCCATGTAAATGGGGCTTGATTTGCGTTCAGGATTGTGCTATCATTTTTCAGGATACAAAATTACGTAAAGGAAGGATTATGATTATGGCAAAAAGCAGACTGATCGGCGAATATCCCGTCATCGGGATCCGCCGTATTATCGACGCGCGGCGCGGCCCGCTGAAGGTGCGGGAGAGCATTGAGGACCAGACCATGAACATGGCCAAAGCCGCGGCGAAGCTCTTTACGGAGAACCTGCGCTATTCCAACGGCGAGCCGGTGAAGGTCGTCATCAGCAACACGAGCATCGGCCGCGTGGCGGAGGCTGCCGAGGTTGCGGCGCAGTTCAAAAAAGAAGGCGTGGACATCACGCTGAGCGTGACGCCCTGCTGGTGCTACGGCAGCGAAACGATGGATACCGACCCCATGACCATCAAGGGTGTGTGGGGCTTTAACGCGACGGAGCGTCCGGGCGCCGTGTATCTGGCGAGCGTGCTTGCCACACATGCGCAGAAGGGCCTGCCCGCATTCGGCATTTACGGCCACGACGTGCAGGATGCGGACGATGAGACGATCCCCGCGGACGTGCAGGAAAAGCTTCTGCGCTTTGCCCGCGCGGCGGTCGCCGTGTGCACCATGCGCGGCAAATCCTATCTGCAGATCGGCTCCATCTGCATGGGCATCGGCGGCTCTGTGATCAGCTCCGATTTTATGGAGGAGTACCTCGGCATGCGCGTGGAGAGCGTGGACGAGGTGGAGATCATCCGCCGCATGAGCGAGAACATCTACGACGAAGCGGAATACCAGAAAGCCTACGCCTGGACGCGCGCGCACTGCCCCGAGGGCTTTGACAAGAACCCCGAATTTGTGCGCAAATCCCCCGAGGAGAAGGAAAAGGACTGGGAATTCTCCGTCAAAATGATGGTCATTATCAAGGACCTGATGAACGGCAACAAAAATCTCCCGGCGGGCAGAGAAGAGGAGATGGCGGGACACAACGCCATCGCGGCCGGCTTCCAGGGCCAGCGCCAGTGGACGGACTTCTATCCGAACTGCGACTTCGGCGAGGCTATGTGCAATTCCTCCTTTGACTGGAACGGCGCCAGAGAGCCCTATATCCTCGCAACCGAAAACGATACCCTCAACGGCATTTCCATGCTGTTCATGAAGCTGCTGACCAACCGTGCGCAGATGTTTGCGGACGTTCGTACCTTCTGGAACGCCGAGTCCGTCAAGCGCGTGACCGGCTATGATATCGAAGGCAAGGCCAAGGAAGCCGGCGGCTTTATCCACCTGATCAACTCCGGCGCCTGCTGCCTGGACGCCTGCGGCGAAGTGAAGGACGAAAACGGTGACCCGGTGATCAAGCCGTGGTACGACGTGACCGAAGAGGATATCGATAAAATGCTTAAGGCCACCGAGTGGTGCGCCTCGGACAGAGGCTACTTCCGCGGCGGCGGCTATTCCTCCCGCTTTTTGACCCGCGCAGAAATGCCCGCCACCATGATCCGTGTTAACCTTGTAAAGGGCCTCGGCCCCACGATCCAGATCGCGGAGGGCTACACCGTCAACCTGCCGGACGAGGTTTCCCACATCCTGTGGAAACGCACGGACTACACCTGGCCCTGCACCTGGTTTACCCCCATCTGCAACGGCAAGGGCCCGTTTGCGTCTGCTTACGATCTGATGAACTGCTGGGGCGCAAACCACGGCGCCATCACCTACGG
>JAFSXY010000151.1 GCA_017443805.1 Clostridia bacterium | reverse complement strand
GCGCTGCGCGAACTCTACGACAGCGTGGCGATCACCCGACGCGTCCCGGACGAGAACCCCGCGATCATCTACGACCGCGCCGCCGAGGCGGTGTGCCGCGACTGCTCGCTGCGCGAGCGGTGCTGGGTCAACGAGTACAACCGCACCTACACCGCGCTGAGCGACGCCACGCCGCCGCTGCTGCGCAGCGGGCAGGGCCGAGGCGAGGACTTCCCCTCGTACTTCGTCGACCGCTGCATCCGGTTCACCAGCTTTCTTTCCGCCGTCAACGCGGAGCTGCGCGCCTACCTGCTGCGGCGGCAGTACCGCACGCAGATCGACGCGGCGCACGCGCAGGCGGCGGGGCAGTACGCACGCTTCTCGGAGTTGCTCCACCACGCGGCGGAGCAGCCCTCGGCGGCGGAGACCGGCGTTGCGGCGGCGCTGCTGCCCTACCGCATCGGCGTGACGCTGCGGCCCAAGGAGGGTGAAAGCGTCAGCGGTGACTGTGTCAGCACCTTCGAGACCGACGCGGGGGAGCTGTGCCTGCTGCTCTCCGACGGCATGGGCAGCGGCGAGGACGCAAGGCGGGAGTCGGCGATGGCGGTGCGGCTCATCGAGCGCTTCCTCCGCGCCGGCGTGGATGCGCCGCCCGCGCTCAAGACGCTCAACGGCGCGCTGAATCTCCGCGCCGAGGTCTCCGAGTGCTTCACCACCATCGACCTGCTGACCCTGTCGCTCAAGAACGGCGAGGGCGAGCTGTACAAGTACGGCGCGGCGCCGTCGTACATCAAGCGCGGGGACTGGGTGCGCCGCGTCAGCTGTACCTGCCTGCCGGCGGGACTCGCCGAGGGCGAGCTGCCGCCGGAGACCACCCATGTGCGGCTGGAGAGCGGGAGCTTCTTCGTCATGGTGACGGACGGCGTCGCCGACAGCACAAACGACGACTGGCTGCAAAGAATGCTTGCGACGTGGGAGGGGGAGAACCCGCAGCAGCTGGTCTCTGCCATTCTCGCCGACAGCTACGAGCACAAGGGTACGGACGACGACGCGGGCGTGCTGGTGCTGTACCTGCCCAAGGGCGAGGTGGAGACGGCGCAGGAGGTGTAAACAGTGGTATAGACCTTCAAAAATCTGGCAATACTCCTTTGCAGAAAACCAAAAAGGAGTGATGCGCCATGGTCAAGGGGACCTCCCGCCGCGTGATCGTCGTGGATTCGCCGGACACCGAGCTGTTCGAGCAGGCGATCTTCATCGTGCGCAACGATATTTTGAGCGACCGCGGAGTCACCGCGCAGATGCTGGTGGACGAGGCCTGCCGCGTCGCGCGGAGCTGCGCCCGCTCGCAGACGCCGCAGCGCCGGCTGCTCCGGCCCAGCTCGCCGGCGTTCTGGGGCATACTGGGCGCGGGCGTCATCGCTCTGGCATGGCTGGTGACGGCGCTCATATAGATACAGGCGGGACGGGGGTCCCGCCTGATTTTTTGCAAAAAATGGCTTTACAAACCGTATTCGACAAGTTATACTAATACGCACCGTATTTTGAAAACGCGACTTTGAGACAGAGGAAAGCAACCATGAACGAAGATTTTTCCAGAACGCTGGCCCTGCTGCGGCAGGAGAAGGAGATTTCGCAGCGCCATGCCGCGAAGGAGCTTGGCATCTCGCAGGCGCTGCTGAGCCACTATGAAAACGGCGTGCGCGAGCCGGGCCTCGCGTTCGTGCGCAAGGCATGCGACTACTACAACGTCAGCGCCGACTATCTGCTGGGCCGCACGCTGGACCGCGACGGCACGGTCATCACCGCCGAGGAGCTGTACGACGCCAGCGATGAGAAGGGCAGTCTCAAGGGCAGCATCGCCGCGACGCTGCAAAAGAAGCTGCTGGTCAACACGACGAGTCTGCTCTTTGAGCTGCTGGGCCGTACCGGCTCCCGCGACGCGGTGACCGCCGCCGGACGCTATCTGAGCGGCGCGCTGTACCAGCTCTACCGCATGTTACACCGCGCGGCGGGCGGCAAGGACAAGTTCTTCGCCCTCGGCGGCACGGCGTTCTCCATGGACGCGGTGGACGCGGAGATGCGCCTCGCCCGCGTGGCGTTCGCGCAGTCGCTGGACGCGCTGGAGGAGGACGACGCGCCGCTGCCCGCCGTGGACAGCGCGGCGCTCGCCGACGCGTATCCGGGGCTGACGCAGAGCCTGTCACAGGTGCTGCACAACACCGAGGAAGAGACCAACAAGCTGCTCGGGAGATAACCTATGAAGCAAGAAAACATCCGCAATTTCAGCATCATCGCGCACATCGACCACGGCAAGTCCACGCTCGCGGACCGGCTTTTGGAGCTGACGAACGCCGTTTCCCGGCGCGACATGCAGCAGCAGCTGCTGGACAACATGGACATCGAAAAGGAGCGCGGCATCACCATCAAGGCGCGCGCCGTCACGCTCTATTATAAAGCCGATACCGGGGAGACGTACGAATTAAACCTGATCGACACCCCCGGCCACGTGGATTTCAATTACGAAGTCTCCCGTTCGCTTGCCGCCTGCGAGGGGGCGGTTCTGATCGTGGACGCGACGCAGGGCGTGGAGGCGCAGACGTTGGGCAACACTTACCTTGCGCTGGACCACGATCTGGAGCTGGTGCCCGTGATCAACAAGATCGACCTGCCCGCAGCCGATCCGGACCGCGTGTGCGCGGACATAGAGGAGATCATCGGGCTGGACTGCGAAAACGCCCCGCGCATCTCCGCGAAAACCGGCGAAAACGTGGCCGAAGTGCTGGAACGCATCGTAGAGCTGGTGCCCTGTCCCGAGGGCGACGACGACGCCCCCCTGCGTGCGCTGGTGTTTGACAGCGTTTACGATAACTACAAGGGCGTGATCGTCTACGTCCGCATGATGGACGGCACGCTGAAGGCCGGCGAGACCATGCGCTTTATGGCAAGCGGCGCCGAATTCACCGTGGTAGAGGTCGGCAGGATGGCGGCGCTCTCTTTGGTTCCCTGCGTGGAACTGAAAAGCGGCGAGGTGGGATATATCACCGCCTCCATCAAAAGCGTGGTGGACGCCCGCGTGGGCGATACGGTCACGAAAGCCGAAAACCCCGCAGCTAAGCCCCTGCCCGGCTATAAAAAAGTGAACCCCATGGTTTTTTGCGGCGTCTACCCCGCGGACGGCGCGGATTATGAGGCTCTCAGAGAAGCGCTGGAAAAGCTGCAGCTCAACGACGCTTCCCTCTCCTTTGAGCCGGAGACCTCCGGCGCGCTGGGCTTCGGCTACCGCTGCGGCTTTTTGGGTCTTTTACATCTGGAGATCATCGAAGAACGCCTGGAACGGGAATACGACCTGGATCTCGTGACCACCGTGCCGAGCGTGGTATACAAGATCTATCTCTCGGACGGCACGATGAAAGAGATCGACAACCCCACGAACTATCCCGATCCCGCTTTGATCAGCTATGTGGAGGAGCCCGTAACGGACGCGCATATCTACTCCCCGCCGGAATACGTGGGCGCCATCATGGACCTGTGCCAGGACCGCCGCGGCGTATTTCAGAACATGGATTACATATCCGCCGACCGTGTGGACATCCACTATATCCTGCCGCTGAACGAGATCATTTACGACTTTTTTGACGCGTTGAAATCCCGCACCCGCGGCTACGCGTCTTTTGACTACGAATTAAAAGGCTATGAAAAATCCAACCTGGTCAAGCTCGACGTGCTGTTGAACGGCGACCTGATCGACGCCTTATCCTTTATCATCCACGCCGAAAAAGCTTATCCCCGCGCCAGAAAGATCGCGGAAAAATTAAAGGACAATATCCCGCGCCAGATGTTCGAGATCCCGGTGCAGGTGGCCATCGGCGGCAAGGTGATCGCCCGCGAGACCATCAAGGCCATGCGCAAGGACGTGCTTGCCAAGTGCTACGGCGGCGACATCACCCGCAAGAAAAAGCTGCTGGAAAAACAAAAAGAGGGCAAAAAACGGATGCGCCGCTTCGGCACCGTAGAGGTCCCCCAGGAGGCCTTTATGGCCGTGCTCAAGCTGGATGACCAGGTCTGACGGATCGATCGGCATTTATTTTCACGTGCCGTTCTGCGCATCAAAATGCCCATACTGCGATTTTTATTCCCACTGCGATCCCGCGCTGCTTCCGGCTTATGCGGACGCCGTGATCCGGGAAGCGCATACCCTGTCCGGCTGCAGGGACTTTACGGACGCCGACGTGTTTGACCGCCGCATTGAAAGCGTGTATTTCGGCGGCGGCACCCCGTCTTTGCTCTCTATAGCTCAGATCGGCGGCATGCTTTCGGCTGTGTCAAACCGCTTTTCGCTTGCGCCGGACGCGGAGATCACGCTGGAGGTCAATCCTTCCCTGCAAGATAAACAGGCGTTTTTTGACGGCGCTGCCGCCGCAGGCGTTAACCGCGTTTCCATAGGCCTTCAGTCGGCGGTGGATACGGAGCGCCGCGCGCTCGGCAGGCGTTCCGGCGCAGAAGCGGCGGCGGACTGCGTAAAGGCCGCGAAAAACGCCGGCGTCACGGACGTCTCTCTGGACCTGATGATCGGGATCCCGCACCAAACGCGGCAAACGCTGCTTGAGAGCCTGGACTTTGCGCTGTCGCTGGATATCACGCATTTAAGCGCCTATATCCTGAAAACGGAGCCGGGCACCGTATTTTACAAACGGCGGGAAACGCTGGGACTGCCGGACGACGATACGCTCGCGGATTATTATCTTCTCATGTGCGAGCACTTAAAAAACCGCGGCATGCGGCACTATGAGATCTCCAACTTCTGCTTCGACGGCCGCGTGGGCCGTCACAATATGCGCTACTGGCAAAACGGTGCGTACCTCGGCTTCGGGCCCTCCGCACATTCCTATTACAACGGCAGACGCTTTTTTTACGCGGACGACCTGCAGGCCTTTTTAGACGGCAAGCCCTGTACGGACGAGGGGGCGGGCGGCACGGCGGAGGAGATCATGATGCTCTCCCTGCGCACCGACGCGGGACTTGATCTGCGGGATTTTGCGCGGCAATTTGACCTGCAGCTCCCGGACGGGTTTACAAAACAGCTGTCAAGGCTGCAGACCGGCGGCCTGCTCGCCTATTGCGACGGCGTGATCCGGCTGACCGACCGCGGCATGCTGCTGTCCAACGCCGTGATCGTTTCTCTGCAATCGGCATTGTTCAACGAATAAAATCTATTTCTTCCGGAGGAGACCATGCTTCTTTCCGACATATTAAAAGATATCGATCACACCTGCGCCGACTTTCGGGACGGGGAGATCGAGGATATCGTCTACGACTCGCGCAAGGCAAAGCCGGGTACGCTTTTCGTCGCGCTGCGCGGCGCGTTTTCCGACGGCCACGATTTTGCCGAGAGCGCGTATTTTAACGGCGCGCGGTATTTCCTTGCCGAGCACGCGCTTTCGCTGCCCGAAAACGCCGTAACGGTGATCGCCGCCGACACGCGCGCGGCCCTTTCCGTGATCAGCGCCGCATTTTTCGGCCACCCGGAAAAACAGCTGCAGGTGATCGGCGTGACCGGTACAAAGGGAAAAACCACCGTCACGCATATGCTGCGGCACTGTCTGGACGCCGTGGGCATACCAAGCGGCGTCATCGGCACCGTCGGCGCTTACTACGGGGACAAGTACGTTCCCACCGTGAACACCACGCCCGAATCCTACGAGACCTTAAAGCTCATGCGCCAAATGGCGGACGCAGGGATCAAGGCCGTATGCATGGAGGTCTCCTCTTTGGGACTCAAGCACCACCGCGTGGACAGCATCCGTTTTCAGGAGGCGGTGTTCACAAACCTCTCCCCCGACCACATCGGCGGAGCGGAGCATGAAAGCTTTGCGGAATATGTTTACTGGAAAACGCAGCTCTTTGCCCAATGCGATCGCGCCGTACTCTGTGCGGACCAGCCGTATTCCGAAGAAATAAAAAAGAAGCTGACGGTCCCCTGCACGGACTTTGCCGTACACGCGCCGGCATATGTGCGCGCGGAAAACATAAGCCAGCTGCGCGGCAGCAACTTTTTCGGCGTCGGTTTTACCTGCTTTGCGGGCGCAGAACAGACGCAGGTACGCGTCTCCATGCCGGGACTGTTCAGCGTGGAAAACGCGTTGGCCTGCATCGCCGTTTGCATGGATATGGGCGTAAAACCGGAACAGGTCGCCGCTGCGCTTGCCACGGTACGGGTAAAGGGACGCAACGACTGCATCCCCGTGGAAGCGGATTACGACGTCGTGATCGATTACGCCCACAACGGACAGAGCTTTCGTTCCGTGATCGAGACCTTTGCCGCCTACGACCACGCGCGCATCATCACCGTATTCGGCTCGGTGGGAGACCGCGCGCAGCTGCGCAGACGGGAAATGGGGCTGGTAAGCGGAAGTCTGGCGGACCTGAGCATCCTGACGACCGACGATCCGGGCTTTGAAGAGCCGGAAAGCATCTGCGCGGACATCGCCGCGGCGGTAAAAGAGGCGGGCGGACGCTATGAGATCATCCCGGACCGCGCCGAAGCCGTATCCCACGCGCTGACCATCGCGCAAAAAGACGACATCGTGCTGCTTTTGGGAAAAGGACACGAAACAGCCCAGAAGATCTGCGGCAAAAAGGTTCCCTATTCGGACTATGAGACCGTGGACGCGTTTTTCCGGGACAGGGAGAGGAGAACATAAAATGGAGTATTGTTTTCGGAAAGAGACGGATCTTTCCGCCTTTGAGGACTTTGTGCTGCAAAACGGCGGTATCTATATGCAGTCCGCAAAATGGGCCCAAGTTAAAAAAGAATGGGACAGCCGCTTTTATTCGGGCTTTGACGCATCCGGCGCGCGCATATTAACGGCACTTATAATGGAGCGGCATATTCCGCTTGCGGGCAAGATCTGGTACTGCCCCGCCGGCGCCGTCTGCGATTATACCAACGCGGACCTTCTTTCCGCCTTTGCGGCGTTTATCCGGGCGGAGATGAAGAAAGCGGGCGGAACAGCCTTGTTTTTCGACCCCTGCATCCCCTTACGGATCAACGGCGAAAAACAGGAAACAGGCGCTTCGGTGCACACCGCGCTGCTGCAGGCAGGCTTTCAGCTGAATCCGGACGCCGCGCACTGTCTGTACAAATCTCCGGTGCAGCTCATGCTGCCGCTGAAAAACGAAGACGGCACGCAAAAAACGCCGGCGCAGCTTTTGAAAAGCTTTGAAAAGGGCGTGCGCTATTCCGTGCGCATCGGCGAGAACCGCGGTCTGACGGAAGAAGTTTACACCATAGAGGAGATCGAAAAAGATCCCGCGATCATGGCGGATTTTGCCGCCGTGATGCACGACACCTCCGACCGCAACGATTTTGTGGAGCGCGGCACGGAATATGAAACGCGTCTGTTAAAGGTCTTCGGCAAAGAGCAGATGGACGTTATGCTCGTTTACTACGACAAAGAAAAAGACGCGGCTCTTCAAAAGGCGCGTCTGGAACAAAAGGACGTTCTGGAGAAAAGCCTTCCCACCGCGCCGGAGAAAAAGCAGCGCGGCATCAAAGAGGAGCTGGAGTCCATCGACAAACAGACCGCGCACTATGAGGAGCGCGTACGGGAGACGTCCGATATCCAGCAGAACAAAATCTGCGTTGCGGGCGGCATGACCGTCCACTACAACGGCATGTCCTCCTGCCTGTTCGGCGGCGCGAAAAACCTGCTGCGCAATAACCTCCGCGCCAGCCATTATTTCAACTTCCGCCGGATCTGCCGCAGCATCTCGCTTGGGAACAGCGTGCACGATCTGGGCTACGTGCTGTTAAAGACCGTGCCGCCGGAGCCGGACGGAACGCTGGGCGTGTGCGTGCCGAACGAAGATTTTGAGGGCATCTGCGCCTTTAAGAAGAGCTTCTCCGCCGATTACGTGGAATATATCGGCGAATACGTTCTGGTACAGGATAAAGCAAAATATTTTTCCTACGTCCACCTGATCGATAAGGCCCGTACGGCGCAGAGCGTCGTGAACCGTATCGTCCGGCGGAACCGGTAGCTTCAGTCGACGGTCGACAGTTTTGAGTTTTGAGTTTTGAGTTTTGAGATATATTTTCACATTTTCAAATTTCAAATTTCTCATTAAAAAACCGGAGGTGCAAAGCATGTCCATCAACAACGCAAAGTTTATAAACGAAGCGGCCACGCCTGCGCATCCCGACTGGGAAAAGCTGACCGCGCGGCAGGAACCCCTGTACTCCAAGCAAAACGATTGCCGGAACGCCTTTGAGCGGGACTATACCCGCATCCTCCACAGCCTTGCCTACCGCCGCTTAAAGCATAAAACGCAGGTGTTTTTCAATATTGAAAACGACCATATCTGCACCCGCATGGAGCACGTCTCCCATGTAGAGAGCGTGAGCACCACCATTGCAAAGGACCTTGGGCTGAGCGTGGAATTAACGCGCGCCATCGCCATCGGCCACGACCTGGGGCACGCGCCCTTCGGCCATCAGGGCGAGCGGGAATTGAACGCGCTTTCAAAGCAGTATCTCGGCAAAAGCTTTTTCCATGAAAAAAACGGCCTGCATTTTGTGGACGACATTGAGCTTTTGGAGGACGATTACCGCATCTTCCGCAATCTGGACCTGACCTACGCCGTACGCGACGGCATCATTTCCCACTGCGGCGAGGTGGATGAAAACGGCCTGCGCCCGCGCAAGGAATATATCGATCTTACGGCGGACTACAATGAGGTCGGCCGGTATGCGCCGTATACGTGGGAGGGCTGCGTTGTAAAGCTCAGCGACAAGATCGCCTACGTGGGACGCGACATCGAGGACGCCATCCGTCTGAAATTCCTGAGCCGGGAAAACATCGACAGCCTGACGGATCTCGCGCGCGCTTACGATAAAAACGCGATCAACACCACCGTGATCATCCATAATATGATCTACGACGTCTGCCGCAATTCCTCGCCGGAAAGAGGCGTCTGCCTGAGCGAGACCTTTTTTGAGCAGCTCAAAGAAGTCAAGGACTTCAATTATAAATATATTTACAGAAATAAGCGTCTGGAGCCCTTCACGCAATATGCGAAGGTGGTCATCGGCCAGCTTTTTGCAGTGCTGCTGGACGCCTACCGGGGTGAAGAGACTCTTTCGGAGCTGCGCAGGCAGGCGGAGATCTACCCGGAGCTCATGGGCGCGTTTGCGGGCTGGCTTTCCAAATACTGCGATCCGGCCTGCAATCTCTTTGACAACACCGATGCAAAAACCGTCAAATGCTGCAACCGCAAGATCTACGGCCGGCTGGAAACGGAGAACGTTTACGTGCAGGCAATTCTGGACTACATCTCCGGCATGTCGGACAACTACGCAATCAAGGTATTCAACGAACTGATCACCTACTAAAAGGATAAAATGAGAAACAGGACAGACTGTACAAGCCTGTCCTGTTTTTATAAGCAAAATCTGATATCTCCGGGCAAGTACCCCCGCCCGTTTTCAATCAGCCGAAAACGCGGTCTCTCAGTCGCCGGTATTGACGTTTGCAACGGTAGACGCTTCCGTCGGCGCTTCGGTCGTCGGCGCTTCGGTCGTCGGCGGCTCTGTTGTCGGCGCCTCGGTCGTTGCCTCGGTCGTTGCCTCGGTTGCGGCGACAGGCTGCGTCTGCTCGTCGTCAAACACCAGCTGCAGCTCGATGGTGGAGCAAGCAGTCAGCGCAAAAATAACCAATGCCAAAATCCCCGCAATAAAAAACTTTTTCATATCTTTCTCTCCTGTTTATTCTGAAATACAGCTGCATCCGTCCGGCTGCGCCGGTACCGGAACCCCGTTTTTTTTACACCAGTCGGCGGCGGCGCGCTTGGCGGCCATCACCGCGATACTCGCCTTATAGAGCTCGTGCACCGCAAGCGCGGGCTCCGTATTATAGTAAACGACATTGTTGTTCATTTGGAACAGTTCCGTGATCCCGTGTTCCGCGATCGCCCGGCAGACCGCTTCCGCACAGCGGCCGGTCGCTTCGTCCCCGCCGAAGGTGAAATCCGCTTTTGCAACGCAGCCGTCCTTTTCATAGAGCGTGATTTCAACGTATTCGTCCGTATCCAGCGGCTGCAGCCGCCCTACGCCGATATGCAAACCGTCCATACCGTTATACGTTGAAGCGGAAGAGCACGATATCGCCGTCTTGCATCACGTACTCCTTGCCCTCGCTGCGGACAAGGCCTTTTTCCTTTGCCGCGGCCATGGAGCCGGTCGCCATCAGATCGTCAAAGGAAATGACCTCCGCGCGGATAAAGCCGCGCTCAAAATCGGAATGGATCTTGCCGGCTGCCTGCGGCGCCTTGGTACCTTTTTTGATGGTCCAGGCGCGCACCTCGGGCTTGCCCGCGGTGAGGTAACTCATAAGCCCTAATAAATCATAGCTCTTTTTTATTAAAGTGTCAAGTCCCCCCTGCGCGATACCCGCTTCGGAAAGGAACATTTCGCGCTCCTCGGGAGATAATTCGGCGACCTGCGCCTCCAGCTCGGCGCAGATCGGCAGCACCTCGCTGCCCTCCGCGGCGGCGATGGCCTTTACCTGCGCGTAATAGGGGTTTTCATCAATATTGCCTGCAAAATCCTCCTCGCTCATGTTGCAGGCGTAAATGACGGGCTTGGAGGAGAGCAGCGCCACGCTTTGCATCAGCGCGCGCTCTTCTTCGGTCATTTCGACTGCGCGGGCGCTCACGGCGTTGTCAAGCTCCCCCTTTAAGCGGGTAAAGAACTGCACGTCGGCAGCCAGGGACTTATCGCCCTTCATGGCCTTCGTATCCCGGTCGATCCGCCGCTGCAGGATCTCCACGTCCGATAAGATCAGCTCTAAATTGATCGTCTCAATGTCCCGCGCGGGGTCCACGCTGCCGTCCACGTGCATGATATCGTCGTTTTCAAAACAGCGCACCACGTGGATGATCGCGTCCACCTCGCGGATATGGGAGAGGAATTTATTGCCCAGGCCCTCGCCCTTGGACGCGCCCTTTACAAGACCTGCGATGTCCACGAATTCTATCGTGGCGGGCGTGACCTTTTCCGGATCGTACATCTTTGCCAGCGCGTCCAGACGCTTGTCCGGCACGGCGACGACGCCTACGTTCGGTTCAATGGTGCAGAACGCGTAATTCGCCGCCTGCGCGCCGGCGTTCGTCAGCGCGTTGAACAGCGTGCTTTTGCCCACGTTCGGCAGCCCCACAATTCCCAACTTCATGCCATTTTCCTCGGTTTTTCAAATATGTTATATTTTAACATATTTCTGCTTTTTTTGCAATCAAAATTTTTATCCAAAAAGCGAGATCCGCAGCGCGGCGGGTTGATTGGCGGAAAACGTTACAAACAGGCGGTTTTCTCCACCGAGAGCGACGCAGGGGAAGCGGACGATGCGCTTATGCCCCACGGTTTTTCCCGCCGTAAGCAAAATTTCGGTCTCGCCGCAGCGGTAAAAAACCGCATACGACCGGATCCGTTCACCCCGCCGCAGATCCTCCGACAAAACCGCGCAGGAACAGCTTTGTTCAAAATCGCTGTAAACATTCACACCGGACGCCGTCGCTTCCGTCCGGATAGTAAGCGGGCGCGCAAACGCCGTTGCGATCTTTTCTCCCGCCGCGGCAAAGATCGCCGCGTCCGAAGCGGGGATCTTCCCCGTGCGGTCCGGCGCGATATTGATAAGCAGATTGCCGCCGCGGCCGACGGACAGCTCATATAGCCCGACGACCTCGTCCGCCGTGCGGACGTTTTCTTTTTCGGCGTCGGCGTAAAACCAGCTGCCCGGATGGAGCTTGCAGTCGCACTCATAGGGCAAAAACCGCACGCCGCCGTTTAGGTCCGTTGCATCCGCCCGCACAACGCAGGACGCGTCGAAAGGCGCCATACCGTCCTCGTTGCCCACCCAGCGGGTATCGGGATCCCAGAGGTTAAACAGCAGGATATCCGGCTGCAGCGAACGGATCGCGCTTACGATCCGCAAAGTATCATAGCTGTGCCCCTCGCTGCCGCAGCCGTCAAACCACAGATAATCGATCTTGCCGTAGTTCGTTAAAAGCTCCGTGATCTGATTGATAAAAAAATCGTCGTAATCCGTTTTCGGCGTCCGTTCAAAACCGGCCTGCGCGGGCGAGTAGTAAAGCCCCGTTTTCATGTCCAACGCCCGGCAGGCGTCCGTATATTCCTTAATAACGTCGCCCTGTCCGTTTTTCCAGGGGCTGCGCTTTACGCCGTAATCGGTATATTTGCTCGGCCACAGCGCAAAACCGTCGTGATGCTTGGCCGTAAGCACCGTATATTTCGCCCCGCCCGCCTTTGCGGCGGCGATCCACTGCCGGCAGTCAAGCGCCGTCGGGGAAAAACCGGCGGCGGGCATCTCTTTTCCGTCCCAGTCCGTATGGCCCTCATAAAAGGTGCGGATCCCGAAGTGAAAAAACACGCCGACCTCCCAATCCAGAAAGGCAAGCTGTTTTTCCGTCGGCAGCGGGATAAACGATCGTTCCATTTTTGATTTTCTCCCCTTCATCAGACTCCGTAAACAGTATAGCATGTGTTTTCTTTTGCCTCAAGCGGTTTTCAAATAAAAAAACCTTTACCTTTTTTTTATTATGTGATAAAATGAAAGAAAACGAAAGAGGTGCAAAAACGGTATGGACAGAACTTATAAAAGCTGGCTGGACGGACAGTTTGAAAGCGCGCAGAAGGAATATACCGCCCCCACGCGTCTTTTGGCTGCGGACGGCACGCTGCTTTCCCCCGGCTGGGCGCGGCATAACGTCTTTGAATACGACAGGACCTGCGTCAAAAAGGAGCTGCGGCGCAAGGAATGGGATTTTTACCAGCTCTCCAACGGCAGCTACATGGCGCAGATCAGCTTTGCGAACATTTCACTGGGCGGCTACGTTTCCGCCGTGCTTGTCAACTTAAAGACCGGCAAAACGGAAGCCACCGCCATGAGTCCGTTTTTGGGCGGCAAGGATAAATACGTATTGCCCCCCAAGGGCGACGTGCCCAACAACGTAAAAATGACGATCGGCAAGGCGTCGTTTGAATTCGACACAAAAGAGACCGTGCGTACCCTGTGGTTCAAAATGGGCGATATCGAATGCAATTTTACCATGGACATCCTGCCGGGGCTGGAAAACATTACCACCGTTCTGCCTTTCGCCGGTTTTCCGGACCGCTACTTTATGACCACCAAGCAGAACTGCATGCCGTGCGAGGGCACCTTTAAGAAGGGCGACCGTGTGGTCAGCTTTTCCAGGGAAAACACCTTCTGCGTCTTAGACTGGGGCAGGGTCTGCACGCCGTATTCCCTTGTCTGGTACTGGGGCAACGGCAGCGCCTACGTGGACGGCCCGGACGGAAACAAGCACCTCTTCGGTTTTGAGATCACCTGGGGCATCGGCGACGAATCCAACGCCACCGAAACCGCCGTGTTCTACGACGGCAAGGCGCACAAGTTCGGCCCCGTTGACGTGGAGGTTTTCCCGAAGCCCGACGGCTACATGAAGCCCTGGCATTTTATTTCGCAGGACGGCAAATTCGATCTGACCATGAAACCCTTCTACGACCACCACTCCGACTTAAACGTCCTTGTCATGCGCATGCACTCCCATCAGGCACACGGCCTGTGGAGCGGGACCGTTACGCTGGACGACGGCACGAAGCTGGAAATCAAGGATATGTACGCCTTCTGCGAGTACGTGGAAAACCGCTGGTAAAAAACATACGGCTTATTTCAAAAACAGGCAGAACCGATAGGGGCCCTGCCTGTTTTTTTTACCTGTGAAATAAATGACGGAGAACTGTTTTTGTGACACAAAAAAAGCCGCCCCAATTAGGGCGGCTTTCGTTTCATTTCTGCCGGGTATTAATACGCGAAGTCTCTGTACGTGCAGACATTTTCCATATCAACACTCTTGTCGTTCAATTTGAAAACAAATAATACAGTCGCGGACCCAATCGAAATATGGATGTCGCCGTGATGTTTCAGAGAGACAAACTTTCCGTCCGGCGTAATCGTTGCCTCAATCGTGTATCCCTTGTAAATGACATGAATGTTTTCATAAGAATTCAGGACAGCTTTCACAGTCGAATCGTTTTTCAAAGTATCCTCAATATCTTCCCAAACGAGGAAAGAGTTTGTAACCTGCGAAAGCATACTGCCGCTCTTATGCGGCGTATCCTCATCCACCATCACAATCTTGATATCGTAATTGCCGCCGTTCTGGGTGCAGGTTGCGGATGCGATCTTGGAATAATCCGTCAGCGTAAAGCCCGGAAAACGATCCTTTGCCTGATCGCCTTTTGCCGTATTCTGATCCTCTGCTTTGGATTCATCCTTAAAGAAGTTCCCGGCAACACCTTTTACCGCGTCATTTGCTTTGGCTGCAGAGAAAAGATTCAAATCGCCGATGACCTGCCACTCTTTTTTGATGTAGCCGGCGGCGCCGTCGTTCTTGATCTTGTTGACAGCGGCTTTGTAGAAGTCCGCAATGGCCTGCGTGCCGGAAGGCATACCGGTGCTGGCGGCGGGCGTCTCGCTGGCGGGAGCCTGGGAAGCGGGCGTCTCGCTGGCGGGAGCCTGAGAAGCGGGCGTCTCGCTGGCCGGAGCCTGAGAAGCGGGCGTCTCGCTGGCCGGCGTCTCGCTGGCGGGCGTCTCACTGGCGGGAGCCTGCGTAGCGGGCGTCTCGCTGGCCGGTGTATCGGTGTTTGCGTTTGCATTGGTATTGATGATACCGCCCAGGTTCAGATCGTTGCCGTCCTTATCCACAAAACGAACGTTGATGGTCTGTGTGCAGGCTGCGCAGCCGATCAGCATAGCGGTCGCAAGGAGCAGAGAAAGCACTCTGACGATGTTTTTCTTCATTCGGATTGAACCCCTTTCAAAATTACGGAAACTATCCGTTTGTGTAGATATGCATAAAAATATATGTCATACACAAATAATTTACAACATCCGCGCAAAATTGTCAAGGGACTTTGCGAAATTTGTTGCCGTGAATTTTTGCCGTTTGGAAAAGAAATCGGACGCCGCAGCCTGCGGCGTCCGATTTATCATCCTTTTACGCGTCCGGATCAATAACTGATACCGGTGATCTCCATCGTATCGATCAGCCGCGCGGAACCGTCTATCGTGGACAACACGACCTTCGCGTTTGCCTTGATCTCCACGGGCATGACGTAGGTAAGGGAGGTCAGCTTCTTGTCCGCAATTTTGAATACCGCCGTCACCGTACAGTCTGTATAGGTCAGCACGAGCGAGTTCACCTTCGCGACGGCGGAGAACTTCGCAACGGTTTCGTCGATCCCGGATTTTGACATCGGCATGAACACGGCGCCCGTGTAGCTGGAGCAGGTCGTCGCATCCTTGGATGCAGGCACCGGATCGTCCTCGTCGATCAGCGTTATCACAAGCGTCGCCGTACCGTCGCCGTTATCCTTGCAGCTCGCGGATTTAATCTTGCTCGCGTCTGTCAGCAGACAGCCCTTTGCGTTGTTCAGGATCGGGATATTGTGCACGTCGGCGTCGCCCTGCGCGTGCGGTTCGGGGGTTGCCTTGTCTTTGGATGTAACCAGTCCCTCCGCGATGCCGATAATGGCGTTCGCCAGACCGCCGAAATTCCGATATTCCGCGGGCAGCGCCTGATATTCCAGCTTTGTATAACCCGGGCTGGACGCCTTGAAGGTATTTACAAGCTCCGTATAAAGCGCAAGGATCCCGGCGTTATCCGTCGGCAACGCCGTGCTTGCGGCGGGCGCCTGAGAAGCGGGTGCTTCACTGGCCGGCGCCTGAGAAGCGGGCGTCTCGCTGGCCGGAACCTGAGAAGCGGGCGTCTCGCTGGCCGGCGCCTGAGAAGCGGGCGTCTCGCCGGTCGGCGCCTGAGAAGCGGGCGTTTCGCTGGCGGGCGTCTCGCTCGCCGGCGCCTGAGAAGCGGGCGTCTCGCCGGCGGGCGTTGTGTTGGTATTGACGGCGCCGCCCAGATTCAGATCGTTGCCGTCCTTATCCACAAAACGCACGTTGATGGTCTGCGTGCAGGCCGCGCAGCCGATCAGCATGGCGGCGCAAAGGAGCAGCGACAAAACTCTAACAATATTTTTTTTCATTTTTGAAAACCTCTTTTTGGATTTCTTGTTTTCTATCATAATATATAAAAAAGAAAAAATCAAGTGCTTCCCGGATTTTCCGAAAAAAACTCTGCCGCGGCAGCGCAAAAAAGCGCTTTGCCGCATCCGTTTTTAATATGCGAACCCGGTATACTTCGTCGTGCTGGCAAGCGTGACCGCCACGTCCGTATTGATTGTGATCACTTTTTTAATGGAAGCGTTATACATATTCATCACGCCCTTGACGTAGGTCTCGTAGGCGGAAACGGTTCCGTCGGCGTCAACGGTCAAAGTGGCCGTGCAGTCGGAGAACACCACCTGGATATCGTTTCTTGCCACCGTTGCGCCGACCTTCGGCGCGTAGATATTGACCACGTCGTCTACGGTGATATAGTCAAAGCCGCGGCTCATGATACTGCCCTCGGCGGGGTTTGTCTCCCCCTTTACGGCAAGCTTGATGATATACCGGTCGCCGTTTTTGGTGCAGGTGATCGACGTCAGATCTTCCGGCGTCAGGTTGGAAATATAGCTCTTGCCCGTAGGAGAAAACACGTCGTTGCCGGAACTGCCCTTTTGCACCGTTTTTTCTTCGGCAGTTTCGGACAGAAGCGAGTCCTTCACCAGGCCAACCACCGCGTTGGCGGCGCTGTTGGACAGCTGCAGGTCCAGTACGCTCGTCAGCTTGGATTTGGTAAAGCCGACGTTTTCACTCTTGATGCGGTTTAACGACGCGTTGAAAAAGCGCAGCAGCTCCGCCTGCGTCATGGCGTCCGGCGTTTTGGGCGCTTCGGTCGCCGGCACGGCGGCCGTTGGCGCCTCGGTCACCGGCGTGCCCGGCACGGCGACGGTGGCAGGCGCGTCCGTCGGCAAAACCGTCTGCGGGACCTGCACAGGGACCGTTGTGTCATATGCATAGCCCGCGTCCTGCGTCGGCGCGGCGGCGGTGGTCCGCAGCTCCGGCAGGTCGATGTGCACATTAAAGCAGCCGGCAAGCCCGACGACGGCGCACACGGCGGCGCAAAACAGACAAATCGTACTTTTTTTCATTCCAAGATCTCTCCCGTTCTTCTCTTCCCTGATGTTCATTTTTTCGACAAACATCTATTTCTTTCAGCTTACTCCAACCACCGCGTACTTGTCAAGAGCCGGATCGCGGCTGTCGGTTATTTTTTCGCGTTATGCAACACCGTTTTTTATTTTGTTGCAAAACCCTGTTCCCGAAAAAACACAATTCACAGGATGTACCTGTTGACTCCGCAAAAAAAAACAGATATAATCTGTATAAGGGAAGTGACTGCCGTGAAAAAAGTGTTTTATATACTCGCCGCTGCGGCGCTGCTGCTGACTCTGTCGGCGGCGGCAGACGCGGCTTCCCTTTTTCCGGCGCCCGATACGCAGCTGATAAAAACGCAGACGGAACAGGCGGACGAAGCTTATCTGTTCAGCGTAACCTCCGCCGTAACGGCGGAATATGAGACCCAGCGCAAAGCCGCCTACGAAACGCTGCTTGAAAGCATGACGGACGCACAGATCGCAGCCTCCGACCGGGCAAGCCTGCGCTACCCCGCCGGGCTGCTCTGCGAGGCGGTCACAGACGGCGGCGCGTCCGTTCCGGTCTGTTTTACGTCGCCCTACGAAACGGAGGTCGGCGTTTCGCTTACAAAAGACGTGCTGCCCGCGCTGGCGGCAGGCGGCCTGTACCAAAACGAAAGCTTTTCTTTTTCTCTTCGCATGTGCGGTGCGGTAGAGACCGCAACGGGCTACTATGCCGTCACACAGCCGGGAGAGGCCTTTTCTTTTACCTGTCCCGCAAGCTGGCGTATCCAATACGTTTTGCCGCCGGGAACGGACAATAATGGGAACCCCTCGTTTATCCTGCATGCGTTCGGGGAAGATCTGCTCCTTGCAAATCCCGTGCGGACCGGCTGTATCTTTGACGGCTGGGAAACCGCAGACGGCACGTACACGGACCGTGTGGCCGCCGGTACGGCGTACTGTAAACTGTACGCGCGCTTTACCCCGCGCGAATACCGGGTAAGCTACGTACTGACCACGCTGCCGGGCTACGGCTTTATCCGTGTGGCAAACGACGTAAACCCCAAACGGTATACCTACGGCGAAGAAACGTATGTTTACGACGTCGCCGCCCCGCGCGGTTATGTGTTCCGCGGCTGGTATGAGACCGCCGATTTTTCGGGCGATCCCGTTGCGGCCATCGCCGCCGGACGCACCGGTGACGTCACGCTGTACGCGAAATGGATGACCGAGGAGGATGCGCTGAACGAGGACCTCGCCGCCGCGCATTGGGGGGACCTGGATAACGACGGGCTTGTGACCGCCGCCGACGCGCGGATCGCCCTGCGAAGCAGCGTGGGGCTGGAAACGCTGTCCGACGCCCTGATCGCCCGGGCGGACTTCGCGCAGCTGGGCAAGCTCAACGCAAGCTGCGCGCGCATCCTGCTGCGCGTTGCGGTCGGGTTGGATACGATGGCGAACGTACTGAAAACCTACGGAAGACTGTAAGGAAGTGACGCTGTGAAAGGACTGAAAAAAGCCGCCGCCCTGTTTTTGTCGGCCATTCTTTTTCTGACGGCGGCGCCTGCCGCGTCGGCGGGAGGGGGCGTGCGCTATCTGGTCACCGCGACGCGCGCAAACCTTTTGCCCGCGCCGGATCTGACGCAGTCGCCCGTCGGCGAGATCCCGCACGGCACCTATGTTTACGCGGCCGACGTCAGCGGAGATTTTTTGTATGTCCGTATAAACGCGACCGGCCTTTCCGGCTGGATTCACGCATCTCTTGTTTCCTATGCGGGGAAGGACGCCGCAAATACCGGCGGCGTAAAAAGCATTTACATCCGGTCAAAACCGGCCAAAACCCTCTACATTGAAGATGAGGACGCTTTTGACGGCGACGGGCTGACCGTTTTTGCAAAATTTGACGACGGCAGGGCGGATGCGGCCGTATCCGGATACCGGATCTTTGTGCCGGCGTTTGACTCCGAAGGCGAAAAAACCGTTTACGTCGTCTATACGCCCCCCGGCGCGGACGTTTCCTTTTCCGCCTCTTTTTCGGTGACCGTCCGCAAAGTGCCGCTGCAGGAGCTCACGGTCCAAACGGCCCCGCCCGCTTCGTATATCGAACACCAGCCGCTGTCGCTGAAGGGCATGGTCGTGCAGGCGACCTACTCCGACGGCAGATCGCCGCGGGATTTTACCGCGGAAGAGATCCTCTCCGACCCCGATTTCACGCTTTCCGGCTGCCACGGCGAAACGGTCGGCAAGCCGCTGTCCGCGGGGGAACACACCTTTACGCTTTCTTATAGATACAGCGATATCTCTTGCACCTTTTCCGTCCGCGTTGCACAGCGCAAGCTGATCAATTTGAACACGGCGACGCTGCCGGACCGGACGACGGTCTACAATAAAACCGAGGTCCCGGACCTTTCGGGGCTTACGCTTTACGCCGTGTACGACAACGGTGAGGAAGAATACATAACGCCCGACCTGTGCGAGATCGCCTGTGACCCGGCCGGCTTTGTGCTCGGCCCGGGCAACAAGGTCACAGTCTCCTACGGCGGCAAAAGCGTTACGCTTGATTTCCGTTACGCGCTGGAAACGCCCACCGAGCTGCGTGTAATCACGCCGGAGATCCTGGCGTTCGTGCTGGGCGAGCCGGTGGATCTGACCGACCTGCACGTTTACGTCACCTACAACTCCGGCAGGCGGGAAGAAACCTTTGACTACACCTTAAGCGAGATCGACATTGACCGGACCGGCGCGCAGACGGTGGTGGTCACGTGCGGGGAATTCAGCAATACGTTTACAATTTATATTCAGGAATATTACCGCTGCGGCGACGTGACCGGCGACGGCAAGATAACGGCCTATGACGCGCGGCTCGTGCTGCGCGCATCCGTGGGCTTTATCCGCTATAAGGGAAAATTGCTTACGGCGGCGGACGCCGACCGCAACGGCGTTATCACCGCGGCCGACGCGCGGCTTGTACTTCGTGCGGCCGTAGGCCTGGAAACGTTATCATAAGAAGGAGAATACATATGGACAACGAGACTTCCCTGATGAAATTTCAGGACGAAGACGGCAACGTCTATCTGTTTGAGCTGCTGGACACCGTAGAGTTTGAGGGCGGCGAATACGCCGTGATGCTCCCCGAAGAGGGCAGCGAGCTGGACAACGGCATGGTGCACATTTTTGAGGTGGCGGAGGAACTGGATTCCGATACGGACACCTATCTCGGCATCGACGACCAACGTGTGATCGACGAAGTGTACCGCCTGTTTCTGGAGGCGCACGGCGACGAATTCAATCTGACAGACTGAAAAAAAATCGCCGCACGCTCCGGCACAACGGAACGCACGGCGGTATTTCCGCTCTGTTTTACAGTTTGATTTGTTCGTTGATCTCCCGCATAAAATCGACGTCCACCTTCACGACCTCCCGGTCGAAGGTCAAAAAGCCGTTGGTCTCGTCCTCCACGTCGCTGACCTCGGTATACACAAGGGCCGAAAGGCCTTTTTTTTCGATCAGGGGGCGTATCCTGTCCAGATACAGGCGCCTTATCGCGGCGCTGAGCTTTTCCTTGGAAGCGTATTTGCGGTAACCGAAGAATTTTTCGGTATTGAACACGTGTCCCGGCGTCTGCATGGAAAAGCCGCCGAACTCCGTAAGCGCGATCACACGGTCGTCGTTTTTATCGAATTTCGCAAAAACGAACGGCGTGAAATAAATATGGAAGCTGTTTAGGTCCCCCGCGCCCTGATCGTGCCAGCCGCTGGCATGGTCGATCAGACGCGTATCGTCGTGCGCCCGGAAAAAAGCGCACGCTTTTTTTGCCTCAAACTGCCCCCAGCCCTCGTTAAAGGGCACCCACAGGCAGATCGAAACGCAGTTATACAGCGTATCGATCATCCGTTCTGCGTCGACGTAGTATTCCGCGCGGCCATTTTCATCGGTGCGGGAGAATATCTTATACTGCTTTTCGCCGTCGTTCAGGCGGCCGAGCTTTTTCTGGTTGAAGGCAAGCTGCAGCCCGGGCAGGAGCGCCGCCGAAAGCTGGTTGACCTCACCCCCGCCGTTGACCATATCCTGCCAAACGAGCATGCCGAGCCGGTCGCAGTGGTAATACCACCGCAGCGGCTCGATCTTTATATGCTTGCGCAGCATATTAAAGCCCATGTCCTTCATGGTCTGGATATCGTAAACAAGCGCCTCGTCGCTCGGCGCGGTATACAGGCCGTCGCTCCAATAGCCCTGGTCCAGCAGGCCGTTCTGGAAATACGGCTTGTTGTTGAGCATCATCCGCGTAAAGCCCTTTTCGTCCTTGCCGACGGAAAATTTGCGCATGCCGAAGTAGCTTTTCACCGTATCTTTGCCGACCGTGACCGTAAGGTCGTATAAAAACGGGTCCTCCGGCGACCAGAGCCGAAAATCCTCCATTTTGACGGCAAAGGAGGGCGTATCGCTGTGCAGCGCCGCCTTCGGCGCGCCGTTTTCCGTCACGCACACGTCCGCGCCCGTAAAATCGCCCGCCGTCAGAATGCTGATTTTTATTTCTCCCGCGTCGATATCCGGCGTGAGTTTGACGCACTTGATATAATTTTCCGGGACCTCCTCCATCCAGACCGTCTGCCAGATACCGGACTGCGGCGTGTACCAGATATTGCCGCGCTTGGAGGTCTGCTTGCCGCTGGCCTGCGAGCCTGTTTCGCTGGGGTCGGTCACAAGCAGCTTCAGTTCGTTTTCGCCGTTTATAAGGGCGTCGGTCACGTCAAAGGAAAACGGGAAATAGCCGCCCTTGTGTTCGCCGAGACGCACGCCGTTCAGATCGACCTCGCAGGCGTAGTCCACCGCGCCGAAGTGCAGCAGCACGCGTTTTTCGCCTTTGTTGAAAGAAAAGATCCTGCGGTAGTATAGCGCGTCCGCCGGCGTTACCGTTTTTTGTACGCCGGAAAGGATCGTCTCCGGGCTGAAGGGCACCAAAATCCTGCCCTGATACCCCGTGAACGCCGCGTCCTGCTTACAGATCGCGTAATCCCATTCGCCGTTCAGGCAGAAAAAAGAGTCCCTTGCCATCTGCGGCCGCGGATAATCGTTTAACGGGCAATCTTTGTTTAAGGTCCTTCCCCAACGCGTCAGCAACTGTTCCATGATACAACGAACTCCTTTTCTATTTTGTTAAATACTTCAGGACCTCGGGCAACTCGCCTACGTCGTTTACAACTTCATCCGGTCTGTATTTGCCGTATCCGCCCACCCGGGTGGAACGCACCCACACGGTCTTATAGCCGGCGGCGGCCGCGCCGTCGATATCGCTGAAGGGGTTGTCCCCCACGTAGACCATCTCCGCCGGTTCGAAGCCGAGCTTTTCGCTCATCAGCAGAAAGATCTCCCGGTCCGGTTTTTCCACGCCCACGTCTCCGCTGACGATGATCTCGTCGAACACGTACATTAAGCCCGTCATTTCCAGCTTTTTATACTGGAGCGCGTGCTGCCCGTTGGTAATCAGCCCCACCTTGAAGCCCGCTTTTTTCAGCGATTGCAGCATGGGCAGGACAAAAGGAAAAGACACCGCCGTTTTTGCGAAATGCTCAAAAATAAAACTGCGGTAGTCCTCATATTTCGGCGCGGCGGAAAACATCCCGTTTTCCACCAGATAGGAAAACACATAATACCAGCCGTCGTATACAAAATGATCGTCCGCATAGATCCAAAGCCCGGCAAGCTCCGCATCCGAAAGCGCGGGATTGACGGAAAACCGCTCCCGCAGGTGCGGCGCGATCGCGGCAAGCGTTGCGTGACGGTCATAGAGCGTATGATCCAGGTCAAAAACGATCGCTTTTATTTTCATGCGTCAAAAAATCCTTCCAAATTTGTTCCGGCCGCGTCTGCGGGCAGCGGCAGCTTCACGGGCGCGCCATGCTTTGCGGAAAGATAGATCGCCAGCACCGCTTCCAGCGCGCGTCTGCCGTCCTCGGCGGTCACATAGGGCTGCCCTCCGTCCCGGATGGCCTGCGCCATATCAGCAAAAAGGCTTGTGTGCCCGTTGCCGTACACGTTGCGCGTCGGCTCATGGAAGCCGTCCTTCTGATCGTTCGGGTCGTCGTCAAAATACCAGTGCTCAATGGTGTTGGCGCTGGTGCCGCCGAGCTTGACCGCGCCGTGCTCGCCCAGCAGCGTTAAATGCTCTTCCATATCGGGGCCGCAGACGTTTACCGTGCCCTCCACCGTGGCGACCGCGCCGTTTTTGAACGTCATGACGGCTGTACCGAGATCCTCCGCCTGGATATACGGGTGGAACTGCCGCCGGATCTGACCGTATACGCTCTCGATCTCATACCCGCACATCCAGCATAACAGATCGATACCGTGGATGCACTGGTTCATCAGCGTCCCGCCGTCGTTTTCCCACGTGCCGCGCCAGGCGTCCTGCGCATAATACGCTTCATCCCGGTCCCAGCGGACCGTGATCGCCGCGTTGGAAAGCCTGCCGAAACGGCCGGCCTCCAGCGCCGCGCGCAAGGCCTGCACGGCTTTATTGAAACGGTTCTGGTGACAGGCGGAGACCAAAACGCCGTGTTCCTTTGCAAGCCTTATGATCTCGTCCGCATCCGCCAACGACATGGCAAGGGGCTTTTCAACGATCAGGTTGACGTCGTTTTTCAGTCCCTCAAACGCGCAGGCTGCATGCAGGCCGCTTGGCAGCGCGATGCTTGCAAGCGTCGGACGGACCTCCCGGAACAGCGCCGTATAATCCGTAAAACGCCGGACGGCGGCGATTTTTTCCGCGGACAGGCCGCTGTTCTCCAGCAGCCGCTCCATGCGGGATGCGTCCAGATCGCAGACCGCGGCGATCTCCAGCCCATTCTCGATTGCGGCCTTTATATGGCTGGGCGCAACGCGTCCGCAGCCGATCAGTGCATATTTCATGTATCGTGTTCTCCGATGGATTTTTCTTGGTTCGGGGCGGCGTCAACAGCCTTAATCTTCCATCTTTTCCGCCGTTTCCTCTTCGGGCAGCTTTCTGCGCACACGCGTCATTTCAATGCGGTGCTCCTTTACGCTTGTCACTTCGATGATGAGGTTCTCATCCTCCACGGTAAAGGACGTGTCGTCCGCCGGGATCACGCCCAGGATGCTCAATACGTAGCCGCCGAAGGTATCGTAATCCGCGTCCGGGATCTCCAGCTCCAGCTCCTCGCAGACGTCGCTCACGGGCGTATCGCCGCTGATCTGCCAAAGGTTTTCCTCCAGCTCCACGATATCCGGCTGCCCGTTGTTCTCGGCCAGGGTATCCTCGTCGAAATCACCCACGATACACTCTAAGATATCGGTGATCGTGACGACGCCCTCCATGCCGCCGTGCTCGTCCAGCACGATGGCAAAGCTTTCGCGCTTTTTCTTTAAGTTGTTGAACAATACGTCCGCGCGGACGGAATCGGGCACCAGATACGGCGGCCGCATGATCTTGGTAAGCGCCTTTTTATCCGCTTTGCCGCGCAGCGCGAAAAAATCCTTGGCGTTTACCACGCCCACGATCTCGTCCACCGTGCCCTCGCAGACCGGGAAAAAGGTGTGCCGGCTCTCAATGATCGCATCGGCCCACTCGTCGGGCTCCTCCATCCAGAGGATGGCGACGTCCGTACGGTGCGTGGCGATCTCGCCGGCGGTCAGATCGTCAAATTCAAAGACGTTCTGCAGCAGCTCCTTTTCGTCCTCATCGATGGCGCCCTTTTCGCTGCCGGCGTCGATCATCATGCGGATCTCTTCCTCCGTGACCGTGTCGTCCTGCTCGTTGGGATCGATGCCGAAAAGCCTGAGCACGCCGTTGGTGGAAGCGCTTAACAGCCACACGATGGGCGCAAAAAGCCGGGAAATAAAGCGCAGCATGCCCGAAAGGCCAAGCGCCAGCTGCTCGGCGCGCTTCATGGCGATGCGCTTGGGCACCAGCTCGCCGAATACCAGCGTAAAGTAAGAGAGCACCAGCGTGATAAGGATCACGCACAGCGTGTTCAGCGTTCCTTCCGAAATGCCGATCCCTGTTTTTAAGAGCAGCGCCGTCAGCGGCCCGGCGAAATAATCCGCGGCAAACGCGGACGCCAGAAAGCCCGACAGGGTGATCGCCACCTGGATGGTCGCCAAAAATTTAGCGGGGCTGGCGGTGATTTTGGACAGCCGCGCCGCTTTTTTATTGCCGGCGGCGGTCAGCGCCGCCAGTTTTGCGTCGTTCATGGAGATCACGGCGATCTCGGCCGACGCAAACACGGCGTTCAGCGCGATCAGCACGATCTGCAGCAGCAGACGCAGTAAAATGTCGCTCAAATCGGTCATGGATAAAAAACTAAGCCTCCGTTCAAGAATAAAAAAACACAGCCTGCCGCAAAAAAAGCGCAAACTATGCCGAAATATGCAAATATACAAACACGGGACTGCCGTCCGGGTCGGGTTCCATTACGAAATATCCTTTCATAGAATGGAAGAATTATAGCATAAAAGAAAATACTTGTCAAGATTGGATGTTGACAGATTCTCCCGCACGCTGTAGAGTCGTCAATGATAGGTAACACTTTACCTCAAAAAAATATGATGCATCGAATTTGGTTTTTTGAGCCTGAGAAAATGATGCAGTTAAGAAGCGATACAGCCACCGCCGCAGGCGGCTTGACCTTGACGGGTTCGG
>JAFSXY010000150.1 GCA_017443805.1 Clostridia bacterium | reverse complement strand
GGCGTCGGAAAGACCGCCATCGCCGAGGGCCTTGCGCTGCGCATTGCGTCCGGCGAGGTGCCCGCCACGCTGCAAAAAAAAGAGATCCATCTGCTGGATCTGACGGCGTTGGTCGCCGGGACGCAGTTCCGCGGACAGTTTGAAAGCCGCATCAAGGGATTGATCGACGAAGTGAAAGCGGACGGCAATATCATTTTGTTTATCGACGAAGTGCACAATCTGGTCGGTACCGGCGATGCGGAAGGCTCCATGAACGCCGCCAATATCCTGAAGCCCGCGCTTTCCAGAGGCGAGATCCAGGTGATCGGCGCGACGACCTTTACGGAATACCGCAAGCATATCGAAAAGGACGCGGCGCTGGAGCGCAGGTTCCAGCCCATCCGGGTTGAGGAGCCGTCCATTGAAGACGCGTACCAGATCCTAAAGGGCATTAAGTCCTATTATGAGGAATACCATAAAGTCCGCATTTCCGACACACTGCTGTATAAAACAGTCGCGCTTTCAGAGCGGTATATCACCGAGCGATTTTTGCCCGACAAGGCGATCGACCTGCTGGACGAGGCCTGTACGGTCGCCAATCTGCGCAACAAAGCGATCAGCGACTATGAAGCTGCGCTCGCCAATCTTGAAGCGCTCAACGCCCGCGAGGCGGAGCTGGTCGCCGAGACAGAAAATCCGGATTACGAGGAAATTGCAAAGGTCAAGGCGGATATCCTGCAGAGTGAAAGCGAGCTGCCGGCCTTAAAGGAAAAGGCGGAGGACAATTATGTGACCGAGGATGATATCGGCCGCGTTATCAGTCTTTCCACGGGTATTCCAGTTCGCAAGATCGTTGACAGCGACCTGGGAAAGCTCTCCAAAATGGAAGAGCACCTGAAAGCCCGGATCATCGGACAGGATGAAGCGGTTGACGCCGTCTGTGCCGCTGTGAAGCGCGCGCGCGTTCGGTTAAGCACCGTAAAGCGCCCGGCGTCCTTTATCTTTGTCGGCCCCACGGGCGTCGGAAAAACGGAGCTTGTTAAACAGCTTGCCAACGAATTGTTCGACACGCCGGAAACTCTGATCCGGCTTGATATGTCCGAGTTTATGGAAAAGCACAGCGTTTCGCGTCTGATCGGTTCGCCGCCCGGTTATGTGGGCTATGACGAAGCCGGTCAGCTGACGGAAAAGGTGCGCAGAAAACCCTATTCGGTCATTTTGTTTGACGAGATCGAAAAAGCGCATCCGGACGTGATGAATATTCTGCTGCAGATCCTGGACGAAGGCAAAACAAACGACGCGCAGGGCAGAACCGTGAGTTTTGAAAACGCCGTGATCATCATGACCTCCAACGCAGGCAGCGAGCGCAGGGAGAACCTGCTCGGCTTCGGCAAAAACCAGGCGGACGCCAACAAGGACAAGGCGATGAAAGCGCTGCGTGAATTTTTGCGTCCGGAGTTTATCGGCAGAGTGGACGAGGTGATCGTTTTTAATTCGCTGACGCAGGAGGATTATACAAAGATCGCTTCTCTTCTCATCGACGATTTTGTGCCCGCGCTGCGGGATAAGGGGATCAGGCTCCACGTGCAGGACGGCGTTGCCGAACTGGTCGCCCGCGAGGCCGCAGGCGGCGTGCGCGGCGCAAGAGATATCCGGCATTATATCCGCCGGACGATCGAGGACCCGATCACCGATATCCTTGTAAATTCGTATGACAAGGGGATCACCGAAATCGATATCAGCGTGGCAGACGACAAAATCGCGGTCAACGGCAAAATGTGATTTTTTGCTTTTTATTATTGACAAAGCAACGGAGGAATGCTATAATTACTTCCGTTGTAAGCGGGTGTAGTTCAGCGGCAGAATCCCAGCCTTCCAAGCTGGTCGTGTGGGTTCGACTCCCATCACCCGCTCCATTTTGCGTTTGTAGCTCAGGTGGATAGAGCAACTGCCTTCTAAGCAGTGGGTCAGGGGTTCGAGTCCCTTCAAGCGCGCCACATCGTCGCAGGCTTTGTTTTGCTTGCGGCGATTTTATTGTTTTTATCGGCTCCGGATGTTATATTCTGCCTGTAGTTATCCTTTCCTTCTTCTCTCGCAACAGCAGGTTGCTTGCTTTCCTGACAGCGGCGTATTAGAATTGGAATGCAAAGGGGGTATTATAATGAATACAAAAGACGTTTTATTTGAGCTCAGAACAAAAAACGGTATGTCGCAGGACGAACTTGCCCAAAAGGTTTTTGTGACCAGACAGGCGGTATCCCGCTGGGAAACCGGCGAGACCGTTCCGAATACCGAAACGCTGAAGCTGTTGTCAAAGCTTTACAACGTTTCCATCAACACCTTGCTCGGTTCGCCGCGTGAGCTTGTCTGTCAGTGCTGCGGTATGCCGCTTGACGATACGATCATCGGTAAGGATAAAGACGGTTCCCTCAACGAGGATTATTGTCAGTGGTGTTATGCGGACGGAACGTATACCTACAGCAATATGGACGATCTGATCGACGTGTGTATCCCGCATATGGCAAAACAGGGGTTCTCGGAGGAGCAGGCGCGGTCTTACATGAAAGAGAGGCTGCCGAAGCTGGATTACTGGAAACGGTATGAGGAGCTCAGCGACGACGGTCAGTTTGACGAATTTAAAAGACGGCTGGTCGAAGAAATCAACGATCTTCATATTGAAGGCATGCCGAAGCTTGACAAACTCAGCGCCCTTGTCGGAAGTTATGTGAATTTGCCGTACCGGCTGCCCAACGGAATGGAAGTGAAATTTTTAGACGACCGGACGACGTATCTCGGCAACCAGCTTCAGTCGGAGTTCGGCGGAGAACGCTGTTTCGGCGTGCTTGCGAACATGGATTTCATCCTGATCTGCACGTATGAGGCGGACGGCGTAAACCCGGAGCTTGTTCTTTACAAAAAGAGATAAAAAAAGGACTCGTTGCAATACCAAGCTAAAGAAATAAAAAAAGCGGCAAGGCCGATACGGCTTTTGTCGCTTTTCCATCTTTACAGAATGCTGACGTCCCAGGAAAAGGAAAACGCTTTTTCCGTGAACGCGCGCCACGGCTCCAGATCTGTCGGCTCAGGGTTGTCCGCGTGCATCTTATAGTCGACGTTTACAACGGTTGCATCCGTTTCCTCGAGTTCGTCGTCATGTGTGGTGTTCTGCAGCTGCAGGTCCGTATAATGCTTTGCGTTGATGAGAAAGCCTTTTTCGGATGAGTCCGTGAATGCGAGTCCTTTTCCCGCTTCGTCCCGGATCTTCGCGGTCTTCGCGGCGTAGTGCGCGCCGCATTCATCCGGTTTGATATAATGCTCATAATTATCCGCAACGGTTGTCTCAAAGCGCCGCAGTTTCTGGCTCCGGAAACGGTCCGGGTAACTCTCTTTGGGGCCAAAACCGAGATAGGAAAGCCGGTCAAACCGTTTTTGCATAACGATTTGGACGCCGAAGCGCGGAAGCGGCGGCGCGTTATGCGTAACGTTTGCAGAAACGGAAAGGTTTATTGTGCCGTCGTCCCGGAACGTATAAATGACGTCAGCTTTGACCGCCGGCGGCAGGGCGGCTGCCGACAGAGAAATTTTACAGCGGATCACGATTTGTCGGACTGTGTTTTCAAGGATCTCCGTGCTGTAGGTTTTCTGGAATGCCTTTTCGTACCTTGCCCGCTTCCAGTCGGCCGCCGCACAGGCGTGCTGACCGCTTCTGAAAACAGAGAACGAAACAGGTTCGGATAAATACTCCGTATCTGTACGTATGGAAACGATCTTGCCGATCGTTTTGTCAAACGTCAGCATGTATCTGCCGTTTGAAATGACAATATTCGTTCTGGACTCCTGCATGGAGAGCGGACCAGAGAGAGTTTTCGGGGCGGGGACGGCCGCGTTATGCAGGATAAATTGCGTATGTCCGATTTCAAAACCTTTTTCCGCCCAGGGCGTGTCCGTATCCTGCAGCACGGAACAGTTCAGCGTGATAAAATCCCTGTTCGCTTCCGGCAGGTTCAGTTCAACGGTCGTTTCGCCGCGAGGCGGTATACACATGCTTTCGCTGCCGGAAAGGATTTCTTCTCCGTTTCTTTCCAATGTCCAGTTTAGCGTACTGCCGTCAAGCGGTTTGAAATAATACTTGTTAAATACGGTCAGCTTGCCGTTGTTAAAGCGGACGGAAAACGGCTTATATGTGTCCTTCATATCGTAATAGCCGGGCTTGGGCGTTCTGTCCGGGTATACAAGGCCGTCAATACAGTAGACGCCGTCGTTCGGATAGTCGCCGAAGTCGCCGCCGTAACGGTATTTCGGCTCGCTTTTCGTGCCGACGTTGACCGCGTGATCCGCAAATTCCCAGACGCAGCCGCCGCAGTAATTGTCATACCGTTCAAATTCGTCCCAGTGCAGCGGGATGTCGCCCGTGCTCCAGGCGGAGGCATATTCGCAATAGAAAAAGGGCTTGGTCTGCGATTTGTCGTTCAGATATTCCCGCAGATAATCAAGAGAGGCGTACATGCGGCTTTCCACGTCCGAGATATCCTTAAAATCACGGTTGACGCGCGTTTCGTATTCAAGACGGGCGTTTTCATAATGGATGATCGCCCGGTCGTCCCGCCCGCGGATATAAGCTGCCATGGCGCGGTGGTTATCCCCGCAGCCGGATTCGTTCCCAAGCGACCACATGATAACGCAGGCATGGTTTTTGTCGCGTTCATATAACAGCTTTGCGCGGTCCACGCAGGCGTTTGTCCATTCCGGCGCATCGCAGATATACGCCCAGTAGTCCCAATACCAGTCGCCGTAGTTATAGCCCAACCCATGTGTTTCAAGGTCGGCCTCATCGATCAGATAAAAGCCGAGCCTGTCGCAGAGCTCCAAAAAACGCGGATCGTTAGGATAATGGCTGGTTCGGATCGCGTTGACGTTTGCACGCTTGAGCAAATACAGATCGCGCAGCATCTCTTCCGGCGTGACGTAATATCCGGTCTCCGGAGAGGTGTCATGGCGGTTTATGCCGCGCAATTTGATTTTTTTTCCGTTAAACAATAAGCAGCGGTTCTCGATCCTGGCTTCCCGCAGGCCGACGGGAAAATAAACGGTTTCCTCTTCGGTTTTAACCGTCAGGCTGTAAAGCCGCGGGACTTCCGCGCTCCATAACTGCGGCTGCGGAATGCGAATCCTGACAGCTTCGGTCAGTTTGCCTTCGGCAACTGCTTCGCCGTTTGGCGCGCAGAGTTTGTATCGCGCTTCCGGCGCGCCGCAAAAGCGGGCGGTCAGTTCAAGATCTGCCGTTTGATACCCGTCCGAAAAAGTCGTGCGGATCCCGAGATCCTCCAATCGGTCCGCGCTGCGCTCCAGCACGTAAACGTCACGGAAAATGCCGGAGAGACGGAAAAAATCCTGGTCCTCCATATAGGAACCCGTGCAGTGCTTGACCACAAGGACCTCAAAAACGTTTTCGCCGTTTATAAGGGCATTTGTGACGTCAAACTCCGCGGTTGCGTGACTGACCTGCGAATAACCGATAAAAGCGCCGTTTACCCACAGATAAAAGCAGGAAGAAACGCCTTCAAAGCAAAGACGGTACATTTTTGACGGCAGTACGTTCAGCTTTTGCTTTTTTCTGTAAAAGCCGCAGGGGATCACGTCCGGCAAATGCGGCGGATCCACGGGATAAGGGTAGTCCTGATTGATGTAATTCGGCACGTCGTAACCCCTGCCGAGCATGAGCTGCCAGCAGCCGGGAACCTCCAATTTGTCGCGGCAGATCATCCGCTGTAAAAAGTCCGGTTCCTCGATCGGTAAAAGCTCGACGTTTTCAAAAAATGCAAAATCCCACGTGCCGTTCAGGGATGAAAACAGTGCGGACGTTTCTCTGTCTCCGGCGGGGTCCTGCCGCGGCGCGAACGGGATAAAATACGCGTGCGGCTCCAGCGTGTTCACGTGCAGGGATTGAATTTCTCTGTAAAACCTTCTGATTTCCATATTATTACCTTCTGTCGGGTGTTCTGTGAAAACAGTCAGCCGTTTTATAAAAAACGGCTGACAAAAATCGATCGGTGTATTTGATTAAAACATTTTGATATAGGCGTCGCGTTCCGCACCGACGGAAACATATTCCACAGGGCAGCCTACGGCGTTTTCGATATATCTAACGTAATTCTGTGCCGCGGCGGGCAGATCGGAAAAGGTTCTGCACGCGGAAATGTCGCAGTTCCAGCCATCCATGTATTCGTAAACGGGCGTCGCCTGTGCAAGCGCTTTGCCGGTGGGGAAGCGGGAAAGCCGTTCGCCGTTATATTCATAGCCGACGCATACGGGGATCTTTTTCAGATAGGAGAGTACGTCCAGCTTTGTCAGCGCAAGGCTTGTGGCGCCCTGCGTTTCCACGCCGTAGCGGGAGGCGATCACGTCGAAACCGCCCACGCGTCTGGGTCTGCCCGTGGCGGCGCCGTATTCGTTGCCGGCCTCGCGCAGCCGATCGCCCTCCTCACCGAAGAGCTCGCAGGTAAAGGGGCCTTCGCCTACACAGCTGGAGTACGCTTTGATAATGCCGACGGTCTTTTCGATCTTTTTCCCGGGAATGCCGGCGCCGATGGGCGCGTAGGCGGAGATGTTGGAGGAGGAGGACGTGTAGGGGAAAATGCCGTAGTCTATATCGCGCAGCGCGCCGAGCTGTGCTTCGAACATCACGTTTTTGCCTGCGGCGATGGCGCCGTTCAGGTATTCGGTCGTGTCGTAAATATAATCCTTGAAAGCCATGCCGTACTGCATCAGCCAGTCGAGCATGTCCTTTGCCCGGATGGGTTCGTGACCGTAGCCGTTTGCAATGGTCAGGTTTTTCCACTCAACGATGCCTTCCAGCTTTTCTTCCAGGATCTCCGGCGTCAGAAGATCGCCCATGCGGATCGTTTTCTTGTAGAATTTATCCGCGTAGACCGGCGCGATGCCGCGGCGGGTGGAACCGAATTTTTTATCGGCGAGCCTGTCTTCCTCCAGCTCGTCCAGCAGCTTATGGTAGGGCATGCAGATCGTCGCCTTGTCGCTGATTTTCAGGTGCTCCGGCGTAATGGTGATGCCGCCGTCGCGCAGCCGCTGTGCTTCATGGTACAGATGCTCTACGTCGATGACCATGCCGACGCCCATCACATTTACGGTCTCGTCCCGCAGAATGCCGGAGGGAAGCAGGTTTAAGATAAATTTGCCGCGTTCGTTTACAACGGTATGTCCGGCGTTGTTGCCGCCCTGATAGCGGCAGACGACGTCATATTGCTGCGAGAGCAGGTCGACCATGCGGCCTTTGCCCTCATCGCCCCAGTTGATTCCTACGATTGCTGTTAGCATACGTTATATACCTCTTTCGATTATTTTACACATTGATCTGCACGTTTACGCCGAGCAGCGCTTTGTTGGCCTCCAGAACCGGAAAAGCCTCTTCTTTTAAGAACTCTTCTGTCTGTTCCGGGGCACGGCCGATGAATTTTTTGACGTCCAGGATCCTGTCAAGATCCGCCTGTGTCAGCCGGAATTTTTCATCCGCGAGCAGAAGCTCCAGAAGATTGTTGTCTTCGCCGTTTAATTTGATCCGTTTTGCAACGTCGACGGAATACTGCCGGATGGCCTCGTGCATATCCTGCCGGTCAGCGCCGCGCTTTGCGCAGTCCATTAAAATATTTTCCGTGGCAATAAAGGGAAGCTCCTCCTGCAGATGCCGCGCCATCATATTCGGGTAAACGGTTCCGTTGGAAATAATATTGATATACAGCGCCAAAACGGCGTCTACGGCCAAAAACGCCTCCGGAATGCTGATGCGCCGGTTGGCGGAGTCGTCCAGCGTACGCTCAAACCACTGCGTCGCGGCGGTCACGGCTGGATTCAGTACGTCCGCCATTACGTAACGAGACAAAGAAGCGATCCGCTCGCTGCGCATGGGGTTGCGTTTATAAGCCATTGCGGAGGAACCGATCTGTTTTTGCTCAAACGGTTCGTCAAATTCCTTTAAGTGCGACATCAGGCGGACGTCGTTGGAAAATTTGGCGGCGCTCTGTGCAATACCGGCAAGCACGGAAAGGACGTTATAATCCATTTTGCGGGTATAGGTCTGGCCCGAGACCGGCATACATGCCTCAAAACCCATTTCCGCCGCGATCAGCTTTTCCAGCTTTTTGACTTTTTTATGGTCGCCGCCGAAGAGCTCCAAAAAGCTCGCGCACGTTCCGGTCGTACCCTTGCAGCCCAGCAGTTTAAGGCTCTGCAGCTGAAAATCAACGCTCTGGATATCAAGCAGAAGGTCCTGCGCCCAAAGGGTGGCGCGCTTGCCGACGGTGGTCGGCTGCGCCGCCTGAAAATGCGTGTAGGCAAGCGTGGGGGTGTCTTTCCATTTCCGGGCGAAATCACAAACCGCCCCCAGCGTATTGACCAGCAGCTTTTTGACCTGCAGAAGTCCCTCGCGCATCACGATGATATCGGTGTTGTCGCCCACGTAGCAGGAGGTCGCGCCGAGATGGATGATCCCCCGTGCGTTCGGGCATGCGTCGCCGAACGTGTGCACGTGCGCCATAACGTCATGTCGCAGGGAATGCTCATAGGCTGCAGCCTTTTCGTAATCGATATCGTAAACATGCGCTTCCATCTCGTTGATTTGCGCGTCGGTGATCCCTTCGATACCAAGCGTTTTTTCGGCGCGCGCCAGCGCGATCCACAGCTTGCGCCAGGTGGAAAACTTGTTGTCGTCGCTGAAAATATACTGCATTTCCCGGCTTGCGTATCTGACGCAAAGCGGGTTTACATAGGCGTCTCTCATTCGAATACCATCCGTTTTTTTATCTGTTTCAAAACAAATTTTATTTTACCAAACCGCACAAAAAATGTCAATAAAAAGCAAATGATATTTGACAATCACGCAATAATAAAATATAATATTTTAGGATACGGAGGCAGAATGATGGATTTGCTGACAGAAAAACAGACCGCTTCGGAAAGCATTTATAAAGGAAAGATCATAGACGTATACCGCGACGACGTTCGCCTGCCGGACGGCAGCGCGGGGGTGCGGGAATACATCCGGCACATCGGCGCTTCATGCGTCGTGCCCGTAACTGATGCTGGGGAAGTCTTAATGGTGCGGCAGTTCCGTTATCCGTTCGGCAGGGTCCTGCTGGAGGTGCCGGCCGGCAAGCTGGATCGGAAGGACGAGGACCCGCTTGCAGCGGCGCGGCGCGAGCTTGCTGAGGAGACGGGCGCGACGGCGGAAAGCTGGACGTACATGGGCGCGTTTTATCCCACCTGCGCATACTCGGACGAAGTGATCCATATGTACCTTGCCGCGGGGCTTCATTTCGGACAGACAAGTCCGGATGAAGACGAATTCATTGAAACGGCGCGCATTCCGCTTGCCGATCTTGTAAAACAGATCCTGACAGGAGAAATCTGCGACGGGAAAACGCAAACGGCGCTTTTAAAAGCGTTTTGTATATTGAAAGAAAGAGGAATTTTATCATGAAGAAAATCTGTGCATTATGTCTGGTGCTTGTTTTGACGGTTCTGTGCCTTTCCGGCTGTGCAAAGCCGGAAAAACAGATCCTCGGCAAATGGAACGGCGAAGCGAATATCCTTGGCGTTGTTACTGAGTACGCCTTCGAATTCAACGAGGACGGAACCGGCAAAATGACGACCGCGCTCGACATCGGGCTTGCAACCACGTATTCGATCAGTGAGACGCAGCTTGATATCACGACCTCTGTGCTCGGCATTTCAAGCACAAAAAGCTATACCTATGCATTTGATAAAGACACCTTGACGCTGACGGAGATCGGTACGGATACCGTAATTGTTTTGACGAAGGAAAAATAAATTCAGTCAGGTTTAAGGAAAACGGCGCACAATAAGAGCAGTTCATTTGCGGAGGGTTAAGCGATGCAGGTTTTGGTGGTTGAAGATGAAAAGCGTCTGGCGCAGGCATTGGAACAGATTTTGACCGAAAAAAAATATATGGTCGATCTCGCATATGACGGGCGCGACGGTTTTGATATGGCGGTCAGCGGGATCTACGACGTGATCATTCTGGACGTGATGCTGCCTGCCATGAACGGCCTGGAGGTTGCGCAGATGCTCCGCAAGGAGAAGATCGCGACGCCGATTTTGATGCTGACGGCGAAAGACCAGGTCGCCGACAAGGTCGCGGGGCTGGACGCCGGCGCCGACGATTATATGACTAAGCCTTTTTCGCCGGATGAGCTGTTTGCGCGCGTTCGTGCGCTGACGCGCCGGCAGGGGGAGGTCGTGATCGAAGAAATGACCTTTGACGGTATAAAGCTGAACCTTTCCACCTGCGATCTGAGCTGCAACGACCGCAGCGTACACCTGAATTTCAAGGAATTTGAGATCATGAAGATCCTGATGAGCAACCCGCAGGCCGTGACCACAAAGGACGATCTGATCGTAAAGGTCTGGGGGTACGATTCCAACGCCGTGGATAACAACGTGGAAGTCTATATCTCCTTCCTGCGTAAAAAGCTGGAATTTATCAAGGCGAACGTGGAGATCATTTCTCTTCGGAAAGTCGGATACCGGCTTGAGGGTAAAGCGAATGCTTAAAAAGCTGAAACGTCAGTTCGTGTCGCTTTCCATGCTGCTGGTCAGCATCGTCGTAGTTATTTTCTACGTGTTTACGTCCGCCATCATTTTTTTCCGGATCACGGAGGGCGTTCAGCACACGCTGCGGGATTATTCCTCTGAAACGTATTTTTCCAAATATTTCCGGATCGGCGACGATACGGACGATTTTACGGATTCCAACGCCATTGACTCCAGCAGTATCTGCGTCGTCAGTGTGAATGAGACGGGAACGGTCTCGATCCTCGACGTGGGACATGCCTATATGGAGGAGGGCGTTCTGTATGATTCGGTTCGGATCGCGCTGCATGGAGAGTCCAACTTCGGCATCATTGCGAAAAACAACCTGTTCTATTATAAAACGCTCACCGCATTCGGCTACCGGATCGCTTTTGCGGATTCCACGCGTTATTTTACGTATCTCAAGGATATTCTGTTGGACGACTTTGTCCTTTTTTTGGTCGTTATTCTCGTGCTTTGGATCATAAACCGAAGGCTTGCCTCCATTTTTATCAAGCCGGTGGAAAAAGCATGGGAACAGCAGCAAAATTTTATTGCGGACGCTTCACATGAATTGAAAACGCCGCTTACGGTCATTTTGGCGAACTGCGGTATCTTGCAGGCGCATCCGCAGAATACCGTAGAGGAACAGCTGAACTGGATCGAGAGCACAAATGAGGAAGCCGTGCACATGAAAGAGCTTGTGGATAAGATGCTCTATCTTGCGAAAAGCGAGAATGCAAAACAGGCGACCGTTTTTTCCGATATCGATTTGACGGAGCTTGTAACGCGTGTTGCGCTGCAGTTTGAACCGGTTGCGTTTGAAAAGGGCGTGCTGCTTGAATATAAGCTGGAAGAAAACGTGCACGTGCTTGCCGATCCGACTTCCGTGAACCAGATCATTCATATCCTGATCGATAACGCCGTAAAATATGCCGGCGAAAAGGGAAGCGTCTGCGTGACGCTCAAACGGCGCCAAAATTTTGTGCTGCTGGGTACGCACAATTCCGGTTCGCCGATCCCGCCGGAGGACCTGCCCCATATCTTTGAGCGCTTTTACCGTTCGGACAAGGCGCGGACGTCCGGCGGCGGCTACGGCTTGGGGCTCGCGATCTGCAAAACGCTTGTGGAGCAGCAAAAGGCGGAGATCTCGGTGACCAGCACGGCTGAGGCGGGCACGGACTTCACGGTCAAATTCAAAACGCGGTCGTTAAACAAAAAAAATATGCTCAGGTAATAAAAAACGGCTCCCGTATCAAATACGGCGGCCGTTTTATTAAATGGATCTTATTTTGCGAACAGTTGTACGGATACGCCGCAATCGTCATATTCCGGAAAGGTCACACGGATGATCTCGTTTTGCGAGGTTGGAATATTTTTGCCGACGAAATCCGCCTTGATGGGCAGCTCACGATGCCCTCTATCAACAAGAGCGGCAAACTGGATGGCGTGCGGGCGGCCGAGTGAAAACAGCGCGTCGATCGCTGCGCGGACCGTGCGGCCCGTATAGATGACGTCGTCGCAGAGGATCACGGTTTTTTCGTTGATATCAAACGGAATATCGGTATCGTTCAATGTGGGGAAGTCGTTTTGCTTTTGCAGATCGTCGCGGTACAGCGTAATGTCCAGCACGCCGACCGGCAGCGTTACGTTTTCGGTAGCTGCGATGTTTTTTTGTAATTCCTTTGCCACGCAGACGCCGCGGCGCTTAATGCCGACCAGGCACACGTCCGTTGTGCCGTGGTTGCGTTCGATGATTTCAAACGAGATGCGGCGCAGCGCGCGGGAAACTGCGTCGGCATCCAGCAATGTCGCTTTCAGAGTCATATTTTTTTCTCCCGTTGTTACAGCATATATACGCCGGATTCCAGCACAACGAATTCCTCGTTGCCGACGCGCAGATACTTGAAGACCGGTTCATCAAATTCCTTGTATTCATCCACTGAAAAATCGCTTAAACGTACGCGCTTGATTTTACAGGTATCCTTACAGCAGACATACAGGCAGCCGTCGTACTCCTCCACCGCTACAGGCGTTGAAAAGGTGGTCATGTTGTCGCCGCCGATCCGCATGACGACGCGGTTCTGCAAAAGGGAATATTTGATGATCAGGTTGCGGTCGGGCACAACGCTCCAAATATAATTGTTGTCCGTTGCAACGTCCCGGGCGGGAGCGTCGCGGTAGAACAGATCGCCCGTGCGGATCAGCCCGCCGTGTTCGTCAAAGATCCCCATCTCTCCCGTGGAATAGATGATAAAGATCTGCCCGTTCCACAGCTTTGCCGTATCGCAGGAAACGTAGTCGCCCAGCTGTTTTGCGATCGGTGCGAACGACGGCCCGAATTTGGAGAGCAGATAGGCGTTTTTCGTCACGGATGCTATACTCTTCGTGGCGAGGTCAAAGCTGTAAAACGAAACTTTAACGGACGTTTCGGTCGGCGCTTCCTTCAGCACAAAAAGAATGCCGGAAGGAAAGGTGATCAGATCGACAATGTCCAGACTGACAATTTTCAGCATGCGTTAAATCCCCCTGTTTTCTGTTTGGTGAATGATATACGAAAGCGTCATCAAAGAGTCTCCCAGGTGAACGTTCGTGACTTGCGCCTGCGGATAATCTCCGAGAATATCGTAGTGAGAAAAATTCCAAAAGCTGTTTACGCCCGCTTCTTCCAAAAGCGCAACGGTTTCCGGCGCCTGCTTTTCGGGCAAGCATAAAATCGCCATTTGGGGCCGGTGCGCCGTGCAGAAGGCCGTAAGCTCGTCCGCATTCAAAACGACCGTGCCGTTGATCGTCTGTCCGATTATATCGGGCGAAGCGTCAAAAACGGCGGAAAGCTGAAAGCCCATGTCTTCAAATTTCATGCCGCATACAATCGCGCGTCCGAGATTGCCCGCGCCGACAAGTATGGCGGATTTCTCGGCTTGCAGATCCAAAATCGCAGCCATTTCTTTTTTCAGCTGTTCCACATTGTATCCGTAGCCCTGCTGGCCGAAACCGCCGAAGCAGTTGAAATCCTGCCGGATCTGAGAGGCTGTGACGCCCAGTCTGTGCGCCAGCTCCTTTGAGGAGATACGTATTGTGCCTTCTGTGGCAAGGTCGCATAAGAAGCGGTAGTATCTCGGCAGGCGGCTGATAACGGACGCGGAGATTGCTTTTGGTTCTTTCATTGCGACGTCGTATTCCTTTCGAATTAATTAAGCGCGGCCGGAAGAAAGCGCTGTTAAGGTCTCCATTACATAATCGCCGAATTCACTGCAGGTGCAGCCGTCGGCGCGGCCGGTGATCTTATATTTGCCGTTTTCAAACATACAAATGTCCAAAGCTTTGTCCAGCGCTTTACTTTCTTCAATATAGCCGATATGTGACAGCAGCATGGCGGACGCGCGCAGCATGGAGCAGGGGTCGGCATATTGCGCTCTGCCCTCGGCGACCATACGCGGCGCAGAGCCGTGGATCGCTTCAAACATGGCGTATTTTTTGCCGATGTTCGCGCTGCCGGCAGTGCCGACGCCGCCCTGAAATTCAGCCGCTTCGTCGGTGATAATATCGCCGTAGAGGTTTGGCAGTACAAAGACCTTGAAATCGGTGCGGCGTTTTTTGTCGATCAGCTTTGCGGTGGTGATGTCGATATACCACTCGTCTGTGGTGATCTCGGGGTAGTCTTTGGCGACCTCTTTGCAGATATTCAAAAATTTGCCGTCGGTGGTTTTGATCACGTTTGCCTTTTGAATGATGGAAACGCGGTCTTTTTTATTGGCGCGCGCGTAGTTGTAAGCAAGGCGCGCGATCCGTTCGGTTCCTTCTGTGGTCGTTACAACAAAGTCAAAAGCAAGGTCGTCCGTCACGTTAACGCCGTCCGAGCCGACGGCGTAGGCGCCCTCCGTATTCTCACGGAAGAACGTCCAGTCGATCCCTTCCGCCGGGATCCGTACGGGCCGAACGTTTGCAAACAGGTCCAGCGCTTTGCGCATGGCCACGTTTGCGCTTTCGATATTGGGACGGCCGTCGCCTGCCTGCGGCGTGGTCGTCGGGCCCTTCAGTATAACGTCGCAGGTTTTTAATTCCGCAAGCACGTCGTCCGGAATGGGCTGCATATGGGCGATCCGGTTCTCGATCGTCAGTCCCTCGATCGTCTTAAAGACGATGCGGCCTTTTTCAACGTCCCTGTTCAATAAAAACTTCAATACTCTTGCGCTTTCCGCGGTGATAACGGGTCCGATGCCGTCTCCGCCGCAGATGCCGATTACGATTTTATCAAGCGCAGAATAGTCGGTAAAATCGCCCTGCGTCTTGATGGCGTCGTTGCGTTCCAGCTGTTTTTGCAGCAGCTTCTTAAAGTGTTCGGCGGCGTTTTCGATTTCTTTTGTATACATATGTTCCCTCCGTGATTTACGCTTTATTCTGTGCGGTGTAGTTCAGCTTTCCGCCTGCGAGCAAAATGGCGGTTTCCCGTTCGGAAAAACCTGTGTGCAGACGGAAAGTTTCCGCTGTGGTTACGTCAACCAAAACGGCGTCCGTGTTGTTTGTGACGCTTTTTTTTATATCTCTGAGCTCAAGCACGTCGTCCCGGCTGATCTTATCATAATCGTCCTCGTTGATAAAGGTCAGCGGCAGAATGCCGGAATTGATCAGATTGGCCTTGTGCATACGTGCAAAGGATTTTGCAATGACCGCGCGAACGCCCAGATAAAGCGGAACGAGCGCTGCATGCTCGCGGGAGGAACCCTGCCCGTAGTTTGCGCCGCCGACGATAATTCCGCCGCCCTCTTTTTTGCTGCGTTTTGCAAAGGTCTTATCGCATACTGCAAAGCAGAACTGCGAAAGGTAGGGGACGTTGGAACGGTAGGGCAGGATCTTTGCGCCTGCCGGCATAATGTGGTCGGTGGTGATGTTGTCGCCCACCTTCAGCAGCGCTTTGCCTGTGACGCTGTCTTCCAACGGTTTGCCGGTGGGAACGGATTTGATGTTCGGTCCGTACAGCACTTCGCGTTTGACTGCGTCCTGCGGCGCGTCCGGCAGCAGGATCATGTTGTCGTTGATGAAAAAGCTGTCCGGCATTTGGATCTGCGGCATTTCTCCGAGGGTGCGCGGATCGGTCAGCTTCCCATTGACGGCGGAAGCCGCCGCCGTTTCCGGGCTTACCAGATAAATACCCGCGTCCGCTGTACCGGAACGGCCCTCAAAGTTACGGTTGAACGTGCGCAGGGAGACGCCCTTGGAGTTGGGAGACTGCCCCATGCCGATACACGGACCGCACGCGCTCTCCAATATTCTTGCGCCGGCGTCGATCATATCCGCAAGCGCGCCGTTGGAGGCAAGCATATTCAAAACCTGCTTTGAACCGGGCGCTATGGACAAGCTGACGTTCGGCGCAACGGTTTTTCCTTTTAAGACAGCCGCAACTTTAAGCATGTCCATAAGAGAAGAGTTTGTGCAGGAACCGATGCAGACCTGATCGATGGCGATTTCTCCGATCTCTTCCACGGTTTTAACGTTGTCCGGCATATGCGGCATGGCCGCCAGCGGGACAAGTTCGGAGAGATCGATCGCAAGCTCCTCGTCGTAAACGGCGTCCGCGTCGGCGTAAAGCTCAACAAAATCTGCTTCACGGTTCTGTGCTTTCAAAAATGCGTGCGTGGTTTCATCGGAAGGAAAGATCGACGTCGTCGCGCCGAGCTCCGCGCCCATGTTGGTGATGGTGGCGCGCTCCGGAACGGAAAGCGTCGCAACACCCGGGCCTGTGTATTCGATGACCTTGCCGACGCCGCCTTTGACTGAAAGGATGCGCAGCACCTCCAGGATAATATCCTTGGCGGCGACCCAGTTGGAAAGCCTGCCCGTCAGATTGACTTTTACGATTTTCGGCATGGGAAGATAATAAGCGCCGCCGCCCATGGCGACCGCCACGTCAAGACCGCCCGCGCCCATGGCAAGCATGCCGATGCCGCCGCCCGTGGGGGTGTGGCTGTCGGAGCCGAGCAGCGTTTTGCCCGGAACGCCGAAGCGCTCCAAATGGACCTGATGACAAATGCCGTTGCCGGGACGGGAAAAGCGGATCCCGCGCTTTTGGGCGACCGATTGGATAAAGCGGTGGTCGTCGGCGTTTTCAAATCCGTTCTGCAGCGTGTTGTGGTCGATATAGGCGACGGAAAGCTCAGTTTTTACCCGTTCGATGCCCATGGCTTCAAACTGGAGATAGGCCATCGTGCCCGTGGCATCCTGTGTGAGCGTCTGATCGATTTTTAAGCCGATCTCCGTACCGGGAACCATCTCGCCGCTGACAAGATGATTTTTTATGATTTTTTGTGCTAATGTATATCCCATCTTGTTTTCCTCTACGAATAAAATATTTCATTTTATTTTAACTCATAAAGCATACGAATGTCAATCTGCAGAAAGGATATTTTTTTGCAGTCCGGATATTTTTTCTTTTGCGTGCAGATACTAAGAAAAAACGGAAAAGGCGGTAGGATCATGTTGTACGGACCGGACGGAACGGTTTTGTGCGCCGGCGATACAGAGGAGAAGGAAGCGGAACCGCGGGATTCGTCGCCGCCCGGCGACGGCGTTACGCTTTTTCAGGCAAACGGACGCATTTTTTGCTGTCTGACGGTGATCGGACAGATCGAAGGGCATTATATTTTGCCTGCCAATCATAAAACGACAAAGTACGAGCATGTGATCCCGAAAATCGTCGCCGTGGAGCAGGATGAAAACATGGCGGGATTATTACTTTTGCTGAACACCGTCGGCGGGGACGTGGAAGCGGGTCTGGCTTTGGCGGAGCTTGTGTCCGGCATGAAAAAACCCACGGTCTCTTTGGTGCTCGGCGGCGGACATTCCATCGGCGTTCCGCTGGCGGTCGCCGCAAAAAAGTCCATGATCGCCGCAAGCGCGACCATGACCGTGCACCCCGTCCGGCTGAACGGTCTGGTCCTCGGCGTCCGTCAGAGTTTTGAATACCTGCAGAATATGCAGGAGCGAATCGTCGCGTTTGTTTGCGGGCATTCACAGATCACGCCGGACCGCTTCCGGACGCTGATGCTGGCCACCGGCGATCTTTTGAACGATCTCGGTACGCTGCTGGACGGGCCGCGTGCCGTAAAGGAGGGCCTGATCGACGGCGTCGGATCGCTCGGCGACGCGGTGGACGCTTTAGTCGCTCTTGCGGAAAAACCTTAATGAAGACAAACGACTGTTTTGTATGTTTCGTAAAAGCATCGCATTTTTTCTGTGCGGTGTTTTTTTGCTTGTAATTTTCTTTCTTTTCCTGTAGAATTAAAATAGATTATTGTATTTCGGAGGTCCTGAATATGAAACGCATAGTAAAAATATTGCTGTTTACGCTCACGATTTGCCTGTTTGCCGCGTTGTTCACATCCGCCGCGCTTGCCGAGAGCAAGCCCTGGGCGGTGTATAACGATACGGAGAAAACGCTTACGTTCTGCGTGGGCGAGAAAAGCGACGCCGGCGTCGTTCGTGACGATACGGAAAATGCGCTGATTTCTGGAGATGCATATTATACAGATTTTTTGAATTTGCCGTATTATCAGAGTCCCCGTTGGTTAACGCATTCTTCTTCCGTTACAAAAGCAGTTTTTCTGGATCCTCTTTATCCGACATCGACCAGACAATGGTTCTACATGTTTCAAAATTTGTCGGAAATTGAAGGGATTAACAATCTTAACACTTCTGCTGTAAAGGATATGTACTGCATGTTCTATTATTGCAGTTCTCTGACATCTCTGGATCTGCATTCGTTTGGTACGGCAAACGTAACGACGATGCAAAACATGTTTGCCTTCTGTTCTAATCTTACCTCGCTGGATCTCAGCAGCTTTAACACTGAAAACGTAGTACATATGGGTTCTATGTTTATGTATTGTTCTTTGCTTTCTTCTTTGAATATCACCGGTTTCCACACAGAAAAAGTTTCCAATATGTATTCGATGTTTGATGGTTGTTCGGCGCTTACGTCCCTTGATTTGCATCATTTTAACACTTCCAACGTAACAGATATGGCGCAGATGTTTTCCGGTTGTTCATCTCTGACTTCTTTGGACGTCAGCAGTTTTGACGTCAGCAAAATAACGAGTATGAGTTCTATGTTTTCGCGTTGTTCATCTTTAACAAGACTGGATCTGCGCAGTTTTCATCCGGCGAAAAACACGTCGCTGTACTGGACGTTTTCTTCCTGTTCCGGATTGACAGAACTGCTTTTTGATCAGTTTGACACCGGAAGCGTGCTTGATATGACCGGGACTTTCTCCGGCTGCAGATCACTGACCTCTCTGGACGTCAGTAGTTTTAATACGTCAAGGGTTAAAACAATGGCAGCAATGTTCAACAGCTGTTCAGCTTTAAGGTCAATAGATGTCAGCGGATTTGATACGTCCAGCGTTTCAAGTATGGGCTCCATGTTTTGTAGCTGCTCCTGTTTAACAACTGTCGACGTCAGCAGGTTTAATACGGCAAATGTAACCGATATGTCAGGAATGTTTTATTTCTGCACAAACTTGCAAAGCGTAAACGTCAGCGGTTTTAATACCTCTCAAGTTACAAGTATGCGGGAAATGTTTATCGCTTGTTATAGCTTGACAGAGTTGGACGTCAGCAGATTTGACACATCAAATGTTACGAATATGTACAGCATGTTTACATACTGTTATCTTGTGCCGGAATTGGACTGCAGCCATTTTAACACTGAAAAAGTAACGGATATGACGGACATGTTTTTTGACTGCCGATCCTTACAAACTTTAGACGTCAGCAGTTTTAATACGAGCAACGTAACCAATATGTTTGGAATGTTTGCAGGCTGTTATCTGCTAGAATCATTGGATGTAAGCGGTTTTGATACTTCAAATGTGGTTAATATGGGACAGATGTTTCATGGCTGCAGTAAATTATCGGAATTAGACGTCAGCCATTTCAATACGGAAAAAACTGTTTTCATGGATACGATGTTTTATAATTGTTCCGGCTTACAGTTGTTGGATCTGAGCAATTTTGATACCAGAAACATTTCGGACCAGAATTTGACAATGTTATTAGGCGGTTGTTGTCTTTCAACAATTATATTGGGTGAAAACACAAAGTTATCAAGCAGGGGTAGTTTGAATTCTCCTTCCTGGACCTTTCCTTACACCGGCTATTGGGTGAAAGAATGCGGAGACGGAACAAAATATACTGCGAATCAATTAATGACGCAGTATGACGGCGCCACCATGTCCGGTACGTGGGTTTGGGAAAAAGTTCCGCTCGACACCTATGCGGTATATAATGACACGGAAAAAACGCTGACCTTTGTGGTTGGCAGAAAGAACGATTCAGGTGTTTTGCGAGAAGAAGACGAAACATTTGTGTCCGGCGATGCATTTCGTGTGATTCTTGATGATCCCAATGCATGGTTTCCTTCTTGGTTAAGCTGTGGGGAATCAGTAACAAGAGTAGTTTTTTTGGATTCAATTGCTCCTAAGTCAACAGCCATGTGGTTTCATGAATTCAGAAAACTGACTGAAATCAATGGTTTGGAAAAACTTAATACGTCTTCTGTGGTAGACATGGGGCAGATGTTTTATCGTTGTTCTTCTTTAACATCGTTGGACGTCAGCAGTTTTGATACTGCAATGGCCAGGCGTATGGAGGGAATGTTTAGTGGTTGCAGTAAATTGCAGACGTTGGATCTTAGTCATTTCGATACCAGTAATGTCAGTGTAATGTCTACGATGTTTTACGCCTGCAATTCTTTGAAAACGCTGGACGTTTCAAATTTTAATACAAGTAAAGTCGGCAGTTTTTCTTACATGTTTGCGGAATGTTATAATTTAACGGAATTAGACGTCAGCGGCTTTGACACTTCAAAAGCAACGAAGATGGATAATATGTTCAGGCAATGCCAGAAATTAAGAGGTCTCGACGTCAGCGGATTTGATACAAGCCTTGTTACGGATATGAGCCATATGTTTTTATCCTGTAAAGAACTTCGCTCTCTGGATGTCAGCTCGTTCGACACCGGAAAAGTCACAACATTATTTGAAATGTTTTGCAAATGTTCGAACTTAACAAAATTGGATTTGAGTAATTTTGATACAAGCAACGTCACTAATATGACTCAAATGCTTTATGGGGACTCATTGCTTGAATTGAAGATCGGTTCGAAGTTCTCTTTTATTTCCAATACTGCAAAATTATGTGAGGCGACGAATGCAACGCCTTATACCGGCTATTGGATCATGCAGGGCGGCGACGGAACACGGTATACGGCAAATCAGTTGATGATAAGTTATGATGGATCAACCATGGCCGGCACATGGGTGTGGGAGAAATCCCCGGTCGCGGTATATGACGAAACCGCCAAGACGCTGACCTTCGTTGCGGGAGATCTGACGGACGCGGGCGTTGTCCGCGCGGATGAAACGATCGTTTCCGGCGATAACTATTACACCGGCTTCCTTTTCGGTGCCGTCCCGTGGAGTGAGAAAGCGGCGAACGTCAGCGAAGTTATTTTTATGGATACGATTGTTCCGACAACGACCGCGAACTGGTTTTCCGATTTTATGTCGTTAACGGACTTAACGGACATGGAAAATCTGAACACAACACAGATAACCAGTACAAGCGGTATGTTCAAAAACTGTAGGTCGTTGACCGAATTGGATCTGAGCGGTTTCGATACGGAAAACGTCACCGGCATGGACGAAATGTTCGAAGGCTGCACAAATCTTTCGGAAATAACGCTCGGTGAAGATTTCGCCTTCCTGTCCACGGCGGCGGATCTGACGGAGGCGGACGATACGTTCCCGCTTTCCGGCTACTGGATCTATCAGGGCGGCGACGGAACGCGGTATACGGCCGGGCAGCTCATGGAGACCTATAACGGCGAGACGATGAACGGCACGTGGGTCTGGGAGCGTCTGTCAACGGATCTTGAGAACGCGCAAATTACGCCAATAGAGGCGCAGATCTATACGCAGTCTCCGATCGAGCCCATCTTGACTGTAACGATGTATGAAAGGGAACTGATCCCGGATACGGACTATACGGTTTCGTATGAAAACAACACGGATATCGGAGACGCGGCGATCGCGACGATAAGTGGTATCGGACTCTATGAAGGAACGCAGACGGTATACTTCACAATCTACTGCGCGCACGGCACGCTGAATGAGGCAGTTAAAGAAAATGAAGTGTTGCCGACGTGTCTGACCGGCGGTTCATATGAATGGGTGACCACGTGCGCGCTGTGCGGGGAAGAGATGACAAGAGAAAAAGCCACCGTTGACCCGCTCGGACATGATCTGACCCAGCATGAAGGCAAAGCGCCGACGTGTACGGAAGACGGCTGGGAGGCGTACGAGACCTGCAGCCGCTGCGATTACACAACGTATCATAAGCTGTCAAAATTGGGGCATAATTACGGCGATTGGAACGTGGTCCGCGCGGCGAGTGAGGAAGGACCCGGCTTAAAGGAACGCACGTGCTCGCGCTGCGGGGAGACACAGGAAAAAGAGATCAAATACACGATCTCGATCTGGCAGAAGCTGATCGAATTCTTCAAAATGCTGATCAATAAGCTGAGATCGGTTTGCTGATTTCCGCCTTTATTTCTGCTTGATTTCAAGCTGAATGATCACATTTTTCAACAGCGCTTCTCCGTCCTTTTCTGCGGAAAAGGACGGATATTTTTGTGCGCAGCGTTTTTTCAGACGACAAAAATCAAAGCCCGCATCCGCACAGAGGCTTTGAAAGCAAAGGCGCAGACGCGTTGAAAGTTGTTTGCGGATTTGAGCAAGCAAGGCCTCGGTTGACGCGTTGTTTTTTTGGCTTTTTTGGCTCACGGAACAAACGGCGCGCAGCGTAAGAACCGCAGAAAACGTGCTGTTTTGGCAAATGAGCTTCCTTTGTACCCGCGGGGAGAGGAAAAGCGCCGAAACAAGGTCTCCGTTTTCTAAGGAGACTGTCATTTCCGTTTTTTTTGCACCGCCTGTCAAGAAAGCCAGCAGCTGTGTTTCTTCTTCTCCGATTTTTTTACGCAATACGTCTCCGTCAAAAAGAGCAGCGCCGGTAAGCGCAGGCAGAAGACTGTCTGAAACGTCCGATTTGCGGACGGATATGACAGGGCACAGCGGCGTGTCGATTTCGGAATATAATAAGGACATAAACCGGAACAGAAGCGTCCGCACGGTTCGGCCGGTTTTCGCTGCGGCGCGCAGCGTTTCCTGCAGCACCCCTGCCGCGCCGGCGGAGGAACCGAGCTTTGCGGCGACGACGTCCTGCGCCTTTCCTTCCGATACGCAGACGTCAATGTCCGGCCGCAGACGGGTTTCATTGAGAAAATATTCCAATATTTCTTTTACGCCTTTACGCGCCGTCTCTTCGGAAAGTACGATCAGCTTGATTTGAGAGAACATGGGCTTCAGGCCCGTCGTTTCTTCCACTTTGGCCAGCGCTTCGGCGGCGTTCTGCCCCTGAAAGCCGTAAATTTCGGTCGACCCTTTTTTATCCCCGCCCTCTTTGCCCTGTTCGCCGAAAAAGGCGTCCACGGTTTGCAGCGTGATTTTGACGCCGTTTTTTTCCGTGTCAACGCCGACCGCTTCGATAATCAGCCGGCGGCTCAGTTCCATCGGAAGCGGGATACTGCAGCCGGAAAGCGCGAGGGTAAGGATCATACACATTATGATAGGCAGGCTTTGAAACCGTTTCATGTTTTTCTCCTATCTGCTTTTCTTTTGGAAAGAAAATAAACAACCGTCGGAAAAATAAGGACGAGTACGATGAATATGGGGCCGTTGAAAAGCGGGTCGGCGGCAAGTTTGTATGCTTTTTCAGAAACGGAAACAGGAAGATACAGCAGAAAAACTGCGGCGCCGAGAACAAAAAAGGGCAGCTTTTTTGTCGTGCGGTAAAACGACGTACGCAGACATTTTTCAGAAAGAAAAATAAAAAATGACGTTTTAAGAAACGCGCACAAGAGCCACAGGCCGCTGAGCAGCTCATCCAGACGTTCCAGAACGCCGAGCTCGGCGACGCTTGTCAGTGTGTAAAACTGAAAAGTCTGCCGTTCTCCGAACGCGCCCGTCACGCCTGCAATGACCGTAAACATAACGCAGACGGTCAGAGAGAAACAAAGCACCCAAAATGCATAATGCTTTTTACCGTGATTTTTTACGCAGGGAGATAAAACGTACAGCGACAGGATCTCCGCCGATTTGGTAAGCGTAACAAAACCGCCGAAAAACAAACCTTTGATGTCTGTCGGAAACAGCGGCGGCAATTCCGCAAAATCAAAATATTTTATCGAAGCGCCGGTGATGACAAGGATCCCTGCGGCAAGCAGAATAAAAAAGAGCAGTCCGGTCCGTCCGAGCGTTTCCAACCCTTTTGACGCCGTGTAAGCCGCTGCGGCGGAAAAAATCAAAATCAGCAGCCGGACGTTTTTGTTCGGAAAAAGTTCTGTCTGCATAAACAGGCCAAATCTGCTAAGTCCAAGCGAAGCGTACCATAACGCTGCCGCCGCATAAAGGGCGGCGGCCGTTTTCGAAAGAAAAGGCGAAAGCGTTTCGCAGCGCGACATAAGCGTTTGGTCTGTGTTTTTTCCGATTATTAAAAAGATCGGAACGGCGGCAAGCGAAGCCCAAATTAAAAAAGGGAATACGTTCAGGATCCTGTTCGCAGACGAGCTTCCCTGCGCTTCGGAGGAAAGGGAAGTAAATACGGAGGAGAGAATGCTGACAAAGAATACGGCGTATAACTGCGCCGCGGTGATTTTACCCTTGACTCCCATCAGAATTTCAAGTCGCCTGCCGTGGGCTTTTGCAGTGCGGAGCCGGAAACGCCGGTACGGAGGATGCCGTCTGCGAACGCGCGCTTTTCAAAAGGAGAAAGCGGTGCGGACAGCGGCACGCCGTAAGGGGAAACGGAGCAGATCTCAGCAGTGAGAAGTCCCAGCCCCAGGAAAATGCCGAAAAAGCCGGATAAAGCGCCTGCAGCGATCAGCAGCAGGCGAAGTACGGCAAGTCTGTCCTGCAGTTTTGAGACGACGGCGGAGCATACCGTCGTTACGGCCACGACGATCAGCATCGGCGCCGCGATCAGCCCGGCTTTTACAGCCGCGTCGCCGATCACGAGCGCGCCGACGATGCTCACCGTATGGCCGGCCGCCTTCGGCATACGCAGGCCCGCCTCCCGTACGAATTCGTAGATCAGGTGGATGGCGACGGCCTCCAAGGCTAACGGAAAAGGCGTCTGCGCCTCCGCGGAAGCGATTTTGAACATCACCTCCGAGGGCAGCATATTCGGGTGAAAATCACAGACCGCAACAAAAAAGGCGGGAAGCGTCAGCGCGATCAAAAAACACAGAAGCCGCAAGGAACGGATAAAAAATGCATAGACCCGCCCTGTGACATAATCGTCCGGCGCGTGAAAATAATCGGTGAATAAATAAGGGACGATCAGCGCAAAAGGGGAGCCGTCCACAAGAATGCCGATCCTGCCCACGCTTAATTTATATGCCAGAACGTCCGGCCGCTCGGTTATGCCGGTGGCAGGAAAAACCGAATAATTTCCGCCGTTCAAAAAGGGCCGCAGCCAGCCGGAACCGAGAAGCGTATCCATTTTTGCCGCGGTCAGATTTTTTTTGACCTTAACTATCATTTCCGCGTCGGCCTTACCTGCCAGATAACAAACGGCTACGCCTGCGCGGCAGCTTTCGCCGACGGTGCGCTGTTCGATGCACAGCTGCGGGGTGTTGACCTTTCTTCGCAGCAGGGCAATGTTGTCCTTCAGCGTGTCGTTAAAGCCCTCTCTGCCGCCGAATTCGTTTTGTTCCGACTGCGCCTGGCCGACCGGCATCCGCGGAAAACCCTGCGCGGCAAAAAGAAACGCGTTTGTTTCTCCCTCCAGCAGGATGATGAAATTTCCCGCGAGGATGCCGTCGGCTGTTTTTGAAAGCGTGTCCGCCGTTTTAACGTCCGCTCCTTTATACGCGGTCAAAAGGATTTGCTTTGCCGTGTGCGCGCGGGAGGAAAAACAGGCGGGATCCGTTAACGGCTGCGTGACCGCACGTATGATGCGCTCTTCGTCGCAAAGGCCGTCCAGATACAGCCCGAAGGCGTTAAAATGATTGATAACCAGCGGTTTCAGGATCAGGTCGTCGGCGTTTCCGAACAGCGTTCGGATCCGTTGTGCGTCCTGTTTGCAATCGCCGGATAAGGTTTGCGTCTGCATGACGGTTTTTGCTCCTTTTGCCGAAAAATCGTTTATTGCGTCTGCAAATGGTATTTCCCCTTTTGTTCGGGATATACTGATTTGCGGTGATAAAAATGCTGACGTCTTTTATCAGAACGGTCATTTTACTTTTTGCTGTCGTCGGCGTGCTGCGCCTGACAGGTAAGCGGCAGGTCGGACAGCTGCAGCCGACGGAGCTGGTTATTACGATCCTTCTCTCACAGGTCGCCGCTACGCCCATGCAGGATAATGATATTCCGCTGTTAAATACGCTTGTCGTGCTGGCTGCGCTCGCAGGCACGGAGGTCTTGTTTTCGGCGCTTTCGATCCGTTTCAGCGGCGTCAGGAAAGTGTTGGACGGCAGAGCTGTCATCTTGGTGCGCAACGGCGTGCCGGATCAAAAGCAGATGCGACTCTTAAGGTATACCATCGACGATCTGACCGAGGCGCTCCGTGCAAAAAACGTGTTTGATATCTCAACGGTCAAATATGCCGTCGCGGAGACGGACGGCAGCATCAGCGTGCTGCTCAGGGCGGAAAGTCAGAACGTAACGCTCGGTTATTATGAAAAGGATCCCCCTGACGGCGGCATGCCTTTTTTGGTGATCTCCGACGGCGTTGCAGACCCGAAAGCCATGGCGGACGCCGGGCTGACGGCGGATGCGCTAAAACGGATCCTTTGTGCCGAACACGTTACGCAGAAGGATGTTTTTATGCTCACGGTCGACGGGCGGGGAAAAATCAATTTGATCCGAAAGGAGCAAAAAAAATGATCAAACGTATTTTTGCCGCTGCGGCATGCCTGTTTTTTGCGCTTGCGATTTCGATTTTTTCTTTCTTTTATGTTCGACGGACCTGTGAAGCGCTCGAATCCCGGACGCTGCAGGCGCTGCAGGCTGCCGATCCCGCCGATCCCGCCGTTTTGCGTGAGGCGATCGAGCTTGCGGATTATTATACAGACGACTGCGGCGGGCTGCGTTTTTTACTCGGAAGAAAAGATATCGACACGCTCCAGGCCAAGGTGGAGGCTGTATCATTATTTGCAGAACAGGGAGACATTTTGTCGCTCAGACAGGCGCTGACGGAGCTTGCGGTCTGTTTTCGCGTGCTTTCTGACGGAGAAATCCCGAAATCCGAAAACATTTTTTAAAAATCACTTTACTTTTAAATTAAAATTTTATATAATAAAGTGAATATTACTTCCCGGAGGCTGATTTTGGCTAAAACGCTTTCACCCGGCGCGGAAAATGCGCAGCTACAACAGGAATATACCGAACTGATCCGGACTGTGCTTTCCGTGAAATATCCGGACGGCGCGCCGAAGGCGTTCGTACATACCTACGGTTGTCAGGGGAATGTGGCGGACGGCGAACGGCTTATGGGAATGCTTACCGAAATGGGCTACGTTTTTACCGACGTGCGCGAGGAAGCGGATTTTATTTTGCTGAACACCTGCGCCATCCGTGAACATGCAGAGGACAGGATCTACGGCAACGTCGGGGCGCTGAAACCTCTCAAAAACTCGCGCCCGGACGTGATCGTCGCCCTTTGCGGCTGCATGATGCAGCAGGCGCACGTGTGTGAAAAAATCAAAAAGAGTTATCCTTTTGTAAATCTTGTTTTCGGCACGTTTGCTTTGCCGCGTTTCCCGGCGTTGGTATACCGCGTGCTGACCGGTGAAAAACACGTCTTCGATACAGGCGAGGAAAGCGCCTCTCCGCTGAACGAGGGCCTGCCTGTTTTCAGAGAGTCCAAATTCAAAGCATGGCTGCCCGTCATGTACGGCTGCAATAACTTCTGCACCTACTGTGTGGTGCCTTATGTGCGGGGCCGTGAACGCAGCCGTACGGCGGAGGCGATCCTCGCCGAAGCGAAAACGATCATTGCCGGCGGCGCGAAAGAAATCACTTTGCTGGGACAGAACGTGAACTCCTACGGGAAGGGCAGTCCGGACGGGGTGGATTTTCCGGCTCTGCTGCGGATGCTGAACGCTTTGCCGGGCGATTTCAAGATCCGGTTTATGACTTCGCATCCGAAGGACTGTACGAAAGAGCTCTTGGATACGATGGCGTCCTGTGAAAAAGTCGCGCACCATTTGCATCTGCCCGTGCAGTCCGGTTCCAACCGTGTGCTGCGCGAGATGAACCGCTGTTACACGCGGGAAACGTATCTTGAATTGATCCGCTACGCGCGCAGCGTGATGCCGGATATTTCATTGACAAGCGATATTATCGTCGGTTTCCCGGGGGAAACTTATGAAGAATTCCTGCAAACGCTTTCATTGATCAGAGAAGTTTGCTTTACATCCTTGTTTACGTTTATTTTTTCTCCGCGCGCCGGCACAAAAGCGGCAAATATGGACGATCCCGTTCCGGCGGCGGAAAAGTCCCGCTGGTTTTCCGAACTGATCCGGGCGCAGGAGGAGATCGCGGCCGAACGTTCCCGCGAAACGGTCGGTAGGGTTTTCGAGGTGCTGGTGGAAGGGTCTGCCAGAGAGCAAAACAGTTGGCTGACCGGCAGAACGGACGGTAACGTTATTATTGATTTTCCCGGAGACGAAAAGCTGATCGGCACACGGGCAAATGTGCGTGTGACGCAGGCGAAAAACTGGGTCCTGACAGGTGAATTGATTTAAGGAGAATAACAGTATGACAAAGGTTGAAGAACTTGCAAGAAAGCTCGGCGCCGCCGTGCAGGAGGATGAACGGTATCTTGCTTTTGCCGCAGCAAAAGAGAAGAATGACGCCGACACGGAGCTCAACGGTCTGATAGGCCGGTTGAATTTGCTGCAGATGTCGTATCAGAACGAATCGGCCAAGGAGACGCCCGACGACGATAAGCTGGAAAAATGGGACGCCGACTTCCGTGAGATATACGGACAGATCATGCTCAATGAAAATATGCGCGCCTTTGAGGAGGCAAAGCAGGGCGTGGACGATATGATGAACTATTTGATCCAGATCCTTTCCCTATGCGTCAACGGCGAGGATCCTGCGACCTGCGAGCCTGCGCCGTCTGACGGCGGCGGATGTACGGGCAGCTGTTCAACTTGCGGCGGCTGCGGCTGATTTTCTAAACCTTTGAAGTGAGGATATTTTTACATGGCAGATTTTACTCCGATGATACAGCAGTATCTGAAGGTGAAAGAGCAATATAAAGACACGATCCTGTTTTTCCGCCTCGGCGATTTTTACGAGATGTTTTTTGAGGACGCAAAAACCGTTTCGCGCGAGCTGGAGCTGGTGCTTACCGGAAAAGATTGCGGACAGGCCGAGCGCGCGCCGATGTGCGGGATCCCGTATCACGCCGCCGATAATTATATCGCGCGGCTGGTCGCAAAGGGCTATAAAGTCGCCATTTGCGAGCAGATGGAAGATCCCTCGCTTGCCAAGGGACTTGTCAGACGGGACGTTGTGCGTATCGTTACGCCCGGCACCGTTACGGAGAGCGTGATGCTCGATGAGACGAAAAACAATTATATTGCATGTCTTTATTATGTGTCGGACGGCGCCGGACTCGGTTTTTGCGACGTTTCCACCGGTGAAATGTGGGCGGCCGAATGCAGGGACGGCGATATCGGCGAGGGCGCGGTCAATCTGCTTGCACGCTTTACGCCGACCGAATTTTTATCCAACGGCTCCGCTGCGCGGGAGAGTAAGATCCGTGAATACGTGAACCGCAGCCAAAATATGATGGCGTCTGTTTTGGGGGACGAACTGTTTTCTTACGAAACGGCAAAGCAGACGGTGGAACGGCAATTCGGGAAAACGCTGCCTGCGCTTGAGGCGGACAACCTTCCGCTTGCCGTCACGGCGCTCGGCGCGCTTTTGCCGTACCTTTATAATACGCAGCGGAATTCTTTGGAAAACGTCACGCAGCTTCATATTTATAATCACAGACGTTGTCTTTTTCTCAACGCGACGACGCGGGCAAATTTGGAATTGACCGAAACACAGCGCAGACGTGAGAAAAAAGGGTCGCTCCTTTGGGTCTTGGATAAGACGAAAAGCGCAATGGGCAAGCGCAGACTGCGCGCATGGGTGGAACAGCCTTTGGTCAGCGTTTCCGCGATCGAAAGCCGCCTGAACGCCGTAGACAAGCTTGTGAGCGATCTTGCCATGCGTTCCGATATTAGAGAACTGCTTGCCGGAGTCAACGATCTGGAACGGATCACGACGCGCGTGGTTTACGGCAGCGCGAACGCAAGGGAACTGAACGCGCTTGCGCAGTCTTTAGCCGTCCTGCCCGATATACAGTCCGCGCTTTCCGGCGTGCAGACGCCGAAGTTGAAAGAGATCGCAAACCGGATCGACCCGCTTTCGGACGTACGTACGCTGATCGGGCGCGCGCTTGTGGAGGATCCGCCGTTTTCCGTCCGCGAGGGCGGCTTGATCGCGGACGGTTATCACGCCGAGCTGGACAGCCTGCGGCAGATCGTATCCGGCGGACAGGATTTCATCGCCAAAATCGAAGCGGAAGAACAGGAAAAAACAGGAATCAAAAAACTGCGGATCAAGTATAACCGCGTTTTTGGATATTATATCGAGGTGCTCAATTCTTTTCAGGCGCTCGTGCCGGAACATTACATAAGAAAGCAAACGCTTACAAACTGCGAGCGGTATATAACGCCTGAATTAAAAGAGCTGGAGTCAAAAGTGCTCGGCGCGCAGGAGCGGATCACAAAGCTGGAATATGAGCTTTTCAGCGATATCCGGGAACAGGTCGGCAAACAGCAGTTCCGCATCCGGAACACCGCCGATGCGCTGGCCGATCTGGACGCGCTTGCATCGCTTGCCGAAACGGCTGATCAGAACGGCTACGTGCGCCCTGCGGTGGATCTCTCAGGCGTGATCGAGATCAAAGACGGCCGCCATCCGGTTGTGGAAAAGTTTTTGGAGGACGCGCCGTTTGTGCCCAACGACACGCTTCTGGATAAAAATGAAAACCGTACGATGATCATCACCGGCCCTAATATGGCGGGCAAATCCACATATATGCGGCAGACCGCCGTGATCGTTTTAATGGCGCAAATGGGCAGCTTTGTACCTGCCAAAAGCGCGCGCATCGGAATGGTGGACAGTATTTTTACCCGTGTCGGCGCGTCGGACGATCTGGCTGCGGGACAGTCCACGTTTATGACGGAAATGAGCGAGGTCGCCTCCATTCTTGCAAACGCGACCGAGAACAGCCTGATCATTCTCGACGAGATCGGCAGAGGGACTTCCACTTTTGACGGCATGAGTATTGCCCGTGCGGTTCTTGAATACGTAACAGATAAAAAGAAGCTTGGGGCAAAAACAATGTTTGCCACGCATTACCACGAGCTGACGTCTTTGGAAAACGACGCCGAGGGAATTAAAAACTTCAACACTTCCGTCAAAAAGCGCGGAGATGATATTACGTTTTTGCGGCGAATCGTTCCCGGCTGTGCGGACGGCAGCTACGGCGTTGAAGTGGCGCTTTTGGCCGGCGTTCCGCAGAGCGTTGTTTCCCGCGCGCGCGTGATCTTGAACGATCTGGAAGAGGGAAAATTCACCGCCGCGCCGAAAGCGCTGCGCGCAAAGGAAACGTCGTCCGGTATAAATGAAATGCAGACAAGCCTCTTCGGCGGCGCGAACGACAGTGTGATAGAAGCGCTTCGAATGCTGGATCTGAATACCCTGACGCCGATTGAGGCGCTGACCAAACTTTACGAACTAAAAGGAAAGATTATCTGAACTTATGCCGAAGATCCGAGTTTTGCCCAAGGAAGTGGCCGAGCTGATCGCTGCCGGAGAGGTCGTGGAACGTCCGCTCTCCGTTGTGAAGGAGCTTGTGGAAAACGCAATAGACGCCGGGGCGGATCATATCACCGTTGAAATAAAAAACGGCGGTGTGAAATATATCCGCGTGACCGATAACGGCTGCGGCATTTCGCGCGCGGACGTTCCCACTGCGTTCATCAGCCACGCGACCAGTAAAATCAGCACGGGGGACGACCTTGCGGCGATCTTTACGCTCGGTTTCCGGGGGGAGGCGCTTCCGTCCATTGCGGCGGTATCCAGACTTTCCGTTTTGACAAGGACTCCCGAAGAAGAGGAGGGGACGGCTTTCACCGTTGCGGGCGGGGCAGCCGCCGAAGTGCAGAGCGCAGGCTGTCCGGTCGGAACGACTGTCGTCGTGCGGGATTTGTTTTACAATACGCCGGCTCGCATGAAATTTCTGAAAAAAGACGTTACCGAGGGGAATTACGTGTCGGACGCCGTTACAAAGGCGGCGCTGTCGCATCCCGAAGTGAAGTTCTCTTTTCTCCGCGACGAAAAACGCGTGTTGTCCACACCCGGCAGCGGCGATCTGAAAGAGACGGTTTTTGCAATATACGGTAAAGAGGTCGCCGACGCGCTGCTTGCCTGCAGCTATACGCTTGAGGATGTTTCTGTCGAGGGCTATATTTCCAGGCCTCTTTCCAACCGGCCGAACCGGAATATGCAGTATTTCTTTGTGAACGGGCGCTGCGTCAGGATCCCTGCGACCGCGCCTGCGTTGGATAACGCTTATAAAAACAGTATCATGGTCGGCAAATTCCCCATGTGTTTCCTGCATATCCGGATCGATCCGAAAAAAACGGACGTCAACGTCCATCCCGCAAAAACGGAAATTCGTTTTTCGGACGACCAAAAAATTTATGAGGCCGTGTTCTTTGCCGCGCGCGCCGCTTTGGCGGCCGGCGACCGGACGCGTCCCGAGATCAAACTCAGAAATCCGACGGATGATCTGCTGCGCGCGCGTATTTCGGAGAGCGACCAGCTGAAGATATCTTCTTTGCTGGATAGTCCTGCTGCCGCAGCTGTTGTCGCCGAAAAACAGGCGCTTCCGGAAACCTTCGTTTTTACGGAGCAAAAGGCGGATATCAATATCGCGTTTGAAGAGACTGCCGCTGCGAAAAAACTGACGTTCCGCGATCCCGGGGCGTTTCGGTCGGATGGGAAATCCGCGCTCGAGGCGTCCAAAAGCAACGGCGTCACGGTCGATCCTTTTTCACGGATCGAAACGGATCGTCAGAAAAAATCGGAACCGGCTCAGCCGGACGAAATAAAAACGAACGGTTTGCCTGTTACGGCTGCCGACGAATGCCGAAAGGACGTCAAGATTTTAGGCGAGGTATTTCATACATATCTCATTGCCGAATACGACGATCGTCTGCTTATCATTGATAAACATGCCGCGCATGAACGGATCATGTACAATAAGCTGATCGACAGCCGCGGAACGCCGGACGTTCAGCAGCTGCTTTCCCCGGTTCGGGTGACGCTTTCGGGGCGGGAGTACGCCGCCGTTGCGCAAAATCTGGCGCTTTTGGGAAAAGCGGGTTTTGAAACGGAGCTTTTCGGCGCGTCGTCTGTTTTGGTCCGCAGCTGCCCCGTGCAGCTTACAAACACGGACGTTTCGGCGTTGATGGCAGAGATTGCCGGCGAGCTTGCCAAAGGAAATGTTTCACCTGAACCGGAAAAGCTTGCATGGCTTTATGAATCCGCCGCTTGCAAGGCAGCAGTCCGCGCGGGCGACAGGCTTTCTCCCGCCGAAATGCAGGCGCTTGTACGGCAGGTGCTGGAGGATGAAACGCTCCGTTACTGTCCGCACGGAAGACCCGTGATGTATACGCTTTCAAAAAATGAGATAGAAAAACAGTTCGGAAGGATCACATGAGTACCGAAGTCCTGCAGAACGATCAAAATAAAATACCCGTGATCGCCGTGGTCGGTCCGACAGCCTCCGGCAAAACGGCGCTGGGCGTTCATTTGGCAAAATATTATGACGGAGAAGTGATCTCCGCCGATTCCATGCAGATCTATACCGGAATGGATATCGCGACCGCTAAACCCTCACCGGAAGAAATGCAGGGCGTCAGGCATCATCTGATGGGATTTCTGCCTGTCACGGCGCGTTACAGTGTCGCGCAGTTTACCGTTGACGCCAATCGCTGTGCCCGCGATATCGTCCGCCGCAACAAAAAGGTGCTCTTGGTCGGCGGCACCGGACTTTATGTCGATGCGCTGCTGCAGAACGTCACGTTTGAGGAAGAACCGGAAAATACAGAAATGCGCGCCTTTCTTTTTCGCAGAAGAGAAACCGAGGGCATTGAAGCGCTTTATAAGGAGCTGTCAGCCATAGATCCCGCCTACGCCGTGACGCTTGATCCGCACAATGAAAAACGCGTGCTGCGGGCATTGGAAATTTATTATCTGAGCGGTCAGACGCCTACTGTACGCCGCGCGCGCGCCGTAGGACATGAAAGCGATTTTCTTCCCGTATACATCGGCCTTCGGTTTCGGGACAGGGAATTGCTTTATGACAGGATCGCGCGCCGGTCTGATCGGATGCTGGCCGACGGGTTGTTGGAGGAGGCGCGGTCGTACTACGGGCTTGACGGTGTGAATACGGCTTCGCAGGCGATCGGGTATAAGGAGTTTGCGCCGTTTTTTGCGGGAGAGATCTCTTTTGAAGAAGCGCGTGAGAATTTGATCCGCGCTACCAGACGCTATGCAAAACGACAGCTGACATGGTTCGGTCGAAATCCGGACGTGCACTGGATCGATTGTGATGAAAAAAACGAGGCGGATATTTTTGCCTGTGCAGTAAAAATAACGGATAAACACTTCGGGAAGGAGGCGCAAACGCTGTGAGCGAGGTCAGAAGGATTGCGAACGCCGGAAAAGATGACGGCAAATTCAGACGCAAACTACATATGAATATTGATTTTGAACTGCGCTCGGGCGTTGCACAGAAGATCGTTGTCGGTCTGATTTGTCTCGTGATCGTTTTTTTCTGTGTTTATCAGATCTACGTTGCGGGACGCGGACAGACAACGGCTAACACCGAAACGGCTTTGTCCCGTACCATTTCCAAGAATATCGACACGCGCGGATTTGTGCTCCGTGAAGAGTCCGTTGTACCGTATACCGGCGGCGGAACGGTCGTGCCGGGCGTCTCAAACGGCAGCAAGGTCTCTGTCGGCGACGCGGTCGCCAAGATTTACACTTCCTCCGATATGGCGGAAAAATCATTGGAGTATGCGTATCTGGAAGAAGAGCTTGCTTATTATAAGAGTATCGATTTGGTTTCCGGTTCCGCGCTCTCCGTCGGCATGGAACTGTACAACGCCAATATCTTATCGTCTCTTCTTGCGGTCGAGGACACGCTCAATCGGAACGATTTGTCTGTGCTGCCGGAAAAAATACGCGCGCTTTCTTCCGATATCACCAGAAAGCAGGCGGCAATCGGCAAAACGATCGACGTGAGCGCGCGAATTTCAGAGATCACCGATAAAATGGGAGCGCTGCAAAATGAGTTTGTGGGTTATTCGGAGGTGACGGCTTCGCAGGCGGGATACTACGTCAACGTTACGGACGGTTACGAAAAGACCGGTGATTACAGCGCCGTTGCCGCAATCACGCCGGAAGAGGTCTCTTCTCTGCTGGAAGCTTCTCCGACGCCCGTCGGAAAAAACGTGGGAAAAATCATTACGCAGTTCAACTGGTATCTTGTATGCATTGTCAATGAGGCGGACGCAGACACGCTTTCCGTCGGCGGGAACGTAAAGGTCTTTTTCCCGGACATGTCTGATGAAGCGCTGACGATGCGGTTAAAGGCGAAGAATTTAAGTGAAGACGGTACGGCTGCGTTGGTGCTTTCTTCCAATCTGATGAACGCCAGGCTTGCATCCCTTCGCATGGAGAACGTTCGTATCCGTGTGGAGGAATACTCCGGATATGCGGTCAATAAAAAAGCGGTGCGAACGATCAAAAACGCAGACGGAGAAGAGGAGACAGGCGTATTTATCCAATTGGGCAATATCGCCCGTTTTCGCAAAATTGAAATCATTTATTCGGATGAGAATATCGTTTTGGTTTCCAATTCGGATCAGAACGGTTACCTGAGATTGTATGATGAGATCATTACCGAAGGGACGGATCTGTATGACGGAAAAATCATCTCTTGAACAACGGTTCAGAGCAATTGAGGAAAACGCAAAACGGCTGGAGGGGATGTTGTCCGACGCTGTTATACGCGCAGGCCGAAACAGGGCGGACGTCCGGGTAATGGCCGTAACGAAAACCGTTGAACCGGCACTTGTCAATTACGCACTGCAGACAGGGTTCGATCTGATCGGAGAGAATAAAGTACAGGAGCTTTTGTCAAAGCTTGATTACCTGCATCCGCAGGATGTGGAAAAACACATCATCGGTCATCTGCAATCCAATAAGGTGCGAAAAATCATCGACGTGGTTCAGATGATACAGTCGGTGGACAGCGTTTCGCTCGCGCAGGAGATCTCCAGACAGGCGCAGCTGCATCAAAAGGAGATGTCCGTACTTTTGGAGGTCAATATCGGAAACGAAGCTTCCAAAACAGGCTTTCAGGCTGCGCAGCTGCCGGAGGCGGCTGCATGTATCAGCGAAATGCCGGGCATTAAGATCCGCGGACTGATGTGCATCCCGCCTGTCTGTGAGACAGAAAAAGCCGCACGCGGCTATTTTGCACAAACACGGTCGCTTTTTGAAACGCTGCGGTCGGCGCAGGGTACACGGGACATGGATACATTGTCCATGGGAATGTCTGCCGATTATGTGTCGGCGGTGCTGGAGGGCGCAACGCTCATACGGATCGGCGGCGCACTGTTCGGCGCCCGACAATATTAATTAAAATGGTAAAAGAAATAAAGTATATATAAACAGAAAGGATTTATACCATGAAACTCTCGGAGAAATTCAGAAAAATGCTGAGTTTGGACAACGACTACTTCGATGATGCGGATGAGGAAGAGATGGAGGAATTTGAACCGGAGGAGGAGACAAAAGCGCCTGCTTCTCTTTATCGCAGCGAACGGCGTCCACAACGCGCTTCGGCTTCATCCACAACAACGAAGGTTGTAGATATTCATACGACGGCAAAGCTGCAGGTCGTTTTGAAAAAACCGGAGCATTTTGACGAGGCGACCGCGATTGCGGACGAGCTTCTGGAAAAAAGAACGGTCGTATTGAATTTGGAAGCGACAGCAAAGGACGAAGCCGGAAAGCTGTTATGCTTTTTAAGCGGCGTCGCGTATTCCAACGGCGGAAAACTGAAAAAAATAGCGAACAATACCTATATCATTACGCCGTATAACGTGGATGTAATGGGCGATCTTTTGGATGAGCTGGAAAGCAACGGAATGTTTTTTGTATAAGCTCCGGCAAATCGGGGAAGAAAGCATGAATGAGAATTTAAGTTCGTGAAAGGACGATCACTATGTTTACACCCGCGCAATTAAAAAATATATCTTTTGTTCCCGTTTCCGACGGGGCATACAGCGCACAGGATGTTGACAGACTTTTTGAGGAATTCAAAAGGGATTACGGCGATATTTTTGTTGAGAACGGCAATCTGATCCGCAAGCTCAGTATTCTTGCCGCAAAGCTCGATGAATACCGAAAGGATGAAAACGTGCTCCGGGATGTCCTGTACAATGCCCAGAAGAGCGCGGATCTGATTATTTCGGCCGCAAATGATCGGGCGGATGAGATTATTCGCGCCGCAGAGGGGAAGATCGCCGAGATAGAAAAGCAGGCGGACGGTATACTTGACGACGCAAAGTTCAAGGCCGGAAAAATCAACGACGCCGCCGAGGCGGAATATACCAGCATTATTTCCTCTGCAAAGATCCTTGCAGACGGCTATTTGAACGCTGCGCGTGAGTCTGCTGCCGCTGTGACGAGTGAAACGGAAAAAACGGTAAATGATTTGCTTGCAGACTGTGACGTTAAGGCAACTTCGCTGATTGAAGATGCGCAGGTCCGCAGCGCCGCGCTTATGGATGATGCGCAAAAAGCCGCCGACGCCATTATGGAAAACGCGCAGGCGGATGCGGATGAAAAGATGTCAGGCCTGGATCAGATCTTGAACGATGCGGTCGAAAAAGCCGAAGCGCGCGCAACGAAGTGCGTGTCTGACGCCGAATTCCGGGCGGCGGAGATCACCAGAGAAGCGGAACAAATGCTGCAGGAGGCGCGAACCGCGGCACAGCAGGCTCGTTCCGACGCCGAAGCGCAGGCTGCGGAAATGCTTGATTCAGCGTCTAATGAAGCGCAGGCGATTTTATCAGGTGCAAAAACGTCGGTGCAGCAAAACACTGCGGAATCGGAAAAAGCGCTGCAGGAGGCCAAAAGCGCCGCCGAACAGGCACGTTTGGATGCGCAGGCGCAGGTTGTTTCCATGCTTGCAGCGGCTTCTGCCGAGGCGCAGGAAATTATATCCGGTGCAAAAACAGCGGCACAGCATAACAAAGAAGAAACAGAGCAGGTGCTTTCAGAGGCCAAAAAGGTTGCCGAACAAGCGCGCGCGGACGCCGATGCGCTGTTGCAGACCGTTCAGGCCGAGCTTGACGCACAGGCTGAAAATATAGAAGCGGAAAGCGCTTCAAAGGCGCATGCGCTGGTAGAGGATGCGCAACAGCGTGCTTATGAGATATTAGCTGCTGCAAAAGCTGCTTCCGATCTTCTTCTTCAACAGACGCAGACACAGACACAGACGCTGCTTGAACAATCCCGTTTCGAGGCGGACCAAATTGTGGATACTGCCAATCAGGCTGCGTTTGAGAAAATAGAAGAGGCACGTCTGCTTGCTGATCAAACGGTTGCCGATCTGAAAACACAGGCTGTACAGATCTATACGGAAAAAATTAATGCAGCACAGTCTATTTACGACGAAGCGAAACGTATTTCCGATACAGTCAACGAAGATGCGGGATCGCAGGCCTCCATGCTGTTGAGCGCAGCCAAAGCAAAGGCGCAGGATCTGATCGCGGAAGCGCAGAGCTCTGCCGACAGCGTAATCTCCCTCTCAGAGGAACGCGCCAACGAAGCGCTTGCCATGGCCGATAAGGCAGTGGAACAAAAACTGATTGAGAGCAGGCGCATTTCCAATGAAATAATCACGGAAGCGAGAAATAAAGCGGCCGCTATTTTGGAGGCCGCCGGTCAGCAGACGGATACGGATGCGCTGCTTTTTGCGCACGGAATACCGGTTACGGAGCTTTCCACCGGGGAAGGCGCAATACAGGACGAAGATATGCTTGTGTCCGAGCTTGAAAAAAACCAACCGCTCGAGATTTCAAGAGATTTTGAAGATATTTCCGATCCTACCGCAAGCTTTGAACCGGATGCTTTTATAAAAGAAAACGGCAAAACTCCCATAGAACCCATGCCGCAATCCGATGCGGACGACGCTTTTTCATCGTTGGATACTCAAGCGCTCCGGCTTTCGCCTGCAGCAGTCCCCGTCGGCTTGACCCCGGCGGCCGCCGCGTCGCAAACGGAAGCGATCAGACTTCAGGGTGAGTCTGTGTACGACTCTGCCGCAAACAGAATCCGGGAGGTGGCCGGAAAACAGGCAGACATATCACAGGGTGGAACGGCGCAAAATACGGAGGTGTCGCTGTCGGAAAATGCAGCGCGTGCCGATGATACCGTAAAGCAGGATGTTCATGAAATAGACGAACTCCTTTCACGGAACGAAATGGCTTATCAGGCCGCTGCGTCGACGGAAGTGTATGAAGAGATCAACCCTGTCTTCTTACAAGACGAGCAATCCGCTGCGGCAGAAAAACCTGTTCCGACGGAAGAGCCGACGCAAGCAAAAGAAGCTGCTGTACAGGTCGAAGAACCTGTTGTTTCAAAAGAGACCGAACAGGCGACGGAGTCGGTTGGCTTTACGCCCGACTTTACGGCCGTATATGACGATTTGGATGCGGCCGAACCGGCGGAAGAACCCGCAGAAGCTGTTGTTGATTCCGCCGCTGTGACGGAAGAGCCTGCTGCAGCCGTAGAGTCCGAACAGTCGGCGGAGACGGTTGGCTTTACGCCCGACTTTACGGCCGTATATGACGATTTGGATGCGGCCGAACCGGCGGAAGAACCCGCAGAAGCTGTTGATGATTCCGCCGCTGTGACGGAAGAGCCTGCTGCAGCCGTAGAGTCCGAACAGTCGGCGGAGACGGACGGCTTTACGCCCGACTTTACGGCCGTATATGACGAT
>JAFSXY010000149.1 GCA_017443805.1 Clostridia bacterium | reverse complement strand
GGCGCCGAGACGACGATCGACTTTACCGTCACGCACGACCTGTACGCCTTGCGCGTCGGCCCGACGGTGGAAGAAGAAGAGACCGGCGAAGCGACGGTAGAGACCAACACGGCGCGCACATTTACCGTACAATACGCCTCTTCCGATCCGGACGTTTTGGAGATCGCCCCCGAAACCGGCGCATTTACGGCGAAGAAGAAAGGCACCGTCACGGTGACGGCGGAGCTGGACTTTGAAGACGGCGGGCACAAGACGCTTTCGCAGGACGTCGTCGTCCGCGATCCGCACGAGGGCGAGTTCCGCTGCAGCCGCTGCGATTGGTACGACGAAGTCAAAGACGCCCCCGGCATCCGCGGGATCGTTTACTGGATGATCCACACCATCACGCACTTTGTGCAGCTCATCAATTCCATGACGTGAGAAAAAAGCGGCTGAAACTCGGCCGCTTTTTTCAAAGATGAAAGAAAAAAGAAAAAAGATGAAATTTCACCTTTCACATTTCAAATTTCAAAAAAAACGCCCTGCGTTTTTCGACAGTTCTAACGGCTGAAAGCGATCTGCCGCTTGCCGAAAATTGCCGCAGACAATTTTCTCCGTATTATAATATTTTATTACATACTATATATGGACTATGCCGCGCTTTTTTTTACTAAATCGTGGGCTGTAAAAATTGCACAAATATTTTTAAAAAAATTCTACAAAAAGACTTGCAATTTGAAAAACGATATGATATATTATACGGGTGCCTGTGCGGCTATGGGTGAATTATGCCCAAACGCAAAGACAGGCTGATATGCGATGATGCGGGAGGTGACCGTGCTTGACACGGATAATTTCCGCGGAGTATGTCCGATTTCAAACCGGGCGAATGTGAACGACTGCGGGGGGAAACTGTGCCTTAACCGGTTTTCCCGTATCCGCGGCGGAAAGTTTTTTCATGTGTCGACTGTCCGGAATGGCTTGCGAATTCCGGATTTAAAAATCGACAAGCGCGAATAACCCGGCGCCGTGTGAAAAATTTTCGATCCGAGCCCACCCCAAAATTTTAAGGAGGCGTAACCAATGGCAGTTAAGGAAAAAATCAGAATCAGACTCAAAGGGTATGACCACACCCTCGTCGACAAAGCGGCTGAGAGAATCGTTGAGACCGCAAAGCGCACAGGCGCGCAGGTTTCCGGTCCCGTCCCGCTTCCCACCGAGAAAGAGATCGTTACCATTCTCCGCGCTGTTCACAAGTATAAAGACAGCCGTGAGCAGTTTGAGCAGAGAACCCACAAAAGACTCATAGATATCATCCGTCCGTCCGCGAAGACCGCGGAGGCGCTGACAAATCTTGAGCTCCCCGCCGGCGTTGATATCGAAATCAAAATGCTGTGATTTCGGTAACCTGATATAATAGGTAACCGCAGGTCAAGTCGGTAAGCACCGACCAATAATCTGAAGGAGGAAACAAAAAAATGCAAAAAGGTCTTATCGGAAAAAAGATCGGCATGACTCAGCTTTTTGACGAGAAGGGTAAAGTGATCCCCGTAACCGTTTTAGAAGTTGGTCCCTGCGCCGTCGTGCAGAAAAAAACGGCGGAAAAAGACGGCTATGATGCCGTACAGCTCGGCTTCGGCGACGTGAAAGTCAACCGCGTATCCAAACCCTTAAAGGGACATTTCGCAAAGGTTGACGTCGCGCCGAAAAAGGTACTCAAAGAGTTCCGTTTCGCCGACACCTCCGCCCTCAACACGGGCGACATTCTCAAGGCTGACGTGTTCGCCGCAGGCGACAAGGTCGACGTCAGCGGCACCGGCAAAGGTAAAGGCTATGCCGGCGCGATCAAAAGATGGAACTTCGGCAGACTGAAAGAGACCCACGGCTCCGGTCCCGTCGTCAGACATCAGGGCTCCATGGGCGCCTGCTCGGATCCTTCCAGAGTGTTCAAGGGCAAAAAGATGCCCGGCCATCTCGGCAGTGAAAAAGTCACCGTTCAGAATTTGGACGTTGTCAGAGTTGACGCGGAAAACAACCTCATCGCCGTTAAGGGCGCCGTTCCCGGCGCAAAGGGCGGTTACGTTGTGATCACGGACGCCGTTAAGAAAGCGTAAGGAGGGAAAGTAAGATGCCTAAAATCGACGTATTCAATACTTCCGGCGAAAAGGTCTCGGAGCTTGAACTCAGCGAAGGCATATTCGCCATCGAGCCCAATACCTCCGCCATGCATATCGCGGTCGTCAATTATCTTGCGAACCAGCGTCAGGGAACACAGTCCACCCGCACCAGAAGCGAGGTCAGCGGCGGCGGCAAAAAGCCCTGGAGACAAAAGGGCACAGGCCGCGCGCGTCAGGGTTCCACAAGAGCGCCCCAGTGGTATCACGGCGGCGTTGCGCTCGGTCCCAAGCCCCGCAGCTACAGATTTGTTATCAACAAGAAAGTCCGCAGACTGGCTATGAAGTCCGCGCTTTCCGCAAAGGTTGCCGACAATGAGATGATCGTGCTTGACGAATTAAAGCTCGACGCCATCAAGACCAAAGAGATCGTAAAGGTCCTCGCGGCGCTCTCCGCCGGCAGGAAGACGCTGATCGTGCTTCCCGAGAAGGACGACGTTGTGTACCGCAGCGCAAGAAATATCGCGGGCGTCAAGACCACGCTGGTCGGCACCCTCAACACCTATGATATTCTCAACTGCGACACCCTCATCGTGCTCAAGGACGCCGTCGCAAAGATCGAGGAGGTTTATGCATAATGAGTAAGTTTGCACAGGATATCATCCTCAAGCCCGTCGTCACCGAAGAGAGCATGATGGGCACCTCTATGAAAAAGTATACGTTCATCGTTGCGAAAAACGCCAATAAGATCGAGATCGCCAAGGCCTGCGAAGAGCTGTTCGGCGTGAAGGTCAAGGACGTCAATACGATCAACGTGCGCGGCCATCTTCGCCGCTACGGCCGGTTCGAGGGCTACACCCCCTCCTTCAAAAAGGCCATCGTAACACTGACGGAAGAAAGCAAGACCATCGAGTTCTTTGACGGAATGTTTTGATCCGACTTTTGCCCTCCGGCGACGTATGGCCTCTTAGCCGGGCCGCTAAGCCGGACGGCGCGAAACACAATTTTTTCAATCATATGAAAGGCGTGTGACAAATTATGGCTATTAAAGTTTATAAGCCGACGACAAACGGCAGACGCAATATGTCGACGACTGATTATTCCAAACTGTCAAAGGTTGCTCCCGAAAGAAGCCTTCTGGAACCCCTGAAGAAAACTTCCGGCAGAAATTCCTACGGCAGAATTACCGTCCGCCATCACGGCGGCGGCAACCGCAAAAAATACCGTGTGATCGATTTCAAGCGCCAGAAGCTCGGCGTGCCCGCCGAAGTAAAGACTTTGGAGTACGATCCCAACCGTTCCGCGTTTATCGCGCTGGTAGAATATGAAGACGGCGTCAAGAGCTATATCCTTGCGCCCGCAGGTCTGCAGGTCGGCGATACGATCATTGCGGGACCGGACGCCGATATCAAGGTCGGCAACGCCCTGCCCCTGACCAACATCCCCACCGGTACCTTCATCCACAACGTGGAGCTCTATCCCGGCAGAGGCGGTCAGCTGGCAAGAGCCGCGGGCAACGCGGCGCAGCTGATGGCCAAGGAAGGCAGGTTCGCGCTTCTGCGTCTGCCCTCCGGCGAGCTGAGAAACGTTCCCGTGACCTGCATGGCCACCATCGGCACCGTATCCAACGAAGACCACATCAACGTGAAGATCGGTAAGGCCGGCCGTACGCGCCATATGGGCGTCCGTCCTACGGTCCGCGGTTCCGTTATGAACCCCTGCGACCACCCGCACGGCGGCGGCGAAGGCAAGTCTCCCATCGGTCGTCCCGGCCCTGTGACCCCGTGGGGCAAGCCCGCCCTCGGTTACAAGACGCGCGCCAAGCATAAGCCTTCCGATAAGCTGATCGTGAAGCGCACGAACGATAAATAAACGGAAAGGAGCAATAAATAATGGGCAGAAGTGTTAAGAAAGGGCCCTTTGTTCAGCCCAAGCTGATGCAGAGAGTCATTGATATGAATAATAAGGGCGAAAAGATCGTCCTCAAGACCTGGAGCCGCAGCTCCACGATCTTCCCGGAATTTGTTGGCCATACCTTTGCCGTTCACGACGGCCGCAAGCATGTACCGGTGTATGTCACCGAGGACATGGTAGGTCACAAGCTGGGTGAGTTTGCTCCCACCAGAACCTTCCGTGGTCACGCGGGCAGCAAAACGTCAAACAACGGTAAATAAGCCGAAAGGAGTGTAACAATATGGAAGCAAAAGCCAGCGCGCCTTATGTGCGCATCGCGCCCCGTAAGGTCCAGATCGTGCTCGATCTGATCAGAAACAAGCCTGCTGACGAAGCTTTGGCGATCCTGAAGTTCACACCCAAGGCTGCGTGTGAACCGCTTGCAAAGCTTCTCAAGTCCGCCATGGCGAACGCAGAGAACAATTTCAATATGGACGTCGACCGTCTGTACGTTGCCGAGTGTACGGTCTCGCAGGGACCCACCCTCAAGAGAATTCGTCCCAGAGCACACGGCAGAGCGTTCCGCATCAACAAGAAGACGTCTCACATCAACCTTGTACTCAAGGAAATGGACTAAGCGGGAAGGAGGACATCATCAATGGGACAGAAAATTAACCCCACCGGTTTAAGAGTCGGCGTTATCAAGGATTGGGAATCCCGCTGGTATGCCGGTAAGGCAGACTTTGCCGATACGCTGATCGCGGATCATAAGGTCCGTGAGTATCTGCTGAAGACCCTCAATTCCGCGGGCGTGCCCAAAGTGGAGATCGAGCGCGACCCCAAGAGAGTCCGCATCAATATCCACTGCGCAAAGCCCGGCATGGTGATCGGCAAGGGCGGCGCCGAGATCGAAAAGATCAAGAGCACCTGCAAAAAGATGCTCGGCGCAGGCAAAGACATTTATATCAACATCATCGAGATCAAGCAGCCCGACCTCAACGCGCAGCTCGTTGCGGAGAAGATCGCGCAGCAGCTTGAAAAGAGAGTTTCTTTCCGCCGCGCAGTCAAGCAGGCCATCGGCAGCACGATGCGTCTCGGCGCGAACGGAATCAAGATCCAGTGCGGCGGCAGACTCGGCGGCGCCGAGATCGCCCGGAGCGAGACCTATAAAGAGGGCACCATCCCGCTGCAGACCATCCGTGCCGATATCGACTACGGCTTCACGGAGGCGAAGACCACCTACGGCCGCATCGGCGTAAAGGTCTGGATCTACAAAGGCGAAGTTCTGCACGACGCCTCTGCTAACAAAAAAAGAAGAGACAGGAGGGCGTAAAGATGTTAATGCCTAAGCGTGTAAAGTTCCGCAGACAGCAAAGAGGCCGCCTGAAGGGCGCCGCGCACCGCGGAACACAAGTGAATTACGGCGATTACGGTCTTGCCGCTCTCGAACCGGCATGGATCACCTCGAACCAGATCGAGGCCGCCCGTATCGCCATGACGCGTTACATCAAGCGCGGCGGTCAGGTTTGGATCAAGATTTTCCCCGACAAGCCCATCACCGAGAAACCCGCCGAGACCCGCATGGGTTCCGGTAAAGGTTCTCCCGAGTACTGGGTGGCGGTCGTCAAGCCCGGCAGGATCATGTTTGAGATCGCCGGCGTGGACGAAGAGATCGCCCGCGAGGCCATGCGTCTTGCGGCAAACAAACTTCCCATCAAGTGTAAGTTTGTAAAAAAGGAAGAACAGGACGGTGAGGCAGAATGAAGGCCAGCGAGATCAGAAAAATGTCAGCTTCCGAGTTGGATGCTAAACTCAAAGAGCTGAAGGATGAGCTTTTTAAGCTGCGCTTCCAGCAGGCCATCAACCAGCTCGATAATCCAATGCGTATCAGCGCCGTCAAGAAGGACATTGCGCGCGTGCTTACCGTACAGCGCGACGTCGAGCTTCACGGCCGGGATGCCTAATAAGGGAGGAAGCATAAATGGAAAGAAATTTAAGAAAGACCCGTGTCGGCATCGTAACCAGCGATAAAATGGATAAGACCGTTGTTGTTTCCGTTAAGGATAAGGTCAGTCATCCGCTGTATAAGAAGATCGTGAACCACACCATCAAGCTGAAGGCCCATGATGAAAACAACATCTGCGGCGTAGGCGACAGAGTGCTCCTGATGGAGACGCGTCCGCTTTCCAAGGACAAGAGATGGCGTGTTGTTGAGATCATCGAGAAGGCGAAATAAGGAGGCACGTTATGATTCAACAGCAAACATTACTGAAAGTCGCCGACAATACCGGCGCCAAGGAGCTTATGTGCATCCGTGTGCTGGGCGGTACCGGCAGAAAATACGCCAACATCGGCGACGTGGTCGTCGCTTCCGTTAAAAAGGCTACACCCGGCGGCGTTGTAAAAAAAGGCGACGTGGTAAAAGCGGTGATTGTTCGCTCCGCAAAGGGCGTTCGCCGCGACGACGGCACCTACATCCGTTTCGACGAGAATGCGGCCGTTATCATCAAAGAAGACAAAAACCCCAGAGGTACGCGTATCTTTGGGCCGGTGGCACGAGAGCTCCGCGATAAGGAATATACCAAGATCCTCAGCCTCGCTCCCGAAGTACTGTAAGGAGGCCTGACGAATGAGTAATAAAGTTCATGTAAAAACCGGCGATACCGTTATTGTCATCAACGGCAAGGACAGAGGCAAGACCGGTAAGGTCATGCAGGTCAGCCCCTCCGAGGGCAAAGTGATCGTCGGCGGCGTCAACATCGTTTCCAAGCATGTTAAGCCCCGTCAGATGGGCGAGCCCGGCGGCATTATCAAGGCGGAAAGCGCTTTGTACGCCGAAAAGGTGCAGCTTATTTGCCCCAAGTGCGGCAAAGCCACCCGGATCGGTCATGTGATCGACGGCGACAAAAAGCTCCGCGTGTGCAAAAAGTGCGGCGCGCACTTTGAATAAGAAAGGGAGGACAAAGGATTATGGCAAGACTGAAAGAATACTATAACAACGACGTCGCTCCCGCTCTTATGAAAAAGTTCAGCTATAAGAGCGTCATGCAGATCCCGAAGATCGATAAGGTCGTCATCAACGTCGGCTGCGGCGAAGCGCGCGACAACCCCAAGGCGATCGACGCCATCGTGGGCGATATCGCCAAGATCACCGGCCAGAAGGCTGTTGTGTGTCTGGCAAAGAAGAGCGTTGCAAACTTCAAGCTCCGCGAAGGGATGCCCAACGGCGTGAAGGTGACGCTCCGCGGCGAGAGAATGTACGAGTTTATCGACAGACTCTTCAACCTGGCGCTGCCCCGTGTCCGCGACTTCCGCGGCATCAATCCGAACTCCTTTGACGGCAGAGGCAACTATTCCCTGGGCGTCAGAGAACAGCTCATTTTCCCTGAAATTGAGTACGACAAGGTCGATAAGGTCCGCGGCATGGACATCTGCATTGTGACCACCGCCGCCACCGACGAAGAAGCCAGAGAGCTGCTCAGTCTGATGGGCGCTCCGTTCGCGAGATAAGGAGGGGTAATCATGGCAAAAACATCGATGAAAGTCAAGCAGGCGCGTCCTGCCAAGTATTCCACCAGAGCTTACAACAGATGCAAGATTTGCGGAAGACCCCACGCTTATTTGCGTAAGTACGGTGTTTGCCGTATCTGTTTCAGAGAGCTCGCCCATGCCGGTCAGATCCCCGGCGTGAAAAAAGCAAGCTGGTAAGTCAGCTGAACGCTAAAGGAGGTTAACGGCATGCAGATTACCGATCCCATCGCTGATATGCTCACGAGAATAAGAAACGCGAATTCCGCAAAGCACGACACCGTGTCCGTGCCTGCTTCCAAGATGAAGATTGCGATCGCGCAGATCCTGCTCGACGAGGGTTATATCAAAGGTTTCAAGGTAATTGAGGACGGAAAACAGGGCGTGATCGATATCGCTCTGAAATACGGTCCCAATAAGAGCCAGGTGCTGCTTGGCTTGCGCAGAGTATCAAAGCCCGGTCTGCGTATATATACGGACTGCGAGAATATGCCCAAGGTCATGAAGGGCCTCGGGATCGCCATTCTCTCAACGTCCAAGGGCATTATGACTGATAAGGACGCGCGGAAGGCCAACGTCGGCGGCGAAGTCCTTGCGTTTATTTGGTAAGGAGGTACAAAGGGATGTCTCGTATAGGCAGATTACCCATCGTTGTTCCGGCGGGCGTCGACGTCAAAATCGACGGCAGCACCGTGACCGTCAAGGGTCCCAAAGGTACACTTACCGGAACATTCAACAGTAATATCGGCATCGAGCTTGCAGACGGGCAGCTGAAGGTCACAAGACCTGACGATACGGCTCCCAACCGCGCGCTGCACGGTCTGACAAGAACGCTTGTCGCAAACATGGTAGAGGGTGTGCACAACGGCTTCAAAAAGGAACTGGAGATCGTCGGTATCGGTTACCGCGCCGCGCTGCAGGGCAAGGATCTTGTGCTGAACGTCGGTTATTCTCACCAGGTCGTGATGACTCCGCCCGAGGGCATTACGGTCGAAGTCCCCGCACCCAACCAGATCGTGATTAACGGCTATGACAAACAGCTGGTCGGCCAGTTCGCGTCCGAGGTCCGCGGCGTACGTCCGCCGGAGCCTTACAAGGGCAAAGGCATCCGCTATGCCAACGAAGTGGTCCGCCGCAAAGAGGGCAAAGCCGGTAAGGGCGGCAAATAATAGAAGGAGGATACTTTTATGGTTAACAGACCTAATACAGCGAAAGCAAGACAGGCGCGTCATAAGAGAGTCCGCAGAAAGATCAGCGGCACCGCCGCGTGTCCTCGTCTGAACGTTTACCGCTCCCTGAAACACATCTATGCACAGCTGATCGACGACGAAAAGGGCGTAACGCTTTGCAGCGCGTCCACCGCGGAAAAGAGCTTTGAGGAATACGGCGGAAACGTCGAGGCCGCAAAGAAGGTCGGCAAGCTGCTTGCGGAACGCGCAGCCGAAAAGAACATCACGGATGTTGTTTTCGATCGCGGCGGTTACATTTATCACGGCCGTGTCCAGGGCTTGGCCGAAGGCGCCCGTGAGGGCGGACTTAAATTCTGATAAAGGAGGAATTACTTTGGCTAAGTTTGATTCACAGCAAAGAGAAAAAGAATCCGAGTTTATTGAGAAAGTCGTTGCAATCAACCGTGTTTCCAAGACTGTAAAGGGCGGACGTATCTACAAGTTCTCCGCACTGGTCGTGGTCGGCGACGGGAAGGGCAAGATCGGTTTCGGTCTCGGCAAGTCCGGTGAAGTGCCGGATGCGATCCGTAAGGGGATCGAGGACGCCAAGAAGAACATGATGACCGTTGCGCTGAAGGGAACCACCATCCCCCACGAGGTCATCGGCAAGTTCGGCGCAGGCGTCGTTCTTCTCAAGCCCGCTGCCCCCGGTACCGGCGTGATCGCCGGCGGCCCCGTGCGTGCGGTCGTGGAGACGGTCGGTATCCAGGATATCCGTACCAAGGCGCTCCGTTCCAACAACCCCTGCAACGTCATTCGCGCTACGCTCAACGGTCTTTCCCAGCTGCGCAACGCCCAAGAGGTTGCCGCGGTCAGAGGAAAGAGCGTGAAAGAAATTATAGGTTAAGGAGTGAAGGTCGTTATGGCAGATGTAAACGTCAAGCTTGTGAAAAGCCTTATCGGCTGCAAAAAAGACCAGATTGCCACAGCACAGTCACTCGGTCTTCGTAAAATCGGCGATGTTTCGGTGCAGCCGGACAACGCGCAGACAAGAGGCAAGATCAAAAAGATCGGCTTCCTTCTTGAAGTTACCGAAGCTTAAGAGCAGAAAGGATCGCTTAAAATGAGAATTCACGATTTATCGCCTGCTCCCGGTTCCAACAAGCCGGTCAAGCGTATAGGCAGAGGTCCCGCGTCCGGTCAGGGCAAAACCGCCGGCAAGGGCCACAAGGGTCAGAAGGCGAGAGCCGGCCGCGGCATGCGTCCCGGATTTGAAGGCGGCCAGATGCCCTTACAGAGAAGACTTCCGAAGAGAGGCTTCAACAACATTTTTGCCAAAGAGATCGCGATCGTGAACGTTTCGGCTCTCAACGACGCTTTTGAGGCCGGCAGCGTAGTCGACGCCGCCGCTCTCATTGAAAAAGGGCTCGTTAAAAAAGAGCTGGACGGGATCAAGGTCCTCGGCAACGGTGAGATCACAAAGGCCCTCACCGTAAAGGCAAGTGCTTTTTCGAAAGAGGCAAAAGCAAAGATCGAGGCAGCCGGCGGCACCGCCGAGGTTGCGTAAGCACAAAAAAACGGTTTTTGTTTTGACTCAATCAGAAAGGAGCATGTACACCAATGATAAAAACAATTATCAACGCATGGAAGATCGCTGATCTGCGCAAGAAAATGATCTATACGCTCTTCATCCTCTTCCTGTTCAGATTGGGCTGTGCCATTCCCGTTCCCTTTGTCAATATCCTGGCAGAAAACGGACTTGGCACGAACGGCGGCGGTACGTTCCTGGATTACCTTTCCATGATGACCGGCGACGCGTTCAGCTACGGACGTCTGTTCGCGCTGGGCGTCACGCCCTACATCAATGCGTCCATTATCCTGCAGCTGCTGGCGGTTGCCATCCCTGCCCTTGAAAAGCTCTCGCACGACGAGGACGGCAGAAAAAAAATGGCGACCATCACGCGGTATGTGACCATCGGTCTTGCCGTTATGCAGGGCGTTGCGTATTACGTGTATCTGTGGAGTCAGGGCAATATGCTCACAACGGATGCAAGCGGCAATGCGTATACGGGCTTCGGCGCGTTCTTCCAGGGCCTGGTTATCGTTTCGTGCCTGACGGCGGGTTCCGCGCTGGTCATGTGGCTGGGCGAACAGATCAACGACAAGGGCATCGGCAACGGCATCTCCCTGATCCTGTTTGCAGGTATCGTCTCCAGGCTTCCCACGATCATCTATCAGTTGCTCGTCATCCCCTTCCAAAAGGGCAGCTGGTACCACCTCGTTTCCGCAATCGCGATCATTTCGCTTGTCCTGATGCTGGCGTATATCGTCTGGATGGACGGTGCGGAGCGCAGGATCCCCGTGCAGTACGCAAAACGCGTCGTCGGACGGAAGATGTACGGCGGACAGAACTCGAACATCCCGATCAAAGTCAATATGTCGGGCGTGCTTCCCGTCATCTTCGCCAGCTCCATTCTGTCCCTGCCCCCCACTATTCAGATGTTTGTCGCCAACAAGATCGACGAGACAACGGGCTGGGGCAAGTTCTGGGACACCTTCTTCTCCTGGTTCAAATCGGATAACTGGGTGTATGGGATCATCTATTTCCTGCTGATCATCTTCTTTGCGTATTTCTACGCCTCCATTCAGTACAACCCCGTGGAAATGGCGAACAACCTTGCCAAGAACAGCGGTATGATCCCCGGCATCCGTTCGGGCAAACCCACCGCGGAGTATATTGCCAAGGTCATTTCCAAGATCGTGCTTCTGGGCGCGCTCATGTTAAGCGTTGTGGCGTTGTATCCCATCCTGTTCAGCCAGGTCACGACCGCGCTGGATTTCCAGGATCTGAACCTGAATATCGGCGGTACGTCCCTGATCATTTTGGTGGGCGTTGCGCTTGAGACGGTCCAGCAGATCGAGAGCCAGATGATGATGCGCCATTACAAGGGCTTCCTTGATTAAGGGAGGACGCCGATGAACGTAATTTTTCTCGGCGCTCCCGGCGCAGGCAAAGGCACGCAGGCGGAGATCGTGAGTGAAAAATTCAATATTCCCACGATTTCCACCGGCAACATCATCCGCGCCGCCCTGAAGGACGGCACGCCGATGGGGCTGAAGGCAAAGTCCTATATTGACGCGGGCAAGCTCGTTCCCGACGACGTCGTGATCGGCATCATCCGGGACAGACTTGCTGCGGACGACTGCAAAAACGGTTTTATTCTCGACGGTTTTCCCCGTACCATTCCCCAGGCAGAGGCGCTTGACGCCATGGGCGTCGGTATCGACCGCGTGATCGATATCGAGGTATCGGACGAGGCGATCGCAAAGCGGATGTCCGGCAGAAGAGTGTGTAAGGCCTGCGGAAGCTCGTACCACCTCGAGTATAAAAAACCGAAGACCGCCGGTGTTTGCGACGCCTGCGGCGGAGAACTGGTCCAGCGCAAAGACGACGCGCCCGAAACGGTTCTCGAGCGGCTGAAGGTCTATCATGCAGAGACCGAACCGCTGAAAGCATTCTATGAAAAGAAAGGAAAGCTTTTCATAGTTGAGGGGCAGGAGGACGTGGCGGATACCACGGCGCTCACCCTCAAGGCCATGGAGGATTAACGCATGATCGTGCTGAAAACACGCCATGAGATCGAACTGATGCGTGAAGCGGGAAGAATTTCCGCACAGGCACTGAAATTGGCGGGGGAAGCCGTTCAGCCCGGTGTGACGACGGCCGAGATCGACAAGATCGCCTTTGATTATATTAAAAGTCAGGGCGCGACGCCGTCGTTTCTCCACTATAACGGTTTTCCCGCGACCGCGTGCGTTTCCGTAAACAATGAAGTCATTCATGGGATACCCGATAAAAAACACGTACTTCGCGAGGGGGATATCGTAAGCATCGATCTCGGCGCCGTATATAACGGCTTCCACGGGGACAACGCTTACACCTTCTATTGCGGCAAGGTAAGCCCGGCTGCCGAGCGGCTGTGCGACACCACAAAGGAGGCCCTGTACCTGGGACTTTCAAAGGCTGTCGCGGGGAACAGACTGGGCGATATCGGCAACGCGGTGTGCGAGTACTGTGTTTCCCGGGGGTACGGCGTCGTCCGCGATTATACCGGACACGGCGTCGGCGCCCATCTCCATGAAGATCCTTCGGTTCCGAACTACGGCAAACCCGGAAAGGGTGCAAGACTTATCCCGGGCATGACGATTGCCATTGAACCGATGATCAACGAAGGCGTCGAGGAGGTCAGAACGCTGCAGAACGGCTGGACGGTCGTCACTGCAGACGGCAGGCTTTCCGCCCATTTCGAACATACGGTCGCCGTTACCGACGGCGAATGTATCATTCTTACACAATGCTGAGGTGGGGATGATGTTTGAAAGAGGCGATGCGGTGATCTCCGCGGCGGGCAGGGACCGAAACGAGTTTCTTGCCGTCGCGGCAGCAGATGCAACCGGCGTTTTCGTGTGCAACGGCAAAGACCGTCCGCTTGATAACCCGAAGCGGAAAAATCCGAAACATCTGACGCCTGTGGGCGTTCGGCTGGAGGAAGAAGCGTTTCATTCGGATAAGCGTCTGCGCAAAGCACTGGCAATCGTAAAAGCAAACTTTTTGAAATAAGGAGCGTGTTTTGAATGTCCAAGCAGGATAATATCGAAATTGAAGGTACCGTTGTCGAGGCGCTGCCGAACGCCGCGTTCAAGGTAAAACTCGAAAACGGCACGGTGATCCTGGCGCACATTTCCGGTAAGCTCCGGATGAATTACATCCGGATCCTGCCCGGCGACAAGGTGACCGTGGAACTCTCCCCCTATGATCTGTCCAAGGGACGTATTACATGGCGTTCCAAATAATCCGACCGTGTAAAAGCGGTATCAAGCGTAATTTTAGGAGGTATTAACAATGAAAGTCAGACCTTCTGTAAAGAAAATTTGCGAGAAGTGCAAAATCATTAAGCGCAAGGGAAAAGTCATGGTGATCTGTGAAAATCCCAAGCACAAGCAGCGTCAGGGCTGAGCCCGGACTTGAAACCAATTAATGGAGGTGCAACTGACAAATGGCACGTATATCCGGTGTAGATCTTCCCAGAGATAAAAGAATTGAGATCGCGCTCACTTATATCTACGGGATAGGTCGCAAAACTGCCAGCGATATCATCAAGGCAACAGGTGTGGATCCCGATACCCGCGTGAAGGATCTTTCCGAAGACGACGTTTCCAAGCTTCGTGAGTACATCGACCACAACGTAAAGGTGGAAGGCGACCTCAGAAGAGAAACGGCATATGATATCAAGAGACTCATTGAGATCGGATGCTATCGCGGTATCCGGCACAGAAAAGGGCTTCCCGTCAGAGGACAGCGTTCCAAGACCAACGCCCGTACGCGTAAGGGTCCCAAGAAGACCATCGCGAACAAGAAGAAGTAAGGAGGGGTAACAGTATATGGCTCAGAAAGCAACCGCAAAAAAAGGCGCGACACGCAAACGCCGTGAACGCAAAAACATCGAACGTGGTGCAGTGCATATTCAGTCCACCTTCAACAACACAATCGTTACGATTTCCGATACGCAGGGCAACGCCGTATCATGGGCGTCCGCCGGCGAAATGGGATTCAGAGGTTCCAGAAAATCCACGCCCTTTGCCGCGCAGACCGCAGCCGAGACTGCTGCCAAGGCGGCGATGGAGCACGGTATGAAAACCGTTGAGGTCTTTGTCAAGGGCCCCGGTCAGGGCAGAGAAGCCGCCATCCGGGCGCTGCAGACCGCAGGTCTGGAGGTTACGCTGATCAAAGACGTAACGCCCATCCCGCACAACGGTTGCCGTCCTCCCAAAAGAAGACGTGTCTGATTTTTACAAGGAGGAAACAGTTTTATGGCTAAAAATGCACAGCCGGTAGCAAAACGCTGCAAGGCGCTTAACGTATCACCCGCAGCCATGGGTTACGCGAAGAAGAACACCAACCGCAACCCCAAGGGCGGCATGAGAAGAAAACAGTCCGAATATGCCCGTCAGCTTAACGAGAAGCAGAAGGTCAAGTTCGTATACGGCGTTTTGGAGAAGCAGTTCAGTTCTTACTATGAGAAGGCTACAAAAATGCCCGGTAAGGCCGGTGAAAACCTGCTGATCCTCTGCGAGAGACGTCTGGACAACGTCGTGTTCCGTCTCGGTTTTGCGCAGACCCGCCGTCAGGCGCGTCAGCTTGTCTCCCACGGCCACTTTACGGTGGACGGCGAAAAGGTGAACATTCCTTCCTACCAGGTAAAGCCCGGTCAGGTGATCGCCGTGAGACAGCGCAGCCGTTCTTCCGTACTCTTTACCAAACTCACCGGAGAGGACGCCGTGTTTGTGTCCGTACCCGAGTGGCTTTCTCTGGATAGAGACGAATTGAAAGGCACCGTGACCAGAATGCCCGAACGCGCGGACGTAGATTTCCCCGTAGAAGAGCATCTGATCGTTGAGCACTATTCCAGATAATTTCGTGCTCCACAAAGGGCCGTTTTGCGGCCTGATACAATGAGATAAGGAGGGTTTTGCATGATAGGAATTGAAAAGCCCAGCATTACCGCTGCCGATATGAACGAAAGCGGCTCTTACGGCAAGTTTGTGCTTGAACCGTTGGAGAGAGGCTACGGCACAACCATCGGCAACAGCTTGCGCCGCGTTCTTTTGTCTTCGCTCAAGGGCTATGCCATCACGTCCGTCAAGATCGACGGCGTGCTGCATGAGTTTTCCACGATCGAGGGCGTGAAAGAGGACGTAACGGAGATCGTTCTGAACTTAAAGAGCGTGATCCTGAAGATATTCGGCAACGGTCCCAAGACCATGTATATCGACGTCAGCAATGCGACGGAGATCACTGCCGGTGATATCCAGACCGACTCGGAGGTAGAGATCCTCAATCCCGAGCTGCATATCGCGTCCCTGAGCCCCGAAGCGCACGTCAGAATGGAGCTGACCGCAGACGCCGGCAGAGGATACGTTTCCGCAGAACGCAACAAGACGCTTCTCAACCCGCCGATCGGCGTGATCGCGATCGACTCTATCTACACGCCCGTAAACAAGGTCAACTATACCGTTGAGAATACCCGTGTCGGCGATATCACCGACTTCGATAAGCTCACGCTTGAGGTATGGACAAACGGGACCTCGTCCGCAAGAGACGCCGTCTCGTTGGCTGCCAAGATTCTCAACGAACATCTCAATCTCTTTGTCGACCTGTCCGAGGAGACCGGCGGCGTAGAGATCATGGTGGTCAAGGACAACGACTCCAATAAGCAGATCCTTGAGATGACCGTTGAGGAGCTTGACCTTTCCGTTCGTTCCTTTAACTGCTTGAAGAGAGCGAACATTCACAACGTTGGCGATTTGATCGAAAAGACCGAGGACGAAATGATGAAGGTCAGAAATCTCGGCAAAAAGAGCCTGGACGAAGTGATCCAGAAGCTTGCCCAGATCGGTCTTTCTCTGCGCCAGGAGGACGAATAACGTATTCGTCTGTTTATCTTAAGATGAAGGAGTGAATTTGCATGCCAGGAACCAGAAAGCTCGGCAGACCTACGGATCACCGCAGAGCGATGATGAGAGGAATGGTAACGTTCCTTTTGGAAAACGGCAGAATTGAGACGACAGTGACCAGAGCGAAGGAAGTCCGCGCGATGACGGAGAAAATGATCACGCTCGCGAAAGAGGATACGCTTCACAACAAACGTCAGGCGTTGGCATACATCACCAAAGAAGACGTTGTTAAAAAGCTCTTTGCTGAGATCGCCCCCAAATATCAGGATGTAAACGGCGGATATTGCCGCATCATCAAAACCGGCCCCCGCAGAGGCGACGCCGCGGAGATGTGCATTATCGAGCTCGTTTGATTGCTGAACGCTGCATGCGCCCCGGATACCCCGGGGCGTTTTTTCATGCCGCGAAAAATCAGATTTCTATTGAAAAAGCCGGTAAGATGGACTATAATGAAGAAGAAAAATCGATCTTCACGAAAAGCCGTGATGATCCGAAAAAAAATGCCGTGCGGTATTTTCTGCCGTCTGCACATAGAGGGAGGGCTTTGTTTTGCAGAAGCGAACGGACCTTAAAAAGCGTTCCGGCTTTGCCATGTGGCTTCTTGTGTGGGGCCTGGGCCTTGCCGGGCAGATCTGCTGGAACATGGAGAACCAGTGGTTCAACACCTTTGTTTACGCCAAGATCGGCAAGGATCCGTCCATCATTACGGGCATGCTGATCTGCTCCGCCGCCGCAACCACCTTTGCCACGTTTTTCTTCGGCACCTGGGCGGACCGGACGGGCAAACGGCGGATCTTCATTTCATGGGGCTATATCCTTTGGGGCGTTTTTACCATCACGTTCGGCTTAACGCAGTTTATCAGTAAGGAGCATTATCTGCTTGTGGCGGTCAGCGTCGTGCTGGCGGATACCGTGATGAGCTTCTTCGGCTCCATGGGCAACGACGCCGGCTTCAATACCTGGACGACGGATATCATGACCGATAAAAACCGCGGCCAGATCGGCGCGGCGCTTGCCACCCAGCCGGTACTCGGCACGATCCTCGGCACGGTGGTCGGCGGCCTTTTGGTCGGCGAAAACGACAACTATATGCTGCTGTTTGTGGTCATGGGCGTATTTGTGATCGTCTTCGGTTTTATTTCCATGTTCACGCTGAACAAAAAAGACGACGTCCCGCCCTCGGTGCGCGGCTCTTTCTTCCAACAGTTTATCAGCGTCTTCAATTTCAAAAAGTTCTTCCGGCTGCGGGAGCTTGTCTGGGTGAATATCGGCGTATCGCTGTTCTTTATCGGCTTCAACGTCTATTTTGCCTATATCGGCAACTACCTGATCCATTACCTCGGCTACACGGCGGATATGATGGGCGTCATTGAGGCGGTCCCGCTTGTGCTTTCCATGCTTACCGCGATCCCCATCGGGATCCTGATCAATAAAAATAAACACCCGCTTGTGTCTTTTTGCGCGATCGTCTGCAATATCATCGGCCTTTTGATCCTTTTCCCCGTAAAGACGGGCGACGTGGACCCCACGCAGCTGTTCAATTTCCGGCTGTGGCTCGGCATTTTTGTCGTCGGCGTCGGTTACGTCGGCATCCTGCAGACGACGAAGGTCTGGACCAAGCAGCTGTACCCCGGGGATGCAAAGGGGCAGTTTGAGGGCATCTGGATCTTGTTTTTCGTGCTCATCCCCATGATCGGCGGTTCCCTGATCGGGGAGGCGGTCGTCAAGACCGCAGGCGAGACCTTTGTGGACGAGGCAAGCGGCCTGACGCAGTATATCCCCAACGGCAATATTTTTATCGTCGGCGCAGCCGTGATCCTCTTGTCCCTGATCCCGTTTATTTTTGCGGCGAAACGCCATAAAAGCAGAATATCGACAGAAAAAACAGAAGGGCAGGACGAACCATGAAAGAAAACAAAAAATATCTGATCATCAACGCGGACGATTTCGGCGTATGCCATTCCGCAAACGAGGCCGTGATGGATCTGTTCGAGCGCGGCTGCATAAAATCCTCCACCATTATGACGCCGTGTCCCGGCGCCGAGGAGGCCGTGCAGTTTGCCGTGGACCATCCGCAGTACGCCATCGGCGTACATTTGACGCACACGAACGAATGGAAAGAGCGTTGGCCGTGGGGCTCGCTCACGGGCGGCAAGAGTCTGGAAACGCCGGAGGGCCGCATGTGGCCCGAGAGCGAAGATTTTGAAGCGCACTGCGATTATGCCGAGGCCATGGCTGAAAGCCGTGCGCAGATCGAATTTTGCGAGAGCCGCGGCATGCAGCCCTCTCACGTGGACAGCCATATGGGCGCGCTGTACGGCCTCAACGGCAAATTGAAGATGCTGCCGAAGACGCTTGCGCTCTGCAGCGAAAAGGGTTATCCGTTCCGGATGTTTTCAAAGGTATTGGTATCGCAGTGCCCCGAGGGGACCTCTGTGGCTCTTTTTAAGGCCTTTGTGCACTTTTCCGCCGCCTTTGGAAAGATCTTTCACGTCCCGATGCCGGATTACCTGATGTTCCCCGAAAAGATCGAAAAGGGGGAAAGCTACGAGGAATTCAAGAATAACTTTATCGAGTATCTCATCAATATCCCGTACGGCATCAGCGAGACCTACGTGCACCCCGCCATGCCCACGGATGAGATGAAGAGCATCGCCGGCAGCTGGGAGCGCCGGTACTGGGAATACCTGGTGATGAAGGATCCCGAGGTGCACGCCGCGTTCAAAACCCACGG
>JAFSXY010000148.1 GCA_017443805.1 Clostridia bacterium | reverse complement strand
GCCTACACAGGCGCAAGTACACAGATCTGGACAATAGAGCCCTATACCGAACCGGTTGCGAAATACAGTTTGGACGTTAATCTGACCGTGGACGGTACTGCGTACAACGGCGGGATCGACGAAGTGACCTATGACGTATATATCGCAGATGAAAACAGAACGTCGAACGACGTGCATGATTTCTATGAGACGTTCAAAAAGGGAACAGCATTTGAAGTGCGGGATATCAAGGTCTCCGGCTGCTATAAAAACAACGGTTCTTCCTCTTATGCGGGAACGATCACGGACGACACGGTGATCACGATCCCGATCGTTACGTCACATTCATGGAACACCGGAAGCGTCACCAAAGCCGCCACCTGTAAAGCAACCGGGGTAAAGACCTATACCTGCACCCGCTGCGGGGCGACGAAGACCGCAACGATCGCGATCGCTGCGGGGAAGCATACCGATACGAACCGCGACGGCGTCTGCGATACGTGCGGCGCGAAGATGTTTTCCATTACCACGCAGCCGCAGAGCATCACCAGCGTGATCGGCGGGAAGGCGACGTTTAAGGTCGCCGCGAACGGAACCGGGCTTACCTATCAGTGGCAGAAATCTACAAACGGCGGCAATACGTGGGCCAACCTGTCCGGCTACACCAAAGCGTCGTTCACGATCACGCTGCGCGCAGATCATAACAACGTAAGGTACCGTTGTATTGTAACAGATGCAAACGGTGCAAAGTCGTATTCAGCTGCCGCGGCAGTCACGATCGACATGGCGATCACGTCGCAGCCGCAGAGCGCGACCGGAAAGATCGGCGATAAAAAGACGTTTCAGGTCACGGCCTCGGGTGTGGGGCTGACCTATCAGTGGCAAAAATCCACAGACGGCGGCAAAACGTGGGCAAATCTGTCCGGCTATACCAAAGCGTCGTTCACGATCGCGCTGCGTAAGGATCACAACGGCGTAAAATACCGCTGTGCTGTATCCGACGCAAACGGCGTAAAAATGTACTCCGGCGTTGCAAGCGTAACGGTATGCGCATCGATCACCTCGCAGCCGCAGAGCGTGACCGGAATGGTCGGCGGGAAGGCGACCTTCAAAGTTGCGGCTGACGGAACGGGACTAACGTATCAATGGCAGAAATCTACGGACGGCGGCAAAACGTGGACCAATCTGTCCGGTTACACAAAGGCGTCGTTCTCGATCACGCTGCGCAATGACCATAACGGCGTAAAATACCGCTGCGTGGTCACGAACAGCGGCGGTGCGAAAACGTATTCCAATGCGGCGTCCGTGACGGTCGGTCCGGTGATCAGTGCGCAGCCGCAGAGCGTAAACGAGAGCATCGGCAAAAAAGCGACCTTCAAAGTAACTGCAGCGGGCGTCGGGATCGCCTACCAGTGGCAGAAATCTACAAACGGCGGCAAAACGTGGGCGAACCTGTCCGGCTACACCAAGGCGGCATTTTCGATCACTTTGCGCGCCGATCATAACAACGTAAAATACCGTTGCGCGGTGACCGATGCAAGCGGCGCGAAGAAGTATTCGAACGCGGCGACCGTAACGATCATCCCGGCAATCACAACGCAGCCGAAAAGCCAATCCGGCGGAACTGGGGCAAGAGCGACCTTCCAGGTCGTCGCCACAGGCGTGGGACTGACCTATCAGTGGCAGAAGTCCACAGACGTCGGAAAAACATGGAAGGATCTTGCCGGCTATACCAAATCTGCGTTTACCATCACACTGCGCCTGGATCACAATGGTGTTCGGTACCGTTGTGTGATAACCGACGCAAACGGAACAAAAATGTATTCGGACAGTGCGTACGTGGCGCTGCAGAAGTAACACACAGCTATTCCGATTCAACAAAATCAACCGGGATCTCCCATGCGGAGGTCCCGGTTTGCGTTTTATTCTGTTTGCGGGTTTACAGCGAAGTCAGACTTTTTTTCAATCTTTCAAGCCCGTCCTCCAGCAGCGCGCGGGGGCAGGCGAGGTTCACGCGCAGAAAGCCCTTCGGCGCGCCGTACTGTTCGCCGCCGGAAACGAGCAGGCCGCTTGTTTTGCGGATGTGTGCGGCAAGATCGCCGTCAAAAGAAAGCGCGGTGCAGTCCAGCCACAAAAGGTAGGTTGCTTCCGCTTTTACGGGTTTTGCGCCGGGGATCTTCGTCTGGATATGGTTTTCTGCAAACGCCCGGTTTTCCCACAGATATTCCCGCAGCGCGTCCAGCCAGGGCCCGCCCTTTGTAAACGCCGCCACGGCGGCGGGCACGGCAAAGCAGTTCGGCTCCGCGACTTCGTCGGTGTTGAGCGCACGCCGTATTTTATGCCGCAGTACGGGATTTTCGCAGTAGACGGCGGCGGTCTGGAGCCCCGCCAGATTAAACGTTTTGGTCGGCGCGATGCAGGCGATCCCCACCTCTTTGCAGTCGTTTGATGCGGATAAAAACGGCACGTAGTCTTTTCCCGGCGCCGTAATATCGCAGTGGATCTCGTCGGAGAGCACGGTTACGCCGTTGTCTTTGGCAAGCTTTCCCACCTTCGCAAGCGTTTCTTTGTCCCAGATCTTTCCCACGGGATTGTGCGGGTTGCAGAAGATCAGCATGCTTGTCTGCGGGTCGGCAAGGGCTGTCTCCAGCGCCGAAAAATCAATGTCGTAGGCGCCGTTTTCATAGGTAAGCGGACAGGGCAGGACCACGCGTCCGTTGTTTAAGATGCTGTTATAAAAAATATTATAGACGGGCGTTAATATGACGACTTTTTCCGCGGGCGTGGTCAGCTTTCTTACGGCGCCGGATATGGCGGGCACCACGCCGGTGCAGAATATAAGCCCCTGCCTTTGCATCGCAAAGCCGTGGCGCGTTTCCCACCAGGCGGTATAAGCGTCGTACCAGACGTCCGGAACGTCCCCGTAGCCGAAAACGCCGTGTGTAAGCCGACGGCACAGTTCCTCTTTTATCTCCGGCGCGGCGAAAAAATCCATATCCGCGATCCACATGGGCAGCTCGTCGTTCCCGACCGCCCATTTTACGGCGTCCGGCAACCGTCGGTCGATAATCGTATCAAAATCGTATTGCATATGTTTTTCCCCGCTTATTCTTCCGTTATGATCTGAGTTCTGGCGGGATCGATCTTATCGGCCTCCATGATCAGCTGTCCGATGCTTTTTGCCCTGATCCTGCCTGCTGCCGGATTGAACACGCTGTCGATTTTCGTCGTGATCTCGGCGTCTACGGTGGAATACTCAAAGGCGAGCGTCGTGTTGACAAGGCGGCAGTTTTTCATGACGAGGTTTTCAATATAGCATAACCCCTGCAGGCTTTCCACGGTGCAGTTGACAAGCGTTAGATTTTTCGTGTTCCAACCGAGGTATTCGCCGGAGATGAAGCTGTCCTCCACCGTCACGTTTTCGCAGTTCCAGAAAGCGTCCTTCGTCAAAAGACGGGAATTGCGGATATAAAGATTTTTCGCGCCGTCAAAGCCGTAATTTCCGTAGAGCGTGAGCCTGTCCGCCGTTACGCCGTCGCAGTTCATCCCGAAGTAGTCGCCTCTTGTGACCGTGACGTCGGAAAGCGCGACGTTTTTGCAAGTCCACAGCGTTTCCGCGGCGTTTGAAAAACTGACGTTTGCAAGTGTAACGCCGTCGCACCGGCGGAAATTTTTCGGCGCTTCGATCAGGCTGTCGCTGACGGTCACGCGATCCGTATACCATACCCCCGCGCGCGCGTTTTCAAACCAGACGCTGTCGGAAACCAGCACGTCCTTACAGTACCAAAGCGGGTATTTCCAGCGGAAATAACAGCGTGAAAGCGCCAGATCTCCGCTCTCTTTTAAGGGCGATTCGCCGTTTGCGAACGTACAGTCGGCAATCAGCGCGTCCCGTGTCTGAAACAGCGCCCGCTCGCCGGTAAACATTTGTTGGCGGTAATTTTTTTTCTCCATTTTTTTCCATCCGATCTTTGCATGCTTTATTCTATATTGTACCATACTTTTTACAAAAAGCAAATAAATTTTCTGTTTCTGCAAAAAAAAGAAAACTTGACAAAATACCCCCAGGGGGTATAATATAAAGTAAGAAGTAAGAGTGAAGCGTGAAAAAGGGGAAAGATAAAAATGGAAGCAAATTGCTGCGGGAAAAGAAAGAAGATCCGTACGCCGGAGGAAAAAAAAGTGCTGCTTGACCGCCTGAAAAGGGCCGAAGGGCAGATCCGCGGGATCGAAAAAATGGTGGAAACGGACGCGTACTGCCCGGATATCCTCGTGCAGGTATCGGCCGTTACGAGCGCCTTGAACAGCTTTAACCGGGAGCTGCTTGCGTGTCATATCAAAAGCTGCGTCAAGTCCGACATCAGCGCCGGAAACGACGAAGCGATCGACGAATTTGTTAAACTGATGCAAAGGCTGATGAAGTAAGCGGAGGTGAAAGAGAATGGACCGGTATCAGGTTACGGGAATGAGCTGCGCCGCCTGCGCCGCGCGGGTGGAAAAGGCGGTGTCCGGGGTGCCGGGCGTGGAGGCCTGCGCCGTCAATCTGCTGACGAATTCCATGGGTGTGGAGGGCACGGCCGCAGCGGCGGATATTGTTGCCGCGGTGGAAAAGGCCGGCTACGGCGCCTCCCTGCAAAATGCGCAGTCCGGACAATCGGCAGAACCGGGCGTTCCGGCCGATACCGAAACGCCGAAGATCCGGCGGCGGCTGATAATATCCGTTATTCTGACCGCGGCGCTGGTATACGTTTCCATGGGGCATATGATGTTTTCTTTTTCCCTGCCGGCCTTTTTTGAAGGCAACCACATGGCGTTGGGGCTTTGCCAGCTGCTGCTTGCGGGCGCTGTGACGGTCGTGAACCGGCATTTCTTTGTCAGCGGTTTTAAGAGCGTGCTGCACGGCGCGCCGAATATGGATACGCTGGTTTCCATGGGCGCGGGCGTATCGTTTGCATGGAGCGTATACGTGCTGTTTACCATGACGCGCGGCGATTTGCCGGAACAGGAAATGCCGCAGCTGTATTTTGAATCCGCCGCCATGATCTTAACGTTGATCACCGTCGGAAAATTGCTGGAGGCGCGCGCAAAGGGCAAAACTACCTCTGCGCTGAAAAGTCTGTTGGAGCTTACGCCGCAGACCGCCGTCGTGCTGCGCGACGGCAAAGAGCAGACCGTTTCTGCGGCGGACGTAAAAGCAGGCGATTTGTTTGTTGTCCGGCCGGGCGAGAGCATCCCCGCGGACGGCATTGTGACCGAAGGCGAGAGCGCCGTAAACGAAGCCATGCTGACCGGGGAGAGCATCCCGGTGGATAAAGCGCCGGGAGACAGCGTTTCGGCCGCGACGATCAACCGGTCCGGCTTTCTTGTTTGTCGCGCCACCCGCGTGGGAGAGGATACCGCTCTTGCGGGAATCATCAAAACGGTCAGTGAGGCGTCCGCTACAAAAGCGCCCATCGCGCGGCTTGCGGACAAGGTCGCCGGCGTATTTGTGCCCGTTGTGCTCGGTGTCGCCGCCGTGACCTTTGTTGTCTGGCTTTTAAGCGGGCAGGAAGTCTCCTTTGCGCTCCGACGGGGGATCGCGGTGCTTGTGATCAGCTGCCCCTGCGCGCTGGGGCTTGCCACGCCCGTCGCGGTAACGGTGGGCAGCGGGCTCGGCGCAAAAAAAGGAATTTTATTCAAAACGGCGCAAAGTCTGGAGCAGGCAGGCAAAACCGACGTGGTCGTGCTGGATAAGACCGGTACGGTCACGGCAGGCGAGCCGGCAGTCACAGACGTCCTGCCGGCGCAGGGGGTGTCGGAAGAAACGCTCTTGTCGCTTGCCGCCGGCATGGAACAAAAAAGCGAGCATCCGCTTGCGCGCGCCGTGGTCAAATATGCCGCCGAACAACATCGAACGCCGGCGAAGGTTTCGGATTTTACCGCGCTTTCCGGCTCCGGCGTCAGTGCGGTTTATGAAAAGAAAGAGCTGCTGGCGGGCAATTACGCATTTATCTCTTCCAAAACGGACGTGCCCGAACAGATGCAGGCTTCTGCCGAAGCGCTTGCAAACGCAGGCAAAACGCCGCTGTTTTTCGCTTTGGACCGGCAGCTTTTGGGTGTGATCGCGGTGGCGGACGCCGTAAAAGAAGACTCCGCCGAGGCTGTTCGCCAATTGAAAAAGCTGGGCATGCGCGTTGTGATGCTCACAGGCGACAACGAACGTACCGCCAAAGCCGTCTGCACGGCTGCGGGCGTGGACGAGGTGATCGCGGACGTAAAGCCGGAAGGGAAATTTGATGTGATCCGCGAGCTGCAGAAAAACGGCCGTGTGATGATGGTGGGAGACGGTATCAACGACGCGCCCGCGCTCACGGCGGCGGATACGGGCGTTGCCATCGGCGCGGGAACGGACGTCGCCATCGACGCCGCGGACGTGGTGCTTACCCGCAGTACGCTGCTGGACGTGCCGGCAGCCATACGGCTTTCCAGACAAACGCTGCGCAGGATCCGGCAGAATTTATTTTGGGCGTTTTTCTATAACGTGATCGGCATTCCGCTTGCCGCCGGCGTTTTTATCCCGCTGACGGGTTGGGAGCTGCCGCCGATGTTCGGCGCCGCCGCCATGAGCCTGTCAAGCTTTTTTGTGGTATCAAACGCGCTGCGTCTGAATTTGTTTGATATCCGCGATCCCCGGCACGATAAAAAAAGAAAGCCGCCCAAAGCGGCTCAAATAAAAGAAAAAGGAGAACCGAAAATGATAATAACGGTTGTAAAAATTGAAGGCATGATGTGCCCGCACTGCGAGGCGCATGTAAAAGAGGCGATCGAAAAGCATTTTAACACGCAGAGCGTAACGGCCTCGCACGAGAAAAAAGAAGCGGTGATCGTCTCTGCCGAAGCCCCGGACGAAAAGGAGCTCGCCGCGGTGATCGAAGCCGCCGGGTACCGGTTTGTCGGGATAGGAGAGTAGAAAAAGGCTGCAAACTCTGAGCCGCCCCTATCAAGTAGACAGGGGGCGGCTCAGAAACTGCAACAGCCCGGTTGTTTGCTTTTACAGGAACCTGTTCGTTTCCTGTTGATCAAAAAAACTTTGCCGCTTTGGCAAGGTTTTTTTCTATTCACGTTTCATTTGTTTGTCAACAGAACGGCGTATGTCGAACAGATGACACCGGCGTATCAGTTCAGGTATTCCGCGGCATAGGCAAAGAATGCTTCTTCATACTGCGCCGCGCAGTCGGCGTCACTTTCCAGCGCGTGGCCCGAATGGGGATATGAGATAAACAGGTGTTCTACGCCGTTTGCCGTGAGCGCCGCGTCAAGCGATACGGCGTTGGAGTAAGGCACGATCATATCCTCCTGTCCATGCGCGATAATGGTGGGCACGGCGGTCGAGGCGTACGTGACGGGCGAATACTGTGCGGTGAACTGCGCGATGACCTCGTTCGTGACGTCCTGTCCCACGATGGAGGCGACAAGCTGCAGATAATCGTTTTGGAACACCATGCCGTCGGCATAGTAGTTCGGATCGGAAAGATCCGTCGGGCCGCACTGGCTGCAGACGGCGACCGGTTGGATCTTGGCGTCTTCCGGCGTATGATAGGCGTACATCAGCGCCAGATGCGCCCCCGCCGACATGCCGGTGGTGATCATCTTTTCAATGGAATATCCTTCGTTGCTTGCCTTTTCGCAGATCGCAGCGACGGCAGCGTTGACGTCGGCAAGGATCTCGTCCATCGTAACGCCCTGCGTGAGGAAACGGTAGTTAATCGAGGCTGCGGCGTAACCGTGTTTTGAAGCGATCTCCTTGATCACGGGCTGATAGGACGCTTTGTCGCCCGCGGTCCACGCGCCGCCGTGGATATACAGGATCAGACCAAGCGTGTCTCCCTTGTCAGTCGGGATATACAGGTCGTACTTCTGCTGTATGCCGGAACCGTACGACGCGTCAAGAAATTCCCTGTAATTCTTTTTGTTTGTGCCGATGCCGAAGAGGGAAGAGAAAAAGGCGATGATCGACATGAAAAAAGCTACGATTTTACTCCACATATGAACGACTCCTTTTCTGTTTTCTTAATTACAGTATACATTCTTTTTCAGGGGAAGTCAATAAACGGGGCTGTCATTTTACCGTGTTTTCCCGTATTCGATATTGCAAAAAAAGCAAAAATATGTTATATCTATCCTGATAAGAACAACGGCGGAACGGAGAATGGGCGGTTTATGGCGGATATGCAAAAATACGGACGTCTGGAAATCGTTAACGCCCGCACAGAAAAAGCATGCGCTGTTCTTAAAACAAAAAGCGCTTTTGGATCTGTTTTTTGGAAAAGAACGCGATCACGAAGGCGCAGTATGAGAAAAGCCTGGGAGATCTGGAAGAAAAAACGGAGGGAACAACGGAAATATGCTGACGATCGAAAGAGCGAAAGAATTAAACGACGCGCAGATGAAGGAAGACCATCTGATCCTCCACGCAAAAAACGTGATGTACGCCATGGGCGCCATGGCGGATCATTTCGGCGGGGACCGTGAACACTGGATGGCCGTGGGGTATCTGCACGATTACGACTACGAAAAATATCCTCAGGAACACCTGCGGCACACCGAAAAAGAGCTGCTTGCGGAAGGGGTGGAAGAAACGGACGTCCGCGCGATCCTCAGCCACGGCTACGGGATCTGTACCGACGTGAAACCGGAAACGGATCTGGAAAAAAGTCTTTTTACGGTGGACGAGCTGACCGGCATCATTCAGGCCTGCGCGCGCATGCGGCCGCAGGGGATAAGGGACCTGGAGCTGAAAAGCTTTATGAAAAAATTCAAAGATAAAAAATTCGCGGCCAAATGCGACCGCGATCTGATCGTCAAAGGCTGCGAAATGCTCGGCATGGATGTGCCGACCGTCGCCGGGATCTGCATTGAAGGGATGAAGCCCTACGCCGCGGAGATCGGGCTGCTCGGAACGGCAGGCTGATCCAAACCCCTTTCTTATCCTGTTGTTGATATGCCGGTTCCGCCGTGGGACCGGTTTTATTCTTTTCCCTGTCCTGCGGCGGGTGGGTCTCCTTCGCATCGTTTTTGCCGTTCAGGAAAAGGAAAGGAAGACGAAATCGTACGGCGCAACGTCCGACAGCGTTACGGTATCGCCGCAAAGCGCCGCTTCGCAGCCGAAGGCCTCCGCGTGACTGTAGGCCCGATCCAGATATACCTTTGGGGAAAGCAGTCTGTCCGGGAAAATGTTCCACAGACCGACCGAGAGCGTATGTCCGTCTGTTTTTGTAAGCACATACAGCTCCGGGCAGTTCGGGCAGAAGGCGGGCAGACGTCTGCCGCACGCTTTAACGAATTCGCCGATCTGTCGCTGGCGGGCGTACTGCCGGAACCAGTCCTGCTCGTTAAAATACCCTTCCATTGCGTAGACCAGAAAGCGCTGCCCGGCGGCGTTTTGATATGTAAAGGAAAGCGGTTTTTTCTCTCCGTTTTTGTCCTCGTACCACGAAAGAAGGTTCGCCGCGGGAGAGAGTGAGAGCGTCAGCGCCCGTGCGGCGTTGGGAATGCCCGTCTGTTCGCCGTACGCGTAATGTTCGCTGTCGGCGGTAAAGGGCGCCCCGAAAGCGGCGATCCCCACGTCCACGCCCCGTTCCTGCAGATGCTTTGCAGCGAGAACGTCAAGGATCAGGCCGTTTGAAAGCGCCTTCTCCGGTACGCACAGCACGTCGTCGCCGAAGGCGGCGCCGACCGTGCCCTCCCCCTCGTAGACGGTGGGGATGCCGTTGGCGGCCAGAAAGCGCGAGGTGGCGGAAAAAGCAAGGTGCTGCACCGCGTCCGTTGAGGCGATATGTTCCGGGATCGTAAAAGTACGGTATTTGTCCGGCTTGTCGTAGCAGCGCACGCCGGCGCAGGTCTTGTCGCCGAAAAAGCGTTCGATCGCAGCGTATGCAGGCGCGTTTCGTTGGGCCGCCGCGACGTAGCCGGGTTCGTAGTCCGCGGTGGAACCGTAATCCAGCGCGTATTTCAGGATTCCGTCCGTACAGCCCGCGGCGCGCAGGACGGTATCAAAAATTTCCAGATACGATGCGGGCGTTTTGTGGCGCGGGCGCGGAAAGGTATCGCCCTCGCTGAAGATCTCGATTCCGCCGTCTGTGCGGCGGGCGGCTTCGCTGCGCTCTAATTCCAATACGTCGCACAGCCGGTTGTCCCAGGCCTTCATGGCGGCCCAGTACGGCGCGCCGATCAGCCGGTAAAAGGGGCGTGTGCCGCCGGCCAATAAGCGGCTGATCCGGTCCGGCACGGAGCCGTCCAGATCCCAGGAGGTGATGCAGCTGCAAAAGCCCATGCGCGTTTGGGGCGAGACCTTGTCCAGATGCCGGCGCATGGCGGAGGCAAAGTTTTCCAGCGCTTCGCCGTTCGCCTGCAAAAACGCGTTTCTCAGGTCGCTTTCTCCGCCGCCAAAGAGCTTTTGCTTCAGCTCTTCTGCGGAGACTGTGCGGCCTAATATCTCCGAAATGCGCCTGCGGTGCAGCGGGCAGGTGCAGCCGAAGCCCATGTCCTGAAAGCCGTAGCGGTAGTCGTCGTCAAACTGGATCAGGTCCACGCCGCAGCGGGCGATCTCTTCGATCAGGCCGCCCATAGCTTCGGTGTAGGCTTCGTCTGCGGGGCAGACCGTCACCTTCGCCTTTTTGCCGTCCGGCGCCTCCATGCGGGTAAAATCGTGTTCTTCGGAAAGGTAAAACGCCCACAGCCACGCGCCGACTTCAAAACCGGCGGCGTGCAGATACGCGCAGTTTTCTTGCAGCGCGGCAAGCTCCCGCTCCCGGATGGGGGACAGCAGGCAGTTGGCCTGCATGGCGAGATACACGCGCTCTGCGCCCAGCGTTTTTAAGTCTTCGGTCAGTTTTTCTTTTCCCTGCTGCTGAAAACGGGTGTTGCTCAGCGGCACGGAAACGGTAAAGCGTTCGTTTCGCATAGCGTGGTCCTTCCTGTTTTTTTTGTCCTGAAGAAAAGAAACGCACGGGGACGGTAAGAGTCCCTGTGCGCTTTATTTTTGTAAAATTGCCTGCGCCAGCACCGGGCGGAGGCCCTCGGCCATGCAGAAAAAGCCCAGGTCGTTGGGATGGCAGGTATCCACGGTGCCGGAATCTCCGCCGAAGCGCCTGAGCAGCGTTTCCCCGTCGATAAAATAGACGTTGTCGTCTCCCGCCGCGCGGGCGGCCGCAAAGGTGGCCCGAATGATGGCGCGGCGTTTTATATCGTCTTCGCAGGGGTTCGGCTGGGGCCGGGAGAGCATGATAACGGGCAGGGTTGGGTTTGCTTTGCGCACCGTGCGGAAAAACGGCGCGTGTGTGGCCTGCAGATGGTCCGTATCCGGCGCGTTATGGTCGTAATCCAGTATGAAAGCGGACATTGTAAGCCCGGCGATATACGCCGCCATGGCCTGTTCGCCCTTGGCGCTGCCCGAAAAGCCGAGGTTTACGTGGTCGCAGTCCAGTATGCGGGAAAGGATATTCTGGTAAGCGTTGCCGGGCCGGGAGGCGCAGCCGCCCTGGGTGATGGAGGAGCCGTAATATACCGCCGGTTTTTCTATGGCATAAGGCCTCGGCGCGGCGATCCGGCTGCCCGCAGGAAATCCCAATTCCAGTTTCACAACGCCTGCGTAAAGCGGGAAATGGACGGTGATTTCGCGCAGCTGCTTTTCCCCGCCGGGGAGCCGCAGTTCGCCTTTATATCCCTTTTTCGGGTTCACGGGCGGGAAGAAGGCGCCGCAGAATACATTGTCGGCATAAAGATCAAAGCCCGCGCTGCCCGTAAGCGCAAAATGGGGCATCACGGCGACGCTGCGCAGCTGAACGCGCAGACAGATCCTGTCCGCATCTGTTTTGAACCGGACGCGCCCGCCCGCCGTGTGCGCGTTCAGTTCCTTTACGCCCGGGTTCACAGCCGAGGCCGCCGTCCGCGGCATGCGGAAATAACCCGCATCGTCGCGCAAAAGCCCGTAAACCCGGAAGGGCGGCGCGGATACGTCAAAAAAATGCGTGTCGCCTGTTTTGGGAACCGGAACGGTAAAATTTCCGTCAATCTCCGTGATATCCATAAAAACCTCTGATTTTTAAAGAAAACACGGCGTGTTTTGCGCCGTGTTCCCGTTTTTTTGATGATTTTTATCTGTTGAAGAGATACAGGATCCTTACAAAAAATGAAGTGATCACGTCCAGCATGCCGTCAAAAAACGATTTGATCTTTTCCATTGTTCCGATCTCCCTTCTGTTGATTGCTTACAAGAGCATTATAACACGGTTCTTTTTTGTGTTCAATACTTTTGTTGCTTTGGTTCGCATTCTTTTTGCCGGGCTGTCGGATTGTCCGGTCCTGCTGCGGCGGATCATACGCCTGTCCACTCGTAGTTCGCGCCGATTTTTGCAGCCAGTTCTTTCATGAACGCCGGCGCGGGCGGTTCGGCGTCCGGGATAGGGTAGTCCCTGTCAAGCGCAGCGTACTTGCCGACGCCGATTTTGTGATATGCCATGAACTCCAGCTCTTTTCCAAGACTTTTCGCAAACGCGGCGACGGCATGCGCTTGTGTATCGTTGCAGCCGGGAATATAGGGCATGCGAAACAGAAGTTCGTTTTTCTTTTTTGCGAGCGCACGGGCGTTACAGAGGATCCTTTCGTTGGAAACGCCCGTGTTTTTTTTATGCAGCGCGGGATCGATCCCTTTAAGGTCGAAAAGAAACAGATCGACAAAAGGCGCCAGTTCCTCAAAAACGGATCCCGGGACGTCCCCGGCGGTTTCGACCGCCGTGTGCACGCCGTTTTCTTTTAACGCACACAAGATCTCTTTTGCAAAAGCGCTTTGCAGCAAAGGCTCCCCGCCCGAAAGCGTCACGCCGCCGCCGGAATGCGCGTAGAACGCCTTGTCCCGGAGCGCTGCGGAAACGACGGCCGCGGCCGTTTCCTGCCTGCCGCTGATCTCCCGCGCGCCGTGCCGGCAGGCGGGAACGCAGTTTCCCTCGCCGACGCAGTCGGACGTGAAAGCGCGTGCGCAGACCTGGCGGCATGCCCCGCAGCCGACGCATTTCTCTTTATAAAACAGCAGCTGGGGGTTGCCTGCCTGCGATTCGGGATTGTGGCACCAAAGGCAGCGCAGATTGCAGCCCTTGAAAAACACGGTGGTCCGGATGCCCGGACCGTCGTGCATGCTGAATCTTTGGATGTCAAATATCGTTCCCGTCATATGTCGTTTTGAATTACAGGTCGTTTTCGGATCTTGTGATGATGTTTTCCTGCAGCGGCGGCGCGAGCTTAATGAAATACTGGCTGAAGCCGCCCACGCGGACGATCAGGTCCTCGTGTTTTTCGGGGTGGACGACCGCGTCCTGCAGCTCTTCCCGTGAGACGACGTTGATCTGCAGCGTCTGTCCGCCGCCGGCGAAATAGGTCTTTGCAAGGGCGATGAACGCCGCCATGCCGGTCTGCGTCCGGAACTGCGCTTTGTTGAATTTCATTTGCAGAACGTTGCCGCTGACGGCGAGGTACTGGTTGGCGCGCATCACGGAATTCAAAAGCGCCGTGGGGCCGCATTTGTCGCAGCCGGGCGAGGCGCCGATGCTGTCCGCAAGCAGCTTTTCGCCTTTCTTTTTTCCGTTTGGCAGCGCGCCGCAGTGGAAACCGTAGTCCGGCGCGCGGTGAAAGGTGGAACAGCCCACGCCGAATTTGCCGCCGCGGAAGGTCTGTTTTGTCTGGAAGTAGCGGTACAGGTGGTCGGTGATCTCTGCATAGATCTCATCCACGTCGTCCAGGTCGTTGCCGAATTTGTGCCAGGTTGAAAAGTCGCGAAACAGCGCGTCGTATCCCGCAAAGTTTTTGTCCAGCGCCTCTATGAGCTGCGCCATGGTGTATTTTTTCTCTTCAAATACAAAATGCTTGATTGCGGCAAGGGAATCCGCCGTATCGGGCAGACCTTCGGTAAGCACCTGCCCGTGTCCGTAGATCGGCCCGCGGTTTTTATAATCCAGGCCCTTTTCGATGCAGCCGTGTACAAACACGGACTTCCACGGATTCGGCGCGTAGGAGGCAAAAATCTTCTGCGCCTGATTTGACATGTCGGTGATATAGTCCGCCATGTATTCGATTTGTTTTTTATATGCTTCCATCAGCTGATCGAAGGTCGCAAAGGCAGCCGCGTCGCCGGTCTCAAGGCCGAGCTTTTCCTCCGAAAACTTGCACGTTCCGTTGAACAGCGCAAATTCCAACGCCTTGCATACGCTTATTTCCCCGTCCTCAAGCCCCATGTGCGATTTGCCGAAGATATCGATCTGATTGCAGCCGTTCATGCAGTAAAGATGCGAGTCGGAAGCGGGGATTCCAAGCGCTTCCAGCGCGGGGCAAACCACCTCGTCGTTGTAGATCGCCGGCATCCCGATGCCCGTGGCAAGCGTTTTTGCTGCCGCCTCCCACAAAGCGTCCGGCGTGTTCGGATGGACGCGCAGCGTAAGGTTTGGCGTGTCGTATTTTTTTTCGCGCGCCAGGCGCAATACGTCGTACGTAAGTTTGCAGGTGTGGTCGCCGCCGAATTCGTCACTCCGGCCGACGCAAAGATTCCACGTCCTGGTTTTATGAAACAGCTCCCAAAGCTTTGACAGACAGGCGTACCGGTCGTCGGGATCGTCGTTTTCGTAATACGCCCCGAGCGCGTAGTCAAACAGCCCCGGAGAATCTACGTCGATAAAAACAAAGCTGAGCCAGAACAGTTCGCACGCCTCAAAAAAGTTTCGGGGGCGGTTCTGCGGGATGTTGTCAAACGCTTCGATCAGGCGCAAAAGGACTATTTTGTCCGTTTCGGCGGCGTAGGCAAGACGCGCGCGGGCCATTTCCTGTAAACGGCGCGCCACGGTCTCAAGCGCGTAAAGCGTCATTTCAAACGCGTCGTAAAGATCGCTTTTGTCGGTGTGGATCTTACGGAAGCGGGCGATCTTTTCCCGCAGCCCGTTTGTGCCGACGCGTAAAAGCAGCTCGTAATCGGGGTTACTGTGTCCGCCGCCCGCCGCCCAGCAGCATTTGTTGATCTCCATTTTTTCCTGCATGGGCGTCCGGTATTTGCTGATGACGCGCATCGTTTCGTAGGGACGGAAATAATCGTAATAAACGTTGATCGTTTCCTCCAGCTCCGGATACGCCTCTATGTTTTTATCGCGGATCTTTTCGTTCAGGCAGATGCCGTCCGCACGCTGATAGCTGACCGCCTGCGCGCTCATTTTACCGAGCGGGGAAACAAACCAGTCGGTGATATCGAGCTTTAGCGGTATATTTTCCGCCCATGTTTTGATGCCGTATGCGATGCGTGTTTCCGCATCCGGCTTCGGCGCGTGCATATATCCCCATGCGAATGGTTCCAGATGCTGCATATCCATACGCGTACCTCACAGGATTTTTTTCTCATTTACAGTATATCACATTTTATATTTTGTGCAAGTAAAATCATTGCGTCTTCTATGTCCGGCGTACGCAAATTGTTGACTTTTTTCCGTAATTATGTAATAATTTTATCTGTACCAGTTATGTAAAGGGTGAGAAAGCCGAAATGAAAAAACGGAAAAAAGAAGAGAACGGCGTTTCCAGAATAAGAGCATTGCTGTTTTTGATGAAGCCTTACTGGAAGTACGGCAAGCTGTATCTGATCATCACGCTGATCAGTGCGGCGGTCTTAAAGCCTCTGACGACGCTGCTCACGGCGATCGCGCCGGAAAAGGCGATCAACAAAATGACGAGCGGGGGATCCAGAGAACAGATCGTCTCGACGATCGTGTTTTTTGCGCTGGTCCTGATGGTGATGTCTCTGCTGCAGAAGGTGCAGAGCATCTATTCCCGGATCGCGCTGCAGAAGATCAACGTAAAAATCCGCAACGACGTCAATTATAAAGCGCTGTATACCGATTTCAAATATTACGACAACCCGGAATACTATACCAAGTTTATTTTCGCGCAGGAGCAGTACCCCTCCAACGCCTCGAACGCCATATATATGGTACCGCAGTTTTTGACGGCGCTGATCACGGTCTTCTCGCTGAGCGCGTATATCGCGCAGGCGGGGCCCTTTTTGCTGGGCTTGACGGTGGTGTTTGTGGCGCTGCAGGGGCTGATCGGTCTGCCGAAGCTGAAGCCGACCACACAGTTCCAGGTGGAAATGACGGAGAGTCAGAAGCCGATGCAGTACATCGACCGGATGCTCAAGCAAAAGGAGAATGCCGCCGAGCTGCGCTCCTCTGACGCGGGCGTAAAATATCTGAAATCCGTCCACGGCGTTATTTTGAAAATGCAGCAGGCCTATTTCCGCTTTCTGCGGAAGACCGTTCCGTTCGATATTATCGAAAGCGTGTTATCGCCGCTGCAGATCGCCGTCGTGCTGGGCTATATCATCCTGTACGTGATCAACGGCGACACCACCAAGATCGGCTTGTTCGCTTCCTTGTCGATCGCGTGTACCTCCATCGCGTCGAATTTGGGCAGTATCGTTTTTTGCTTTAACGAGCTGCTGCAGACCTCCCTGCACGGTACGAAGATCCTTGAATTCTTTAAGGCGGAGTCCCTGATCGAGCCGATCCGCGAGGACGGTGCCGCGCCGGACGACGGGCAGTATTCTCTGCAGGTCAAAGACGTTACGTTCGGCTATGCGGGCTGCGAGCCGCTGTTCGATCACCTGAACCTGAAGGTGGAAAAAGGGAAGCGTGTTGCCATCGTCGGCGAAAACGGCGCGGGCAAATCTTCGCTTTTGAAGCTTTTGATCCGTTTGTATGATACAAACGAGGGCGAAGTGCTGATCAACGGCAGAAATATTAAGGAATACGATATCCACGCCCTGCGCAAGCACATCGGCGTTGCGTTCCAGGACGTCAGGATCCTTGCGATGAGCCTGCGGGAAACGCTGACGGTCTACCACGACGCGTCGGACGAGGACCTGGTTTCGCTTTTGAAAAAGATGAAGCTGGAGCAGATATTGGAGCAGGCGGACTACGACCTCGGCAAAATGCTGTCGCGGGAATTTACCGAGGACGGCATCGTGCTCTCCGGCGGTGAGGCACAGCGTTTGGCGTTGACGCGGCTCTTTTTCGGGGAATTCGGCCTGCTGATCTTAGATGAACCGTCCGCCTCACTGGATCCGCTGGCGGAGGCGCAGCTGATGGAGACCATCTCCACCATGATGTATAAGACCACTACCGTGATGATCGCCCACCGGCTTTCCACCGTCCGGGACTTTGACGTCATTCATTATATGGAAGACGGGAAAATAATCGAAAGCGGCAGCCACGATGAATTGATGGCGCGAAAGGGTAAGTATTATACCATGTTCTCCAAGCAGGCGGAAAAATACCAGCATGCGCCGCAGGCGGATATACAGGCGGAAAACGAACCGGAAGTATAAAATGTGATCATAACACATTTAGTAAACAAACGATAACATCATATTTATATTGCGGATACAAAAAAATGAAGGGAGCTGTAAAAAAAGTCCCTAAAAAAGCAGACTGCAAACTCACTTTACAGTGGGAATGCAGTCTTTTTTGTGATATAATTTACTTGCAAATGAAAAAGATATCACAGGAGTATTTTAACACATATCAATTGAAAATG
>JAFSXY010000147.1 GCA_017443805.1 Clostridia bacterium | reverse complement strand
CCCGTGGGAGAGATCTGCGAAAAGCTGATGCTGGATAACGGCACGCTTTCTCCGCTGCTGAAAAAACTGCAGCAGGCTGGATATATTGAACGCTTGCGCAGCAAAGAGGACGAGCGCGTGGTGGTGATCACGCTGACGGACAAAGGCAGGGACCTGCAGCTGCAGGCCAAAGACGTGCCGTTAAAAGCGGCGAACTGCGTCGACCTGCCGCCGGAAAAAGCGCGGGCGCTTTACACCCTTTTGTATGAATTATTAAATAATGCAGACACAAAATAACCAACGGAGGAAAAAAAGATGACATACGCCGTGAGATACTTTACAAAAACGGGCAACACCAAACGGCTGGCGGAAGCAGTCGCAGGGGCGCTCGGCGTGGAGGCGCTGCCCATCGACGTGCCCGTTACGGAACCCGTCGATATCCTGTTTCTGGGCAATTCCTATTACGCATTCAGCATCGATCCGGAGGTCAGAAGATTTGTGCTGTCGCTTGATAAGGATACGGTGGGCAAAATCGTCAATTTCGGTTCTGCCGCCATGCTCAACTCCACCTACAAAAAGGTAAAGGCGGAGGCGGACCGGGTCGGCATCCCGATGGACACAAGAGAGTTCCACTGCCGCGGCGAGTTCAAAGGCGTACACAAAGGCAGACCGAACGCGGAGGATCTTCAGGCAGCCGCCGATTTTGCCAGGGCGTTTCTTACCGCGTAAGGGAGAACGATGTATTTTGCAGCACAGGGGACGTGCTGTTGAAAACGGCACCTGCGTTGAAACGCCGATGGAAAAAGCGCGGGAGCTGCACATGTTTTATGCGAAAAATCCAACAGTTAAACAATAAAAAAAACAGGAGGCATTATCACATGAAAACGGTTTATGATTTTACGGTCAAGGACAGAATGGGGAACGAGGTTTCGCTTTCCGATTACAGCGGCAAATTGCTGCTGATCGTAAATACCGCCACGGGCTGCGGCTTTACGCCCCACTACGAGCCGCTGGAGGCCATGTACAGGGACCTGAGGGACAAGGGCTTTGAGATCCTTGATTTTCCCTGCAACCAGTTCGCCAATCAGGCGCCCGGCGACGCGGACGAGATCCATTCCTTCTGCACGTTGAAGTTCGGCGCGGATTTCCCGCAGTTTGCCAAGATCGACGTAAACGGCGAGACCGCCGACCCGCTCTTTGCATTTCTGGCGACGGAAAAACCCTTCGCCGGGTTCGGCAAAGGATTGAAAAACGCGGCGCTGAATAAGTTTGCAGATCTGAACAATAAAAAATACGGCGACAAAGCATATATCAAATGGAACTTTACCAAGTTCCTTATTGACCGCGAGGGCAAGGTCGTTACCCGTTTTGAACCCACTGCGGATATGGACGAGGTCCGCTCCGCCGTGGAAGCGGCGCTCGGCTGAAAGAAACAAAGAGGAGCTGCAATGCAAGAACAGGAAAAGAATCTGGCCGCGCTGGAGGCGGACAGAGAAAAAACCATTGTGAAGACCAGCGTGGTCGGCATCGTGACGAATTTGTTTCTTGTGGCGTTCAAGGCGTTTGTCGGTCTTATGTCCCATTCGATCGCCGTGGTCCTTGACGCGGTCAACAATCTGTCCGACGCGCTCTCGTCCGTCGTGACCATCATCGGTGCAAAGCTCGGTGCGAAACAGCCGGACAAAAAACATCCGCTGGGTTACGGCAGGATCGAGTATCTGAGCTCCATGATCGTTGCCGCCCTTGTGCTGTACGCCGGTATTACGTCGCTGGTGGAGTCCGTCAAAAAGATCATTACGCCGGAAGAGGCTGAATACGGCGCTGTTACGCTCATTATCATTTCCGTCGCCATTGTTGTGAAGCTTGTCCTCGGTCTGTTCGTAAAGCGGCAGGGCCAAAAGGTCAATTCCGGCGCGTTGGAGGCCTCCGGTTCGGACGCGCTGTTTGACGCGGTCCTTTCCGCCTCGGTACTGGCTTCTGCAGTCGTATTTCTGATCTGGGGAATCTCGCTGGAAGCGTATGTGGGCGTTTTGATCGCCGGCTTTATCATCAAGGCGGGAATTGAAATGATGATCGAAACGCTGAACGACATCATCGGCAAGCGCGAGGACCCCGAGACAGGCAGAGAACTGAAACGGATCATCTGCGAGGAAGAGGCCGTGCGCGGCGTGTACGATGTGACGCTTTTCAACTACGGGCCGAACAAATATTACGGGTCAGTGCATATCGAACTGCCGGACCGGCTGAGCGTGGACGAGGTGGACCGGATCACCCGTCGCATCCAGACGCGCGTTTTCCAACAAACGGGCGTGATTTTGACCGGCATCGGCGTATATTCGTTCAACACGTCGGACAACGAGGCGGCGCAGATGCGCAACGCGATTCGCAAAACGGTTCTGTCCCATGACTGGGCGCTGCAGATGCACGGCTTTTACGCGGATATCGAAAGGAAAACCATTCGTTTCGACGTGGTCGTCAGCTTTGACGTAGAAAGAAAAGAAGCGATAGAGCTCCTGAACGGCGAGATCCGGGCGCTCTATCCGGACTACCAAATTCAGATCGTACCGGATATAGACATTTCAGATTGATGGATCAAGGAAGGAAAGACGAATATGAAGATCACGCTTAATCCGAACAAAGAGATCGTTGATACGGTAAAGGAGGGGCTCAAACAGACCGGCGGCTACTGTCCCTGCCGCAGGGAACGCACAGAGGATTATAAATGCATGTGCCGGGAATTCCGCGAACAGATCGCCGATGAAAATTTTGAGGGCTTTTGCCACTGCATGCTCTATTATAAGGAAAAATGATGAATAAAAAAAGGAAGGCCTCCCATGAAACGCATCGACGCGCTTTTATCTCTTGAAACCTTCCATAAAGTCCCGGACAGATCTCTGAGCCCCATTTATTCCAACTTCGGGCTGTGCTTTGACGCGCAGACCGCCGGGCCGGAGCTGCTGCTGCACTATAACCGGAGAACACGGACGGTGTTTTCGCCGCTGTTTTCTTTTGCCGCGCCGTGTAAGGCAAATGCCACATTCCTTTCCGCCGCGTTTGCCGACGGCAGCGGTACGTACGAACTGTGCTATTATGATACGGACGCTTTTGTGCTGGGTGCGGTGAACGCCTCTCCCGTACGGCTCTTCGACAGCGGCGCCTGTGGAATGCAGCAGAGCTGGAAGGCGTTTTCTGCAGGGGATATGCTTTTGTATCAAGGCTATTCAAAAAACGGAGACGACCGCGATCCGGATACATATGTGCCGGTGCTCTGCGGCGTCAGGGTAACGGCGGGTACGCTGCGGGAGGACGGCGGCGGCGCCGTGATTTTGCCGGATAAAAACGGCAGGCTGTATTTTGCCGCTGCCTTTGCGGTGTTGGATATTTCCGTACAACGTGTGCAAAAAACGCTTTTTGCGGCGCCTGCCCACCTTGACGGAGCAAAAAGCGCCATGCGACGCTGGGCGGAGGACTGCGCCGGCGGGCTGCGGCGTATGCCTGCGGATCCCGGCGCGCGACGGACGTTTTTGACCGCGGTTTCCGGTCTGCTGATGAATTTAACAAAGGCGCCCGGCAATTTGTCGCGCTGTGTTTCCGCTTTTCCGAGCCGGGGCGGCTACCCCACGCATTATCTGTGGGACAGCGCGTTTCAAAACCTGGCGTATGAGCTGATGAGTGAAAAAATTGCGGCGGATACGCTGCTGCAGCTGGCGTATTCCATCCGTCCGGACGGTAAGATCCCGCAGTTTTTATGCTCCACCTGGACAAGGCCCCACTATGCGCAGCCGGCGCTGCTCGGTTGGGCCGCCGAACGCTACGTTGCGCGCGTTGGCGAGCAGAAGGCCGGCGCGGATTTTATCCGCACGATGGCTTCGGTTCTGGCGAAGAATAACATGTGGTGGCTGACGCAGCGCATCACGGAATACGGTCTGATCTGCTGCCCGGACGGTCTGGAAACGGGACAGGACGACTCGCCCCGGTTTGATAACGGACCTGTGCTGGCGGTGGATATGAACAGCTATCTGCTGGAGCAGATGCGCGCCACGGCGTATTTCTGCCGTCTGGCCGGCGACGGCGACGGCGCGGCGGACTGGGAAAATCGCGCCGATCTTTTTGCCGCGCGTATGGTAAAGTATTTGTACGATGAAGATAGAAATCTGTTTTTTGACGCGGACCCTGCGACAGGGGTGCGCGCGACAATGGTTACGCTCTCTTCGCTGATCCCGTTGTGGGCGGGCGTGCCGCTGCCGGAAGCGCGCATAAAGGCGATGATCGAAGACTATCTGCTGAACGAAAAATATTTCTTCGGCAAGGTGCCTTTTCCGTGCGTGGCTTACTGCGAACCGGCATATGAGCCGGCGCAATGGTGGCGCGGGCCCACTTGGATGCCTGTGGCATGGCTGATGCTGGAAACGCTGGAAAAGCACGGCTATTCAGCCGAAAGAGAGGAAGCGGCGCGGCGGCTGTACCGGATCATGCTGGAAGACGGCGTTTTGCACGAGCTGTTTGACTCCGCCACCGGCGAGGGGCTCGGCTGCGATGAGCAGGGCTGGACCGCAGCGATCTTCATCCGCCTGTCGCAGGAGGACAGAGCGGCTGTAAAATCGGAATAGTCTTTTGATTTTTTGTCTGATCGATCTGCAGAGTCGCAGACCCGTATTGCGGCCGGATAAACATGGTACGGTTTTCCTTGACAAATGCCGGCGTATGGCCTATACTGACTATGAAAGGCAGGTGAACGATATGAAGTCCATAACGGTACGGTCCGGGAATATCTGTCGTTTGCCTATTCTCTCTCGCAGCTTGGGTTGACTATCATACGACAAATCAAAAGTGTTCTCGGAAACGGGAGCGCTTTTTTTGGTTTCTCTGAAAGAGAAATCGCCGAATTTAAGAAACAGAAAAAACGAAGTTTTTTCCATACAAAAGGAGAATGTAAAATTGGATTTAAGGAAATACGGTTTTACGCCGGATCTGCTGCCGGAAAATGCGCAGGGGAGCCCGGCAAGGGTCACGGCCGTGCATAAGGATCGTTATGCATTGGTGTGCGAATACGGGGAAACCTACGGAAGACTGAAAACAAAAGAATATTACGGCGGTTTTGAGGAGTTTCCCACCGTCGGTGATTTTGTGCTGATCCGCCATAACCCCGGCGGCGACAGCCGGATCGTGAAAACGCTGCCGCGCCGCACGTTTTTCAGCCGCAGGGATCCTGCGTCGGACAGGGGAGAACAGGCGGTGGCGGCCAATTTTGACAATGTGTTTATCATGCAGTCGTTCAATCAGAATTTCAATACCAGGCGCCTGGAGCGGTATTTGACGCTTGCCCGGCAATCCGGCGCCGTTCCCGTTGTGGTGCTGACAAAAGCGGACCTTGTCCGGGAGTATGCGTCATATCTCCGGGCTGCGGAAGATACGGCAGCAGGCGCCCCCGTGTATATTGTCAGCGCGAAGAACGGGACGGGACTCGTCGACCTTGCAGCATTGATGACGCCGGGAAAAACGGCTGTGTTCCTCGGGTCGTCCGGCGTTGGCAAATCCAGTCTTGTCAACGCGCTGGCCGGAGAGGAGCTTATGGAGTGAAATTTTGTCTGCAAAGGGAACCGATTTTAACTTCATTTTAACTTCCCGGGATAAGATGGTCTTAACAAAGAAAAAAGGAGAAACGACCATGAAAACGAAAATGACCAACAGATTTGTTGCAGCCGTCACCGTGCTGGTGATGCTGTTCGCGATGACAGGCCTTGCCGTGACCGCCGGGGCGGCGGAATACGATACGGCCGACGCCACGCGCT
>JAFSXY010000146.1 GCA_017443805.1 Clostridia bacterium | reverse complement strand
GGCTGCTGGCCGTAGGCGGGCTGCTGGCCGTAGGCGGGCTGCTGGCCGTAGGCGGGCTGCTGCATACCGGGCTGGAAGCCGTTGTTCATCGCTGCGCCTGCCGCGGCCGCAAATCCGGCTGCCGCGGCGCCGGCAAAGCCGTTGCCCGCATAACCCTGGTTGACGCCTGCGCCGGCGAAACCGCCTGCCGCGGCGCCCCCGGTGGTCATGCCGCCGAAGGTCGCGCGGATCTGCTCCGCCTGCTGCTGATATTCACGGTACAGCTCCGTATAGGGGCTGTCGGGGCGGTTGCCCTCGCTGAGCTCAAAGCTGATCTCGGAGAACCACTGCGCGTTTACGGACAGATTGACGTTGAAGGCGTACTCGTATTCATATCTGGGGGGAGAATAGCTGACTCTTCTGCCGTCGGCAGTCTCCTGATAGATCTCGTCCCTGTCCTCGTCGATCTTGATCTCACAGGAAAGTACCTGCGAAAAGTCGATCAGGTCGGGGTTCGCCTTGCGCCAGTCGGAGGCGCGGGTCACGACAAATTTACGCGCATTGTCGTCCAGATAGATCTTCATGCTTCTGCCGATCACACGCGTGGGATGCAGAGAGGAAAGCTGCTGCGCGTTCTGCTCACGGTAGGCAAGCTGCTGTTTGATCTCCTCTACCGTAGAGGAACGGCGCTCGCTGAAAAACGGCGAAAGCTTGGAAGCGCAATCCTTGCAAAGGTTGCCGTCCTCCAGCTTGCGATTGCCGAGAAGGCCGATCTTCTCACCGCAGATATCGCAGAATTTTTTATCGAACATTCCCATCGTAATTTCTCCTTTTACTGAATGTCGTTGTCGTCAAAGGGGTCGCCGCACTCCGGGCAGAATTTAGGCGGATTTTTGGGATCTTCCGGCTCCCAGCCGCACTTGTCGCAGCGGTAAAGCGGTGCGCCGGCAGGCTTTTTGGCGCCGCAATTGGCGCAGAATTTGCCCTTGTTCACCGCGCCGCAGCTGCAGGTCCAGCCCGCTTCCTCTACGGGTTTGGGGGCGCCGCATTCCGGACAGAAATTACCGGTGGCGGCAGCGCCGCATTTCGGGCAGGTCCAGCCGCCCGCGACCTGCGGTTCCGGCTTCTTCGCGCCGCATTCCGGACAGAACTTGCCGGTGGCGGCAGCGCCGCATTTCGGGCAGGTCCAGGTATCCGCCGCGGGCGCGTTTCCGGCGGGAGGCGCAGGCTGTACGGGAGGCTGCGGGGGCTGGTTGTTGTTCTGGCCCATTGCGCCGAACAGGTTGCCCACGCCACCGGTCATGCCGCCGATGGCGTTCATGCCCATGCCCATGCCGACAAAGCCGCCCATGGCGCCGTTGGGATTGTTTGCAGCGCCCTTGATGCCTTCCGCGCTCTGCTCCAGGAACGCGGCGGCGCCCATGCCGGGACGGTTGTCCACGGCCGCGGCACGCTGATAGCGCTTAAGGTAAGCGGCGTCTTCTTCGTTGATGGAAACGGGGTTCATGGCGATGGAGACGACGGTCAGGCCTCTGTCCTCCAGCCACTTGTTGCGCAGCGCCTCGTTGACGTCGTCACGCAGCTCCTGCGTATGTGAGGGGATCTGCGAGGGACGCAGCTCCAGACCTGCCAGCGCGCCGAACGCGGGTGAAAGCGCATCCACGAACTCGGTTTTCAGCTGCGCGTCGATCTCTTCTCTTTTGAAGGACTCCGAAACGTTTGCACAGATCTTGGTATAGAACACGATCGGATCGGCGATCTTATAGGAATAAACGCCGTTGCAGCGGATCTCGGTCTCCATATCCAGACCGATCTTGCTGTCCACCACACGGAAAAGGATGGGCGTGGGAGTGCCGAACTTGTTGTCCATGATCTCTTTGGTGTTGATGTAGTATACGCGCTGATCCTTTGCGGTGTCGCCGCCGTAGGCGATCCTGCGGCCGAGCACCTTGAAGCTGTTGACAATGCTCTCGCCGAGCTTGCCCGCAAAGATGCTGGGCTCCGTGGAGGAATCCCACGTGAATTCGCCGGGCTCCGCGCAGACCTCCACCACTCTGCCCTGTTCCACGATCAGCATGCACTGACCGTCGGCCACGGCAATGCCGGAACCGTTGGAAATGATGTTGTCGTTGCCTCTGGTGTTGGTGGTGCGGCTCGTCGTCCGCTTTTGCCCCTTGACCATCAGGGTGTTTTTGTCGAGCGCTTCACAGTAGAAAAATTCTTTCCACTGATCGGCCAGTACGCCGCCGGCAGCGCCGATGGCAGCTTTGATAAGACCCATATTGGAAAACTCCTTCCGTTTTATAGTGCTTTTTTATGATCATTTTACCGAAGTAAAACAAATCCGATATTATCCGTTCGGCAGGGACCTGTAAAAGGTCGAGACCGCAAGCTGCAGTTTTTGGGCCAACGGCTCGCCGTCGTCCGGATCGAACCAGTACAGCTGAATAAAGGACGGCGCCGGGGCGTTGAAAAACGTGTCCGCGATATCGTCGTACTCCATGGCGGTGATCGGACGGTCTTCTGCGTCGAAATAATCATACTGCAGATCCAATTCGCCGTTTTCATCCGCACCGGCGTACATATCCACGTACCCGAGCAGCTTTACCCACGCCTCGCCGCCTGCAAACCACATGGCATATTTATAGGTGTGGCTCAGATCGTATCCCTCGCGCAGAAAATCGTTGACGATATATGCCCTGGAACCGCTGCCGTCGTAATAATACGCCCACGACATCGTGCCGAGCTCCGGCTCGGAGGACATGGTCGACGGCCCGTATTGACACGGGACCAGCGCGTTATGATCTTCGGTGATCTCATATATTTTTGACGTAGAATACTGCCCCGTACCGTGAGAGCAGGTGGAGATCAGCTCCAGCCTGCCGTTGTCGTCCAGATCCGTTACCGTATAAACGGGCACGTTTTCCCGCTCGTTTTCCGGCACCCGCCACGTGCCGACGCTGTTTTCGATGATCTCCAGCTGTCCGCCGTAAAGCTGATCCCAGATATTATCCGGCCCGGCGCCGTCCGTTTCCGGCTCGTAGGGCGTTAAGTCTGTCACAGGCTCGTCGGAGGGGAGCGTCAGGCTGCCGTCCATCAGGCTGAGCCGCGGTTCAAAGGACGCCGTCATGCCGTTGCCGACCACCGTCACGTTCACGTCGGGGAACACGTCGCTGTAGTTGGAGACAAGCAGGATCGGCGTGCCGGTCTCACAGCGGTACAGCACCTCGCCCGGCTCGCCGACATAGCCGTTTTCTTCGTTGCAGATCCATTTGTTGACGCTGACGGTGCAGGCGTCGCTGACAGGAACGATCACATACATTTCCTGTCCCAGATCGGTTTCCACCATCTGCGACGAGGGCAGTTCAACAACAAACGGCCAATCGGCGTCCAAACCGTACGACGCAAAAAGACCGGTAAGATACTGTGTGTCCTGCGTTACGGGGCCGCCGCTTTTGTCCACGCCGCCGAGCGCGCGCACGCCCGCTATACAGCCGGCGTCAAAAACCGCTTGCCGGACGCTGTTGAGCGCGTTTTCCGCCTCTTCGGAGAAAGTAAAGCTGCCGTCTGCTCTGCCGGATCCATCCCGGCTTTTGTCGAAGCCGACCGTTTCGGCGGTCTGCGGGGGATCCTCTTCTCCGCCGCCGCTTTTACGGCAGGCACAAGCCGTGCAGAGCACAAGCAGCAGTGAAAGCAGCAGACAAAAAACACGGCGTTTCATAATTCCCTCCTGTTAAGCTCCTTTTATATGACAGAAAACAAGCGGTTCCCTGTCATATAAAAAACGGCATACGGTCTCCTATTAAACAGTATAACATAACCATCTGCCGTTTGCACTGCCATTTTTGGCAGTTTCGACATTTATTTTATATTATTGATGATAAGCTTGTTCTCTATAAAGTCCGAGACCATGCGCATGGTGTCCGTATAGCCCGTTTTGCTTTTCATTTCTTCGATATAAAAACGGACGGTCCGGGGAGAGATAAAGAGCTTATCCGCCACCTCCTGCCGAGAGCAGCCCTCCGACAAAAGGCGGATAATTTCGTATTCCCGGTCGGAGAATTCCCCGGACGAAGCAATGCCGATCCGCACGGCGGGCGACGAAGCGGGATATACCGTCTCCCCCGCCGCCACGCGCGCCATGACCTCCGACAGCTCCGTGTCGCCGTATTCCTTGTACCAAAAGCCCTCGCAGCCCGCCTCGCGCGCTTTTTTTATAAAAGAATGCTCCGGCATGGAGGTCACCATGATAACGGCGATCTCCGGAAAACGCCGTTTGATCTTTTCGGCGGCAGCCAGGCCGCTGGCGTTGTCGGCGGTGCAAACGTCCATCAAAATCATGTCCACAAGCCCGCGCACACAGTACATTTCGGCGTTCGCCGCGCTCTCAATGGCGGCGACCAACTGAAAAGCGGCGCTGTTTTCCGCAATGATGCTCTGCATATAAAAGCGCGACTGCCTGGAGTCGTCCACGATCAGTACCCGCATGAAAACCCTCCTTTTTTATTCCGGCAGCGTCACGGTCAAAACAAACGCGTCGCGCGTTTCCACCGTCATGGTCCCGCCGGCGTTTTCCACAGCCCGGCGCAGCGCGCCGAGGCCGCCGCCCTC
>JAFSXY010000018.1 GCA_017443805.1 Clostridia bacterium | reverse complement strand
TCCCGAGATCGGCGAAGACTTTAAGGCTTATTTGAAGGCCTTGACAAAGACCTTATGAACACAAATACGCATCTGAAAAAAAATGACGTCGTCACGCTGCAGGTCACCGGCTGTTCCAGCGAGGGCAGCGGCGTAGGACACCATAACGGACAGGCGGTTTTCGTTGCCGGCGCAGCCGCGGGCGACGCCGTGGAATGCCTTATCATCAAGGCCAAAAGCAATTACGCAGTCGGGAAACTGCTGCACGTTTTAAAAGCTTCACCGGACAGGATCCAACCGGACTGTCCGGTTTTTCCCCGCTGCGGGGGCTGCGTATTCCGGCATATCAGCTACGACGCCGAGCTGCGGATAAAGGAACAGCGCGTGCTTGACGCTTTTACGCGCATCGGGCATCTGAACGTTTCATTGCAGCCCATCGTTCCGTCGCCGCAGGCGGACGGCTACCGCAACAAAGCGCAATATCCGGTGGAAAGCGTGAACGGCCGCCTGCACGCGGGTTTTTACGCGCCGTTTTCACACCGCGTGATCGACTGCAAAAGCTGCCGTCTGCAGCCGCCTGTATTCGCGCCGATCATTCAAACCGTCGCGCGCTGGGCAGAAAAATATAAAATCCCCGTTTATGACGAGACGACCGGCAAAGGGCTTCTGCGCCATATCTATCTGCGGCGCGGCTTTGCCACCGGCGAGATGATGGTTTGTCTGGTGATCAACGGCGACCGCATTTTTAAGGAACAGGCGCTGGTCGACGCATTGCTGAAAACGGATGAAAACGTTAAGACAGTACTGCTCAATACGAACACGGAAGACACGAACGTAGTGTTGGGAGAAACAAACCGTGTACTTTACGGAACGGGATACATCGAGGATATCCTCTGCGGCAAACGGTTCCGCATTTCTTCCCTCTCCTTTTATCAGGTCAATCACGATCAGGCAGAGCAGCTTTATAAAACCGCCGCCGCCTTTGCCCTGACGCCGAACACGAAAACACTTGTAGATCTGTACTGCGGCACGGGCACCATCGGTCTTACGATGGCGGACAAAGTTGAGCGTCTCATCGGCGTGGAGATCGTAAAGGACGCAGTTAAAGACGCAAAAATCAACGCCCAACTCAACGGGATGCAAAACACAGAATTTCTCTGCGCGGACGCCGCCGCGGCAGCGCTTGCGCTGCAAAAACGCGACATTGCCCCCGATACGGTGATCCTCGATCCGCCGCGCAAAGGCTGTGACGAAACACTTTTACAGACCGTAAGCGATATGGCGCCGGAGCGGATCGTTTATATCTCCTGCGACCCCGCCACCCTTGCCCGCGACTGCGCCGTACTGACCGCGCGCGGCTATACGGTGCAGATCGTTGCGCCCTTTGACATGTTTCCGCGAACAAGCCATGTCGAGACGGTAACATTGATGACGCGGAACAAATAAACAGGCAGGACGGCGTCGTAAACAAGACCTTCGTGGAGATGCTCGACAAGCCGGGGTATGATATTCGGATCAAGTACGTAAAAAAGGAACAATAAGAAGTGTTATTTTATGAAAGTGCTGAAAAAATATTTCGCATCGCTTTTTATGCTCGTCATATTTGAAGCTGTGGCAATTACGTTGTGGCTGACAAAGGGCAACGTCTTTTACCTCTTCAATTTCAGCTACATCGGACTTTCCGTATCGCTTGGTGTTTTCCTGTTTATCAGGAAGCACAAACACGCCCGACGGATCGTACAGCTTCTTGTTGGTGTGTATATGCTTATTTATCTTGGATTGATTTGCAACGAGAATATGCAAATCGAGGGCTTCTGGTACTATCTGTTCACAGGCGTTTTTGAGGCTGCAACGATCCATTATGCTGTTGCAAAAATATTCGGACCGCTTGTGTTTGGCCGTGGATGGTGTGGATATGCCTGCTGGACTGCAATGGTTTTGGATTTTCTGCCTTACAAGGTACCGAAGTTTCCGAGAAGAAGCATCGGATGGATAAGATATCTTACTTTTGCTGTTTCGCTGGTTTTTGTTGCAGTGTTATTCCTCGCAAAAGCAGGCAGCATCGAGCGAATCATGTTCTGGGCTTTCATCATTGGAAATCTGGCATACTATGGCACAGGCATTGCTCTTGCTTTCGCATTTAAGGATAACAGAGCTTTTTGTAAGTATATTTGCCCGATAACCGTTTTCCTGAAGCCCATGAGTTATTTCTCTCTGTTGCGAGTAAAATGTGATACAACCAAGTGTATCTCCTGCGGCAAATGCAAACGCGTATGTCCTATGGACGTGGATGTGACCGATAATTCAAGGAAACGAAAGAACGGGACGGAATGTATTTTGTGCATGGAATGTGTAAAGAATTGCCCGAAGGATGCACTTTAAAAGGACAAAGATTCCCTCGCTGCTTTTCCATTGAACAAATCGGGATTTAGGGAGATAATAAAGTATCTGCTGCGGAGATATCATTGCAACAAATCGGGATCATGCGGAGGTAATCATGAACATTATACCCGAAAAGAAAAGAATAACCGGAAACTATTTCTGTACGTGGGATTCACAGAGCAATGAAATGCGAGAAAGAAATCCCATGGCAGAAAAAGTGCCGTGCCGCGACGCGATGTGCGAAGAATTTATTTTCGGCGAAAACGGACTTCTCAACAGCTTTGACGCCGTAAGAAGCGACCTTACGGTGGTTCTTGACGACGGCTGGGACGTTCCTTTCGGGACAACGGACACAAGACTTTTCGGCACGCTGGAGGCAGACCCTGAGCGGTTTCCGTCACTGCGCGGCCTTGACCCGGTTCAAAGGTTAAAAGAGCTGTCGGACAGAGTCCGTGCCCTGGGGTACCGCGGCCTCGGTCTGTGGGTCCCCACACAGACGCCTTCTGTGATCGGCGGAAAAGAGATTTCGCTTTCTCCGCAGGAGGAGAGAGCTTATTGGGAAGAAAGGGCAAAATGGTGCGGTGAAGCCGGGATCTTATATTGGAAAGCGGATTGGGGCAAGCATCAGGGCGATGCGGATTACTGCAGAATGATGACCGCGTGCGCGAGAAAATACGCCCCCGCTCTTGCCGTGGAGCATGGCTTTGTTGGCAGGCCTCTGCTGGAATCGGAGGAAACGGGCCACGATGTGCCCGAAGCAGTCAAAAACTATCTGCACAAAGTCTATACGGTCAGCGATTATCTGCGGACCTACGACGTCGTTCACGAGCTGAAATACGCCTCAACCATTGACCGCGCGGCAATCTGCCTTGCGGAGGCGCAAAAAACAGAAGGCAGGTGCGCCGTACTCAACATTGAGGACACAGGGCTTATCGGCGCGGCGCTCGGATGCGCTGTCGGCGTGATGCGCCATGATCTTGAAAAAAAACTCAAATCCATTTCACTGCCGCCACGGCCTGTTTATGAAAGTGCATGCGCGGTCATCTGGCAGCGGATCGCGCCTGCGTTCCCTGCAAATGCGGGCGAGCTTCATATTTCGGATGAAAGGCTGAAGGATGTATGGCACTGCCCGAAAAGGGCGAAAAATCTCTGGCCCGATCTGCCGGAGGGCGATTACTATGTTACCGCTCCCCTGTCGGTTTCCAGAAACATGCCGCTGCCTCAGATAAGAGCCGCCGGTGAAAAGCCCTATGTTGTATGCTCGATCAATCCCGAAAACGGAGCGCTGTGTGTTGCCGTCACGCCGAGGACCTTCGGTGAAAAAATCGACGTTACGCCGCGCGCGGAAATATACGTGAAGGGCGGTTCGGCGTCTGTTCCCGTAGGTCTGTTCGGAGAATTTGACTCCCTATCGGTCGAATTCGGCGAGCACGTCGAGGGCAAAACCGTTTACGCGCAGAATTTTCTTTCGGACAGCGCGCAGGATGTTACCGGGACGGTATCGCTTTCCGAAAATATCCTTACCGTTCCGGGCAGTTTGATGCGGCAGCTCGGAAAACCCGGCGACGAAGAGAATGTAATTCCGGCTCTTGTTCTTTTGTTGCAGGGCTGAATATCCGAAGAGGATCGCGATTTTACGAAAAACCTGTTCAGAACCGTAAACAGAGGAAAAACATGTACAACACAGAAAACGAAACGGCTGCGAAAACGGCCGAAAAAGACGGCGTTCTCTTTTCGGACGACGCTTCGGATTTTGTCCTTTTAAGCGAAGCGGTTCCCGACGTCATTTTAGAGATCCGCTACTACGCGACTTATAATTTTGTGGGTAGGCGGATCAGCGGATACGAAGAACCGCTTGCCTTTCTGACAAAGAAAGCCGCCGCCGCTTTGAAAGCGGCCGACGACGAACTGTCCGCAAAGGGATACAGGCTTAAAATATTCGACGCCTACCGTCCGCAAACAGCCGTTACGGATTTTTTGAACTGGGCGCTTGATCCCGCCGATACGAAAATGAAGGCATTCTTTTATCCCGATTTGGAAAAAGAAGAGCTTTTCCGGCAGGGCTACATTGCCCGGCTGTCCGGGCACAGCCGCGGCAGCACCGTCGATCTGACGCTCTTTGATATGCAAAAGGGGAAAGAAGTCGATATGGGCGGCGGATTTGATTTTTTCGGCGCGCTGAGCCACCCGGACTGCAAGGAGATCACGGAAGAACAGTATGCAAACCGCATGCTCTTACGCGAAACGATGCGCAGGCACGGCTTTCAGCCGGTTCCGGAGGAGTGGTGGCACTTTACGCTTGAAAACGAGCCTTATAAAAACACCTATTTTACCTTTCCCGTCCGCAGTGATTTGCTGCTGCGGGAGAAAAAAGAAGAAACTGAGGACAACCGATGAATACAAACGATTTTATCATCCGACAGGAAAGAACCGAGGACTTCGGCGCGGTGGAAAATCTGATCAGAGAGTCGTTCTGGAACGTCTACCGCCCGGGCTGCAGCGAGCATTACGTGATCCACGCGCTCCGGAACGACCCGGCTTTTATAAAGGAACTGGATTTTGTTATGGAACAAAACGGCAGACTGATCGGGCAAAACATATTTATGAAGACCGTGATCAACGCCGACGACGGCCGCGCGATCCCGGTCCTGACCATGGGACCGATCTGCATTACGCCGGAACTCAAACGAAAGGGCTACGGGAAAGCGCTGCTGGATTACTCTTTGGAGAAAGCAGCTGCGCTGGGCTTCGGCGCGGTTTTGTTTGAAGGCAACATCGGCTTTTACGGCAAAAGCGGCTTTACCTTCGCAAGAAACTTCGGGATACGTTATCACGACCTGCCTGCAGGCGAAGACGATTCGTTCTTTCTCTGCAGAGAACTCATTCCGGGATATCTGGACGGCGTCACCGGTATTTATCAGACGCCGCAAGGGTATTATGCGGACGACGCCGACGTTGCGGCGTTTGACAAAACATTTCCGCACAAGGAAAAACTGAAGCTGCCGGGACAGCTGTTTGACCGATAATGACGACAATGGAAACAAACGCGGTATTATATATCCACGGAAAGGGCGGCAGCGCGGAGGAAGCGGCGCATTATAAGGCGCTGTTCCCGTCCTGCGCCGTAAGCGGCCTTGATTACAAAAACTTTACCCCGTGGGAAACCGGACTAGAAATCCGGGATGCTGTTACTGCATTAAAAAAACGCCATAGGAGCGTGATCCTGATCGCCAACAGCATCGGCGCGTACTTTTCCATGCATGCAAACGCGGAGGAAGCAATTTCTCACGCCTATTTCATTTCCCCCGTCGTCGATATGGAAAAGCTGATAACCGGCATGATGCAAGCTGTAAACGTCACAGAAGACGAACTGCGGGCAAAAGGAACCGTTCCGACAAACTTCGGAGAAGATCTTTCGTGGACGTATTTGTCGTACGTCAGAAACCATCCCGTCAAATGGAATGTACCGACCGATATCCTGTACGGGAGCAACGACAGTTTAACGTCTTTTGAAACGATCCGCGCATTTGCCGGCAAACACCGTGCCCGCCTGACCGTGATGGAAAAACGGCGAACACTGGTTCCACACGGAAGAACAGCTGCGGTTTCTGGACAACTGGATTCAAAGAAGCGCAAAGGAGAACAATATGCAATTACAAACCGAACGTCTGATCCTGCGCCCGTGGACTGAAACGGACGCGCCGATCTGTTATCAATACGCAAAAGATCCCCGTGTAGGACCAATCTGCGGGTGGCAGCCGCACACAAGCGAAGAGAACACCCGGCAGATTATCCGGGACATTTTGTCCGCACCGGAAACATACGCGATCGTACTGAAAGAAACCGGTCTGCCGGTCGGCAGTATCGCGCTGAAATACCATAGCGACCTTGCAGAGAAGGACGACGAGGCGGAGCTCGGTTACTGGCTTGGAGTTCCCTATTGGGGCCGCGGCATTATGCCGGAGGCGGCGCGGGAAATACTCCGCCACGCTTTTGAAGACCTGCGCCTTGCGCGCGTATGGTGCGGCTACTACGACGGCAACGAAAAATCAAAGCGCGTACAGGAAAAACTGGGTTTTGAACATCAGTGGACAAGCGAAAGCGTCCCTGTACCGCAGATGGGTGAAACACGCGTCGGCCACGTCAATCTTTTAACAAAAGAACAATGGACAAAACACTGAAACGTTAAAAAAACGCGTGGTTTGAAATTATGAAAAAAATCAATGAAAAAACCATCGGGAAACTGCTCATTGCCGCAGGAATTCTGTTCTGCGTGATCGTACTGGCCGCGAGCTTTCTGGCGATCAGGAATTTGCGTGCCGATTACCTGAACCTGACGCAACTGGATCTGTCCGAGGACACAAGCGCCACGATCTCCTATGACGACCGTTTATACGCGTCGATGGGGGCCGGCATCGAGATCGATCACAATGACAACGATAATGAATCCAGACTTGCAGATTTTATCGAAAACAGCTTACGCTCCGTTGATACAAGAATATTGTCCTGCGGTATCCTGTACGTCATGATGTTTGTGACTGTTTTCGCATTTCCTCTTTACATAAAATTCGGCCGGAACAGGAAAAAGCATGTCTTGATTACCGCAGGCTGCGTCTTTCTTTCCTATGCGTTTTTTCTTGCCGCCGTTTATCTTATGTTCCTTGCGTTTCGGATCCCGTTTTATTTCCCGCAGAGAATCCAATGGCTGCTGATCGCGGTGGCGCTCACAGCCGTTACGGGCGGCAGCTGCTTCCTTGCGTGGCTGCTGAGAATGATCCGCTATAAAAAAATCACAGCCGTTCTGGCGATCCCGCTTGTGTTTCTGCTGTTTATTCTCAGCGCATCGTTTGAGGGACAGTTGTTTTCTCCGCAGACCGTGGATTCCTTTGCATTTGTCGCGGACATGGAAGAAGGCGTATTTGACGAAGACTATGAAGGCGAAGTCTACTACGACAGCGAAAAGAACGTACTCGTTCTCAACGGGAAGGAATACGAGCCGGAACAGATTGAAAATCCGGACAGTCTGCACGGCGCGGGAAGGATCGGCGCGTACGCGTTTGAACTGCTTGATCCGTATTCCGGCAACGGCCTGTTTCTGATCTATGAGGCAGCTGAAATAACCGTGGAACCTATTTTTCTCATTTTGTACACGCTGAAAGCGCTTGCCTGGATCATACTGCCACTTTGCATTCAGAGAAAACGCAAGGCGCCTCAGACAAGTCCGGCTGAAACATAAAGAAGCGCAATCAAAAAAGCAAATGAAAGGAGGACCGGAATGGACAAAAAACGCGCATACATCATGCTGATTGCATCTCTTTGCCTCATCGGCACCATCGGCATTGTAAGAAGATATATTCCCCTCTCCTCGGAGCTGCTCGCTTTTTTCCGCGCGTCCATCGGCGCCGTAACGCTGCTGCTCTTTGTTTTGCTTTTTCGCAGGGGGCGGCAAAAACTGCCCGGCAGGAAAGCGTTTGCCGGCCTGATCCTGAACGGCGTGTTTCTCGGACTTAACTGGATCCTGCTTTTTGAGGCGTTCAACCATACCACGATCGCCAAAGCAACGCTTTGCTATTACATGCAGCCGACGATCATTCTGCTTGTCTCTCCGCTGGTGTTCCGGGAAAAGCTCACCGTCAAAAAAAGCGTATGCGCCGTCCTTTCTCTTACGGGTATGGTCTTTGTTTCCGGCGTGATCGGCGGCAGATCCGCAGGCGCCGCCAACGACGCCAAAGGGATCCTTTTCGGTTTGGGGGCGGCGGTCTTTTATTCGCTGGTCGTTATTCTGAACAAAAAAATTAAAGAAGGAACCACGTATCAGCGCACGCTGATCCAGCTGTTTTCGGCGGCAGGCTCGCTGCTTCCGTATCTGATGTTTACCGGCGCGTTCCGGACGGTAGAGCCGGACCTCAAGCTCATTGTATTGCTGCTGCTGACGGGCGTTATTTACACGGGCGCGTTTTACGCGTTCTATTTCGGCAGTATCCGCATCTTAAAAGCGCAGACGGTCTCAATGCTCAGCTATCTGGATCCGATCGTCGCCATGATCGTCTCCGCCGCCGTTTTCAGAGAAAACATGACAGTTTTGGGCCTTATAGGCGCAGTTCTGATCATCGGTTCCGCGGCCGTGAGCGAAATTCCGCTGCCGCAGAAAAAACAGCCTGAAAATATCACAAAAGAAAAAAGCATACAATAATATAAAAAGAAAGGTCTGCTGCTTATGAAAGTTCTTTTGATCAACGGGTCCCCGCGCGCGAACGGCAACACCGCCGCCGCGCTGAACGAAATGCAAAAAGTATTTGAAGCAAACAGCGTCACAGTCCAAACGATGCAGATCGGCAACAAAGCGATCCGCGGCTGCATTGCCTGCGGCGGCTGTTCCAAAACCGGGAGGTGCGTATTTGACGACGCGGTGAACGAAGCTGCGCCGCTGTTTGAGCAATGCGACGGTCTGGTCGTCGGCGCGCCGGTCTACTACGCCTCCGCCAACGCCACCGCCATTGCCTTTCTGGACCGTCTGTTCCAGTCCACACGCTTCGATAAGCGTATGAAGGTCGGCGCGGGCGTGGTCATCGCCCGCCGCGGCGGCTGTTCCGCGACCTTTGACGAGATCAACAAATATTTCACCATCAGCGGCATGCCGGTAGCGTCCTCTAACTATTGGAACAGCGTGCACGGCCGCGCGCCAGGCGAAGCGGAACAGGACGCGGAGGGCATGCAGACCGTCCGTATTCTGGCGCAGAACATGACCTTTTTGATGAAAAGCATTGCGCTGGGCAAGGAAGCCTACGGCTTGCCGGAGCAGGAAACGCGCATCTGGACGCATTATATCCGGTAAAAAAGACATGACCTACCTTTCATCTTTTCAGTCCCCTTTGGGCAGCGTTACGCTTGCCTCCGACGGTGAAGCGCTGACAGGGCTTTGGTTTGACGGACAGAAATACTTTTTGCAGGGTATAACAGGGGAAACTGCACAGACAGACGACGAACCTGCCGTTTTGCTGCAGGCGAAGGCGTGGCTCGCCGTTTATTTTTCCGGCAGAAATCCCGGCAGTCAGCCCTTCCCGCTCCGTCCCGCAGGCACGCCGTTCCAGAGGCGGGTGTGGGCGGCGCTCACAAATATCCCCTACGGCACGACCGTTACATACGGCGAGCTTGCCAAACGGCTGGGCACAGAAAAAAAGACGTCTCCCCGCGCAGTGGGAAACGCCGTCGGCCGCAATCCGATCTCCGTTTTCATCCCCTGTCACCGCGTGATCGGCGCAGACGGCGGCCTGACGGGATACGCTGGCGGGATCGAACGAAAAAGAAGGCTCTTAAAAACGGAAACCTCCTGACGGAGATTTCCGTCAGACTGCTGACAAACCCTATGTTTCATTTGAAGCGTAGGGTTATTTTTTTATGAAATTGTATTGATATCGCAAAAAAAGCTATGTGCCTTATCCACAGCACATAGCGATTTTCTTCATATTCTGAGCGGCTGCGGTAAGCAGGCATTGCTCGGCAACCTTTGAAAGACCACGCATTCTGCAATAGCGTAGTCCGAACAATTCTTTGGAATCGGCAAAGCTTCGCTCCACCGTTT
>JAFSXY010000145.1 GCA_017443805.1 Clostridia bacterium | reverse complement strand
CTCCTTTTCCAACAGTCGATAGGCGTATCCTTCTCCGATTGCAGCCTTAACCAAATGCGCTAACAGCCGCATCAGATCGTCAGAAAGATAGCGGTTATCACCGGTCACAAGCAGCTTGCCGAGCCCGTAATTCTTTTGAATCGCTTCCGCCTGATCGGCGAGTTCTTTTGCGTAAATCTTTTCTTCCAAAAACAATGGATTCATCTGCGCCAGCTTCGCCCGCTGGCGCTTTTTGTCGTTTAAAAGCAATTCTTCATCATCCGCTATTGCGGAAAAATATGCCTGCCTGCCAGTATCGTCGGCGATCAAGTCGTAATACGCAGCTTCCGTGGTTTTTGTGACCCAATGCCGGGGATCATCTTTCGGGGAATGGTCCCAACCGAGCGGCAAATCGCGCGGACGGAATTCATCTTCCGTCATGGCTAGCGTATTCAAAAACTGATAATTCAGCTCCGTTGTGATTTGTTCTCCGAGTTTATCCCAGCCGGAGATATATAGCGCGTGGTCGTATTTGCGGCAGCGTTCCAGATATTCAGCCCATGACAGTCCGTTTTCCGTCATCCAACCGAAACCCTTGAACATGCTTTTTGTCAGGATCATGTCCACGTCTTTCGGATCGTGCTGTTTGCCCCATATATCGCGGATATATGAGACGTTCAACTCCGCAAACAGCGTTTTGAAATCAACCTCATGCACAACGCCCTTGATATACGGCAAACGGATCTGAAAAGAATGATGCTGTTCATTTGGATCAAGCGCAAACGCCAATTCTTTGGAAACCAGTCCCTCGCCGTCAAACTCCAATACTTCAATATCCGCCGTAGTCTCCACACGGGTATATTTTCGCATGGTATTGGCGGTGCCGTCGTCCGTAACGGTGATGATATGCGCGTCCTTGACGATACTTTTCGGATTTTTGATCACAACGATCCTTTTTTCGGAGAGTAATCCATCAATGTCGCGCCGTTCACCGCTGGTCAGCATCAGAGCATTGTATGCGTACAGTTTGGAAAGCTGACAGTCGCCGATCTTCATTCCCAGCATGATACGCTCCCGCAGGGGCTCATACATATCTTCCCGTACAAAGCAAAGCGTGCTGTTTCTACTCATGCTGGCAGACCGCTCAAAGGCAAGATAACGATTCAAGCCTTTCCTGAAATCAATGAGGATCCCTTCGGGACCAAACATGCACTCCGCTTTCTGCTGTTGTTCCAAAACCTTGCCGGTTGCCCTGCGGTTGAAGATCCCGGTAAAATCGATGTAAACAAAAACCTCCGAAAGCAAATCGCATACGGGTTCATTACTGCTGACGTCCAGGAGCTTTAACGCCTGATAAAAAATCGGGCAGGCGTCCTGTTTCGTTTTCTCCACCATGTATTCTTTTGAAGGATCGTCGGCATAGAAAGAAAAGCGCCAGCCGTCCTCCGTTTGGAGGGCGGAGGATAAAATCCCCTGCGCCGGGAGCTTCGGGATAATGAATTTTTGATGATCCATCCGTTTCACCGCCTTTTCCACATTTCGGAGTATACCATATATATGTGTAAAAGTCAATTCACTGTTATTTGATACCTGCCCCCACTTTTTCAGAAGGAGCTTTTGGTATCGCAAAATATTCGCCGAAAGGCAGAAAGGAGGTCAGCAAAATGCGCCGCCCGGATTACGGTTAGCAACCGTAATAACAACTTTTAACACAAAAATATGATCGTCGCAGAAAGCGACAGAAAGGAAAAACATGAAGCATTTCAAAGACGCTGTGATTATCGGTCTGGATCACGGCTACGGAAACATTAAGACCGCAAACCATTGTTTCAAATCAGGCATACTGAGCTATGAGTCCGAACCGCTGTTCACGAAGAATATGCTCGTCTACGGAGATAAGTTTTATCTGATCGGCGAAGGACACAAGGAGTTCATCCCCGAAAAGCAGAACGACGAAGAATACTTCCTTTTCACGTTGGCGGGCATCGCAGAGGAACTTGCCGATGAGGGGCTGACCGAAGCGGAAGTGATTCTTGCCGTCGGTCTGCCGTTGACCTGGATGACCGGACAGAAGGAAGCCTTTGCGAAGTACCTGCTGCGTGAGGGGGATATCTGCTTCACTTACCGGAAAAAGGACTATAAAATCCGTATCGTCGGCGTAAAGGTCTATCCGCAGGGCTTCGCCGCCATCGCGGAGAAAGCGCCGGAGATGAATGGCGTCAACATGATCGCCGATATCGGCAATGGGACGATGAACGTTCTGTATATCGTCAACGGCAGTCCGCTCTCCGGCAAGATGTTCACGGAGCAGTTCGGCACCTATCAGTGCACGCTCGCCATTCGGGAGGCATTTATGCGCACAACGCACCGCAATCTCACCGACGCCGTGATTGACGAGATCCTCGAAAACGGGAATGCGGATATTGCCAAATCCGATTTTACACTGATCCGTTCTGTAGTGACAAGCTATGTGGAGGATATTTTCCGCAGGCTTCGGGAACACGGTTACGACGAGGGCATGATGAAGCTGTATATCACCGGCGGAGGCGGCTGCCTTGTGAGGAACTTTTATAAATTCAACAAAGAGCGCGTCATATTCATTGACGATATCTGCGCCGCGGCGAAGGGGTACGAGTATATGGCGGAGCTTCAGTTGAACGCGGCGAATGCGGTATGAGCAAAGACGTG
>JAFSXY010000144.1 GCA_017443805.1 Clostridia bacterium | reverse complement strand
CTCGGCAAAGCCGAATTTAGCTCGACGAAGTCGAATTTAGCTCGGCAGAGCCGAATTTAGCTCGACGAAGTCGAATTTAGCTCGGCAGAGCCGAATTTAGCTCGACGAAGTCGAATTTAGCTCGGCAGAGCCGAATTTTGCTCGGCAAAGCCGAATTTAGCTCGACGAAGTCGAATTTAGCTCGGCAGAGCCGAATTTTGCTCGGCAAAGCCGAATTTAGCTCGACGAAGTCGAATTTCGCTCGCTGCTGCCGAATAAAGTATTGATTTTCGCGCGGTAAAATGGTAAAATTTCCTTTACAGACGTAAACGGGGGGATAAACTATGATCATCAGGCCTTATACGGAGAAGGATAAGGAAGACGTGCGTTTCATCTGCTTAAACAGCGAGGGGCCGTGCGATCTGTCGGAGAGCAGTCAGCATTTTATTTTAACGACCTACTGCGATTACTATCTGGAGCAGGAGCCCGAAAACTGCTTCGTGGCGGCGGACGGCGACGACCGGGCGGTGGGCTATGTGATCTGCGCGGAGGATTTTGATCAGTTCCGGGCCTGTTTCAACAGAGCCTATCTATCCCGTTTCCCGAAATATGATTTTAAGCATCGGCTTGACGCACGCGCGTCCGTTATCCTGCACGAAAAATATAAACAAACGTATCCCGCGCACCTGCATATCGACGTTCTGCCGGAATACCAGCGAAAAGGGCTGGGGCATCTGCTCGTACAAACGCTCGCTTCGCACCTGTCCTTCAAGGGCGTTCCCGGCGTCATGCTGACCGTCTGGACCAAAAACACGGTCGGCAGGAGCTTTTATGAAAAATACGGCTTTACGTTTTTAGAGGACGCGTACGGCAGCGCCGCCTACGGCCTGCCCCTGCATGCGGAGGAGCTGGCGGACGCTGCGCGTCCGCAATGCGTACGCAATGAAACATCTCCTTTGGAGATATGAAGTATTTCGTCTGCGACGAAATATTGCGGACGGGTTCCACCCGTGCCCGATTTTAAATAGAATCAAAACGCGTCAGCGTTTTCCAAAACGTTTCGCCGCAGGCGGAACACATCACGTTGCGCAGCAACGCATCACGCGCCGATAGGCGCACATCACGTCGCGCAGCGACACATCACTGCGGACGCCTCGCGTCCGCCTCGGGGGTACTATGGATTATTATCTCGGCCTTGACGGCGGCGGCTCCAAAACCACGGCGCTGCTCTGCGACGGCGAAGGCAACGAGGTCGCCTCCTTTGTCGGCGGGGGACTGAATTTCAACGCCATCGGCATGGAAGAAGCGCGCGAAAACCTGAAAAAAACAATCGCGGGCGTGCTTGCCGAACGGCAAGTGCGTCTGCGCGGCGCGTTTATCGGGCTGTCCGCGCTGGACGGGCCGGCTGAGGAAGGTCTGCTCCAAACGCTGTGCGGCGGGATCGTAAACTGCCCGCAGATCGGCATGGACAGCGACGTATATATCGCGTTGGCGGCGATGGAACAAAAGGGCCCTGTCGCCGCGGTGATCTGCGGCACGGGTTCCATGGCGGCGGGACGTCTGCCCGACGGCAGTGTGATCCATACCGGCGGCTGGGGCCATCTGCTGGGCGACGAGGGCTCGGGTTACGCGCTTTCTTTAGACGCGCTCGGCGCGGCTGTCCGCGGGGCGGAGGGCAGCGCGCAAAAAACCGCGCTCACAAATGCTGCGCTGTCCTATTACCGTGTTTCGGCGCCGCAGGACCTGATCGGCGTATTTTACGATCCGTCGCCGACGCGCAGCGAGATCGCCGCTTTTGCCCCGCAGCTGTTTGCCTGCGCAAACGCGGGGGACGCCGTATCGCTGGAAATCATCCAAAAGCACGTTTCGTTGCTTGCCGGAACAGCATCTGCGCTGCTGCGGCAGCTGCCCGCGGGGACGCCGCTGGGATTGTGGGGCGGCATTTTCGAGCATCAACCCCTGTTCCGACGGCTGTTCTGCGAAAAATTAGGCGCCGCATTCCCCCAAACGCAGGTCTCCCTCCTGCAAAAACCGCCCGTGTACGGCGCGGTGAAAGCGGCGATGCGTCTGGCAAAAACGGAGGCGCCGGTATGAAAAAATCACGGGAATATCTTGAAAACCTGACCCGCGTGCTGGACGAGATCGTTTCCACGCAGACCGATGCGATCGATCGGGCGGCCGCGGCGTTCGCTTCCGCGCTGGAGCGTAACAGCCGCATCTTTTTGTTCGGCACGGGCCATTCCCATATGCTTGCGGAGGAGCTTTTCTACCGCGCGGGCGGGCTTGTTGAGATCCGGCCCGTGTTGGAGCCCGCGCTCATGCTGCACGTATCCGCGTCAAACAGCACGCTGCTGGAGCGGCAGCCGGGTTGGGCGCAAAAGCTCTTTGCCGACTACGGCATGCAAAAAAACGACGTGCTCGTCGTCATTTCCAACTCCGGCCGCAACGGCGTGTGCGTGGATCTGGCGCTGCTTGCAAAGGAACACGGCCTTGTTTTGATCGCGCTGACGAACCGGCGGCACGCGGACGCGGGCGCCTCGCGCCACCCGAGCGGGAAAAAACTTTATGAGCTTGCGGATATCGTATTGGATAACTGCGGCTGCGTAGGCGACGCGAGCGTGTATTTTGAACAGCTTGACAGACGCGTCGCGCCGACCTCCACCGCCGCGGGCGCGGCGATCCTGAACGCGGTCGTCGCCGGATGCGTGGAAATAATGCTCTCGCACGGCGTTCAGCCGGAGATCTTCGCCAGCAGCAACATAGACGGCGGGGATGAGATCAACGCCGCTTTTATCGAAAAATACAAAGGACAGATCCGTTCGCTGTGATCCTTCGCAGTAAAGAGGTGCCGTTATGATCAAAAGCAATAAACCGCTGCCCGCCGTCGGCGAACTGTTTTCCGACACGTTCGCGGGGGAGGATACTTACATCACGGTGACCTTCGCCGACACGCGGGAGGTTTGTTACGACGCCGGTACGCGTCGGCTCACCGACGAAAAATATATCTTAACGGTCCTGCCGTCCGAAAAAGGGCTGCGGGCCGAGATCCTGTGCTCCGGCGAAAAAAGCGCTTTGTACGCGTTTGCCGATCTGTTTGAACGCCTGCAGACGGGGAACGCCGCCGCGGGGACGTACGTCTGCGCCCCGAAATTTGCCGTGCGCGGCTATATCGAAGGGTTTTACGGCGCGCCGTGGACGCAGGAACAGCGGCTGGATATGATGGCGCAGATGGCGAAAAAGCGGATGAACGCCGTATATTACGCGCCGAAGGACGACCCTTATCACAGGGAGCTGTGGAGAGAAAGCTATCCTGCGGACCGGCTTGCCGGGCTCAAAGAGCTTGTAAGCACAGCCCGTCGGTACGCGATGGATTTCGTCTGGTGCGTCGCGCCGGGGCTTTCAGTCTGCTACGCAAACGAGGATGATTTTGCCGCGCTCATAAATAAAACGCGGCAGCTGTACCAAATCGGCGTGCGCGCCTTCGGCCTGCTGCTGGACGATATCGACGAGGAGCTCATATTTGATGCGGACAAAGTCCGTTACGGCGAAACGGTAAACGCGCATATCGACCTTGTTTCGCGGTATGATAACGCGTTACGGGCGCTGGATGCGCGCGTACGCCTTACGGTCTGCCCCATGCAGTACCACGGCAGGGGAGACGAATACTATATTTCCAAGCTCGGACTCGGGATCCCCGCCGACGTGTCCCTGTTTTTTACCGGCCGCGATATCTGCTCACGCGACCTGACCTCGGCCGAGGCGCTGCGCTTTGCGGAACACACGCGGCATAAGCCGCTTTACTGGGACAATTATCCGGTCAACGATATGGCCATGCGCCGGGAAATGCACCTGTCGCCGGTCATTAACCGCGAGGCGGATCTTTATAAGTATGCAAAGGGGATCATTTTCAACTGCATGGCGTACGCCGCATGCTCCGTTATTCCGCTTTCAACGGGCGCCGATTACCTCTGGGACGCCGAAGGCTACGCCCCCGAAGCCTCCTTTGAACGCGCCGTTAAACAGGCGGTGGGAAAAGAAAACGCCGGGAGCTTTCTGCTGTTTGCGGACCATCTGTACGTCTCCTGCCTGCTGGACGAAAATTCCCGCCGGATGAAAGGGACGTTTACGGCCATGCGCGGGGCGCTTGCTGCCGGCGAGCCGGAGCGGGCGTTTTCGATAGGGGAAACGTATCTTGCGGGCCTGCTTCAGGCGCTCTCATTTTTGCAGGGCGATCATCCCCTCTGCCGGGAGCTTGCGCCGTGGACGGAAAAGTTTGAGCTCTACTGCGAGATCATAAAAACAGCGCTTGCATGCCTGCGTTCGGGCGATCCGGAAAAAAACGGCCGCTTTTATGCGCTGCTTGCAAAATACGAGTCCATGCCCGCGCGCTTTGCGGACCCCATGGATATCGAGGAAGCGTACGACGCACTGCGGCCGCTATAACAGTTCCCGCAGCGCGTCCAGCATCGCTTGGTCCGTCGCCCAGTCGGCGGCAAAGCGGACGACGGTGTGCGCATCGTCATACTTTTCCCAAAAGCCGAAGGAAACTTCCGGCCGCAGGGTTTTTATTTTCTCATCCGGAAAAACCACAAAGACCTGGTTGGTGGGGTTTTCCATAAAAAGCGGATAGCCCTTTTCCCGGAAGAGCTTCCGCAGGCCGTCCGCCGCCGCGACGGCTGTTTTTCCGATGCTTTCGTAAAGGCCGTCCGTAAAAAGGGCGGAAAACTGCACGCCCAGGACCCTGCCTTTTGCAAGCAGGGCGCCGCGCTGTTTGACCACGGTGAAAAAACGGGGGAACAGCGCTTTGTTGACAAGCACGACCGCCTCGCCGAAAAGGGCGCCGCATTTGGTGCCGCCGATGTAAAACGCGTCGCAGCACGCCGCGATATCCGGCAGGGTCACGTCGTTTTCGCGGCTTCCCAGCGCGTAGGCAAGGCGCGCGCCGTCCAGATACAGCGGCAGACCGTACGCCTTGCACACGGCGGACAGCGCCCGCAATTCTTTTAAGGAATAAAGCGTGCCGTATTCCGTGGGCTGGGAAATATAGACCATGCCGGGACAAACCATGTGCGCGTGGTTTTCGTCGGCGTAAAAGGCGGTCAAAAAGGCCTGAACCGCGGCGGCGGTGAGCTTGCCGTTTTCATGCGGGACGGTCAGCACCTTGTGCCCGCCCGCCTCAATGGAGCCTGCCTCGTGAAGGTTTACGTGGCCCGTGTCGGCGGATAACACGCCCTGATCATGGCGCAGCGCGGCCGTAATGACGGTGGCGTTCGCCTGCGTGCCGCCGCTGAAAAAATGGACCTCGGCGTCCCTGCACGCGCAGGCTTCCCGGATGGCGCTGCGCGCTTTTTCGCACAGATCGTCCGTCCCGTAGCCGGGCGTGCGCAGCTCGTTTGTGTCCATAAGCGCTTTCAGCACCGCGGGGTGCGCGCCGAAAGTATAGTCTGAAGAAAAGTTGAGGGGCGTCGTCATGGCGGCAACTCCTTTTTTTAATTTGAAATGTGAAATTTCGGTTGGCGGCCGCTTTGCGTGCCGCAGTCTCGCCTGCGGCGAGTAGTCACCCGCGCCTGCGGGTGTAGTTCCGGCTTCCGCCGGATAGGTTCGGTTTACGCCGAATAGGCGCGCTTCGCGCGTAGATTATTTTTCTGAATTCAAAACGCAAAGCTGTCGACTGCCGACGGCTACAGTATACCATCTTTTTTTATGCCTGTCGAGGCTTTTCCGAAATTCTGCCGAGGCTTTTCCGAAATTCCCGTTTGACATTTGTCCCGGCGTTTGTTACAATAACCCTATTAAATTTTATTTTTGGATCGGAGAATAAAAATGAACGGTAAAAAAGTTTGCATGATCGCGCATCGCGGCTATTCCGCCGCTTATCCCGCCAACACGGAACCGGCGTTTTCAGGGGCAGCCCGGCACGGCTCCGGCGGCGCGGAAACGGATATCCGCCGCACGAAGGACGGCGTGTACGTCTGCAGCCACGACGGCGACGTGCACTATGCCGACGGCACGGATCTGCCGGTCGCGGAGAACACCTACGCTGCGCTCGCTGCAAAGCCCCTGCGCAACGATAAAACGGATACGGATACCTATCTGTGCACCTACCGGCGGTATCTGGAGATCATGCGCGATCACGGCATGATCTGCTTTATCGAGCTCAAGGGCCCCTATACCGAAGAACAGGTCAAAGAGGTGTTTGAGATCGCTTCGGAGGTCTACGACCTGCACAAATGCATCCTGCAGTCCTTTGACTTTGATAATCTGATCCGCTGCCACGAGCTGTTCCCGGAACTGCCGCTGATGTACACCTACGGCTGGAACCAGAAGGACTGGCCCCGCTGTTTTGAGCACGGCTTTTTGATCGACGCCGACCATCTGGTGCTCACCGAGGAGATGGTCAAGGCGTTCCACGAAAGGGGACTTGAGGTCGGCGTATGGACGGTCAACGATGAGGAAACGCTGAAAAAGAGCCTGGCTCTGGGCGTGGACTATATCGAGTCCGACGTCTTCGGCGGGGAGGCCGCAGAAAGCGTATGAGCTTGTTTTTAGATGCGTGCGCCGCGTTTATCGATACGCAGCCCTTTCAAGTCATCCGCATCTCCGAAATGACGGCGGACGATAAAATTGAAACGCTGGAGCGCATGAAAGTGAGCTCCTGCCAGAATATCTATTCCGGCGCAAAGGCTTATACCATGACCGCCGTCGGCATTTTGTGCGACCGCGGCGCGCTGGACGTAAACGAGCGCTTTTGCGATATCATGAAAAACGATCTGCCCGCCGGCATGGATCCGCGCTGGGAGACCGTCACGGTGGATATGCTTTTGCGGCACCGTGCGGGGCTGCCCGGCGGCTTTCTGGATATCGACTGCAACCCTTCGCCGGATTTTACGGCGGACTTTCTCAAATTTACGCTGCAAACGCCCTTGTGCTATACCCCGGACGAAGAGGAGCGCTATTCCGACGGCGCATATTATCTGTTGTCCCGCGTCGTCGCGAAAAAAAGCGGTATGGGGCTGGAGGATCTTTTGTGGCAGGCGCTGCTGGAACCCATGGGGGTGCAGGAGATGGCGTTCAGCCACTGCCCGCAGGGCTATGCCGTCGGCGCCACGGGCATGTATATCCATTCGTCGGATTTTGTAAAGCTCGGCTGGCTGTACCTAAACGGCGGCATGTTCCGCGGCAGGAGAGTGCTGTCCGAACAGTGGGTGCGTACGGCTTTGGAGCGGGCATACACCTTTGAATGGGACGATACGCACACGCTCTTTTTTAAGGGCGGCATGCACGGGCAAAAGCTGATGGCTTCTCCCCGGCAGCACAGGGCGGTCGCCTTACAGGCCTTCGGCGCGAACTCCAACGTCGTCGCCGACTGGGTAAAACGATGGGAAGACTGAAGTTTTCTTTTCAGACGACCGTGCGCGCCTGCTTTGCGGGCTATATTGTGCAGGCCGTCGTCAATAATTTCGTGCCGCTGCTGTTTCTCACCTTCGAGCGCAGCTACGGCGTCCCGCTTTCAAAGATCACGCTGCTCATTACCTTTAATTT
>JAFSXY010000143.1 GCA_017443805.1 Clostridia bacterium | reverse complement strand
GTGTCCGCGCCGGAAACCGGAGCATGCGACCGCCAGCTTCCCGTTTGGCAGACGGGCAATGCTCGGCCAGCCGAAATAATTGTTGACCTGCCCGGGCGCTTCCAGAATGGTCCTGGCGCCGCTCAACACCTCCGCCTCCAGACGAAGCGGTTCGGGATCTGCAGACGGTTCTACGTTCGTCGTCGGTTCGGGCACGGGGTCCGCGGGCTTTTTTGCACGCCCGAACAGGCCCGAGATAAACGCCGTAATAGACATAAAAAAAGTGATGATCCGTTTAAAAAAAGCTGCCATGCTGCGCCTCCGTCTGAAAAAAAGGGTTCCGTTACTATACTACCATATGCGCGTTTTTCTGTCAACGACAGAAGACGTATAAAAGCGCCCCCTCTTTTGCCGGAAAGACAAACGAGGGGGGATAACGTCGTATGGTTACGGAAGCTGATAGGCTCTGACGTAGTCGACCTTAAACTCCGCTGAGAAGGTCGCCTTGTCATTCTTTTCGATATTGCCCGACCAGCCGAAAGTGGGCTTTGCGCTGCCGCCGTCCACTTCGCAGGACACGATCATGTATTCCGGCTGCGTGGATACGCCGCCGTACGCGGTTCTGGCGACCTCCCGGCCGTTGATATAAAACACATATTCATCCGGCGTCCAGAGCAGGCCGTAGGTATTGTAATTCTCATAGGGATCGTTGTCGAGATTAAAAATACCAACGTTCTTGTACTTCGTCTTCAGGTCGTAACCGCTGTAATGGATGTTCTGCGTGATCTTCCGGTTCGTTTTTCCGGCAAGGTGCCAGAAGGGGGATTCCATAATATCCAGCTCCGCGCCCTGACGCGCGTCATCAGACTCCTTATGGACGTTGGAATTGGTCATCCAAAACGCCGACCAGAGTCCCTGTCCTTTGGGCAGGATACAGCGGCACTCGAAATAACCGTAGGCCTGATTGAAACATCTGGAGGTATCGAGGCCGCAGGTATACCAGCCCGGGCCGTATTCGCCGTCTTCTTTGTACTCGGTACGGATAATGAGATCGCCGTCTTTAACGCTTGCCTGCGCGGTGCTCCAGTAACCGCCCTTGCGGACGCCGCCGCCATCGTGGGCGCGCCATTTGGATGTATCCAGGCTGTCGCCGTCAAATTCATCCGCGAACGTCAGCTGATACCCCGTAAGATCGATCGTCTCTTTGTTTTTTGTCGCGCTGGACGTGTTGAAGATCAGAAGCAAAACGTTTACAAACGCGATCATGAAGTTCAAAAATTTTGCTGGAAATACGGTCATGGTTTCGTCTCCTTTTTTATCGCAGATTCGGTTTTTCCGTTTGCCGGCGCAAAACGCCTGAACGATCCGGATTATACCATTTTTAAGGGCGGTCCGTCAATAGCCGACGGGCAAAACAGATCATTTTTTCGTTTTTTCGCCGGTAATATACCGGTTCAACAGCAACCGGAAGCCGGAACCGTCTGTTGATATTTGTCTGTCATGTTCTCACGCTCTCCTGTTTGTTTTGTCGCTTTGTCTGTTTTTGCGTATCGGATCGTTTTTAAAGATGATACCACAGACGCCGTTTCCTGTAAAGCCCTGTTTTCTAACAGCTACCGACTTCTGGGCGAGGCCCACCCTGCCGCCGCTGCAAGTCGGCTTTTCCGTAAAAACCTGTTCCGCAGTTATTCATAAAACCGTATTGAAGAAAACAATGCGATTGGGAAGAAAAAAGCCGGAAAGAAAAAAAGGGAAAACACTTGAAAATAATACGTTTATATGGTTTATTACTATCGGTCTGATTGCATCCGTTATCCTTATTCTTGCGGGGATTGTTGTATTGACCGGCTTTTTCGGCAAATGGGGATACAGCCCTTCCGGATGGCCAGAAAAAATCGGAAGCAATTTCGGTTACGGCGTTTTCGGATCG
>JAFSXY010000142.1 GCA_017443805.1 Clostridia bacterium | reverse complement strand
TGGCTGCCCTGGCGCCCGGAACACGGGAAGGTCGTGCGGATGTTCTGCTCGATCACCTATCCCGACGGAAAACCGTTCGAATGCGATACGAGAAGTCTGCTCAAAAAAGCGGTGAGCGACGCGGCGGAGGCGGGTTACACCTTCTATTTCGGCGCCGAGCAGGAATTTTACCTGTTTGAACTGGATGAAAAAAATAAGCCCACAAAGACGCCGTATGACCGCGCCGGCTATATGGATATCGCACCGGAGGACAAGGGAGAAAACGTGCGGCGTGAGATCTGTCTGACGCTGGAGCAGATGGGCATCCGTCCCGAAAGCTCGCACCACGAGGAAGGCCCCGGACAGAATGAGATCGATTTTCGTTATACCGAAGCGCTGACGGCGGCGGATAACGTGATGACATTTCAGACGGTCGTCAAGACCGTCGCGCGCCGCAATGGTCTGTTTGCCGACTTTTCTCCGAAGCCGCTTCCGGATGAACCAGGCAACGGCTTCCATATCAATATGTCGGTCCGCCCGGACGATTCTTCCGAAAAACTGACTCACACGATCGCAGGCGTACTTGACAGGGCGATCCCGACGACGGTCTTTCTTGATCCGACCGAGGATTCTTACAAAAGGCTCGGCCAGCGCAAAGCGCCTCGCTACGTCTCATGGTCTGCGGAAAATCGGTCGCAGCTTGTACGCATCCCCGCCGCCTCGAAGGAATTCCGCCGAGCCGAGTTACGGTCTCCCGATCCTACGGCAAATCCCTATATCGCCTTTGCGCTTTTGATTTGGGCGGGGCTGGACGGCATTCAAAAGCAAGCCGAACTGCCGAAGCCTGTCGATATCAACCTGTTCAAAGCCGATGCGGATACCGTCTCAGAACTGGCAAAGCTGCCCGAAACGCTTGCCGAAGCAAAGACCATTGCGAAAAACGATTGCTTTATCAAAGCGCATATTTCTGCTGAAATTTTGGATATATACTGCGCGGAATGATCTGTAAATAATCCGGTGAAGGGGGGATCCGTTTGAGCCTGAGAGAACAAGTCTACAGTGTTCTGGTCGTTTCGGCGTCCGAAAAATTCAATCAGGCTCTGCCTGAGATCTTTTCCGCCCCCGTTTTTTCGCCCGTCCAATTTGTTTCCAACGTCAGCGCCGCCAAGCGGGCAATTGCTGAACGGGATTTTGATATGGTAATAGTAAACTCGCCGCTTCCCGATGATACCGGACTCCGTTTCGCCATCGATACCGTAAGCAACTATCAGACCGTTGTTCTCTTCCTGGCAAGGGCGGAGCAATATGCGCAGTCCTTCGATCAGCTTGCGGAGCACGGGGTATTCCTGATACAGAAGCCCACGTCAAAAACAGCGTTTGAGCTTGCTTCCGGTTGGCTGATCAGCGCCCGGGAAAGGATAAGAAAAGCAGAAAAGAAGACGCTTTCCATTGAAGAAAAGATGAACGAGATACGGCTTGTCAACCGCGCAAAATGGCTGCTGATCACTGAACTGAAAATGAACGAGCCGGACGCTCACCGTTATATAGAAAAACAGGCGATGGATCGCTGCGTTCCGAAACGGCAGATTGCCGAGGAGATCATCAAGACTTACGGTTAGACGTATTGTGCTTTGAAAAAGTGCGTGCAGTTATCAAAAATCGTATTACATAAAAGTTTCAGCGGCGGGAGCGATCCCGCCGCTGCGCGTTATGTACTTTCTTTTGCGAGCGGCCCTCCCGCCTCGATCATCAACCGGACCCCGAGCCGGAAGCCGTAGTAGAATGCCTCGACTTCGGCAAGTGAGTGCAATTCGTTCATCGCCTCGTCGTACTTTTCGAGCGTTTCCTGCTGCTTGTCGTTCAGCGTTTCGCTGAGTTCATCCCGGTTTCTGCCCATCAGCGAGAGAAGATGCTTATACCGCCGGTTCTCGGTCAGTATCGCCTCGTGCGGATTTACGTTGCCATACCACAGATCTTCCAGCAAGGTCATACACAGATCACCTCCCGCAGAACGATCTCCTCGGCGCGGTTTCGGATGCTGTTCATGCGTCCGACCCAGTATAACTGATCGCGGCGTTTCATCGCCTCGTCCACGCCCTCGTCCTTCGCCATTTGCCTCACCAGCTGAAAGAGCATTTCCTCCGCCTGCTCGTCCACCTCGCGCAGATAGAATTTCAGATTTCCGTTCATCCTCATCACGTTGACGACGGTGGGTTTGTTTTCTTTCAGGTACCGGTAGTGCCTCTGCCCCCAGATACCGATTTGTCCGATCCAACTGTCCTTCATTTTGAAACCTCCATAACCTTAAATTTCTTCGTCGGAGCGTCGATGATCTTGATCAGCAATTCGTTCACTACCTCCACACATCCGTCCTCGTCAATGACTTGCTTGCGGTATTCGTTGATCCCCTTGACCAGCGCCCGCCATTCAAAGTCATCCAGTACAATGTGCCTCTTGGGTTGTTTTATGTATTTCATAGTGTCTCCGCCTCCTTTCACCCACATTGTAGCGCAGAGAGGCGGAAAAGACGAATGTGCGGATTATTTCTGTAAACAGAAAAGCACCGGGACTACATTGCTGTAATCTCGGTGTTTTCTTGCTCTGCAAATGCTCGGTTGTTCTTGTCTTAGTAACTGTCCTTAAGAACACTCTGGATTTGCAGTGCCTTTTTGCAATGATATCCGCTGAAGCGGATGATATACGCCTTACGGCGTAAGCCGTATATCATTTTTATTTGCATACGCTGCGCAAACGTAACTTTTTTTCGGTCGACCGATTGAAAAACCCGATCCTTTCGTGTATAATACAAGCAATGATACAATACGGTATTCAAAAAACGAATTCCGACTATCTATATTAAAAAAAGGAGGATATCGAGTGATATTCAAGATTATTTTAATCGGTGTCGGATGTGTCTTATTATTGCTTTGCTTTGCTTTTTTGCACGTTTCGTTGTGTTTTTCAAACAAGCACACCGCAAAAGCAAAGGGATTTCTGTACAACAACGATTATCAAAAGAACGTATATGTGGGAATGCCGGCACATTTGTATAAACATTGGGTCAAGTGTTCTTATAAATACGTCGTCGATGGAAAAGAGTATCAGATCAGCAGCGAAAACGCCGGCAAGCCCGATCAGGTCTTACAATCGGTGACTGTCATATATCAGAAAAAGCGCCCGAAATATGCGTATATCAAAAATATGACCATTCCGATCCAGCCGTTCATATCCTTCGCCTTTTTCGTTCTCGGTACGGCATTTCTCGTTTGCGGCATTCTGTACAAACTATAAATAAAAACAAAGTATACCGCGTTATTAAAAACACATAACAATATTCGGCAAAGGAACGCATTATGGAATTCAGAAAAGAGACCGTGCTGAAAGACGGCAGGAACTGTATCATACGGAACGGCACTGAGCGGGACGCCGAAGACGTGCTTGCGAACTTCGTCCTCACCCACGGGCAGACGGATTTTTTGACGTCGTACCCGGACGAAATAACGCTCACCGTCGAAAAAGAGCGCGAATATCTTAAAAACATGGCCGAAAGCGAACGCGAAGCGGAACTTATAGCCGTTGTGGACGGAAAAGTCGCCGGCACGGCGGGGATCTACGCCCCCGGCAAATACGCCAAAGTGCGCCACCGCGCCTCGTTCGGCATAAGCATAGACAAATCTTTCTGGAATCTGGGTATAGGCCGCGCGCTGACGAACGCCTGCATAGAATGCGCAAAAAGAGCCGGGTATTCGCAACTGGAGCTGGACGTAGTTGCTGCGAACGAACGCGCCGTTTCGCTTTACAAGAGCGCGGGGTTCGTCGAATACGGCAGGAACCCGAACGGTTTCCGCCCGCGAAACGGCGGTAAACAGGAACTGATCCTGATGCGGCTGGAGCTTGTCTGACAACCGTACGCCCGGTTTTTGCTTTTTCGCCAAACGGGCGAGAAAAGAAGAAAAACAAGTTATTGAACCGCGCGCGAACGATGATATAATAGAACCGTAAACAAAAACCTTTACGGAGGAATACAGTTATGGAACTTTCAAACAAGATCAAAGCGCTCCGCGCCAAAGCCAGATTCACGCAGGAACAGCTCGCGGAAAAGCTGGGCGTTGCGCCGCAGTCGGTTTCCAAATGGGAAAATTCGGTCGCCATGCCCGATATTTCGCTGCTGCCGAAGATAGCCGAGGTTTTCGGCGTGAGCATAGACGATCTGTTCGACCTTTCGGTAGAGCAGCGCCTTAACCGCATGGACAACGAAAGCGAACTTCCGCAGGACGTGTTCAGGGAATACGAAGACTATCTTCAGCCGCTGCTCGGCGACGCGGCGTATAAAAAGCGCGCCGCGTATCTGGCAGCGTACCTTTACCGGCACCGCATGGGTTCCGACGCACAGAAGGTAAAGCGTTACGCCAAGGAATCCATACGGATGGCTCCGGACGAAAAGGAATGCCAGTGGATGCTGAACATGGCCGAAGGCCACGCCGTGTGGGACTGGAATTTCGCCAATCATTCACGCGCGATCGAATTCTACCGCAGCGTGCTGAAAGACGCGCCGGAAAGCCGGCTTTCGTATATGTATCTCATAGACAACCTCATCGCCGACCACCGCGCCGACGAAGCCGAGCAGGCTCTCGCCCGTTACGAAATGCTGAACGGCAACCCCGTAATGGTGTGCGTTTACCGCGCGCACATAGCGCTGGCGCGTTTTGACGAAAAGACAGCGGATAAGATAATAGAAGATATGCTCGAAGAGTTCCCGCTCAAAGACGACGCGCTTTTCGAGGCGGCGCAGTATTACGCAAAGAAAAGCGATTACTCCAAAGCGATAGGATTATACGAGACCGCCTACGAAAACGACGTCCGCCGTCCGCGGTTTACCGACGCGCTGTACGCGATAGCGGATATCCATGAGATCTCCGGCGACTGCGCTTCCGCGGCAAAAACCTACGACCGTATAATAGACAATATCCGGAACGAATGGGGTCTGACCGAAGACACCGTGCTGAAAGCGGCGCAAAAAGAAAAAACACGTCTGCTGGAGCTGGCGCAAAAACAATACCGGCAAAAATCCGGGGCCGAAGCGTGTTTGCTTCGGTCCCGGCGCATTTTTACGCAAGTTTGGGGATCTTTTTATCAGCACTTATCTTTGAAAGCCTTTACTGTTGC
>JAFSXY010000017.1 GCA_017443805.1 Clostridia bacterium | reverse complement strand
GCGCATCCGGAATAAAAAGCTGTTTGCGCTTGTCATGGACCTTGCGGTCAATATGCAGACCGGCGACGGACAATATACGCCCGATACGCCGGAATATAAGTTTATGATGGGCCTCAGCGCCGTTTTGGACAGCATTGTCAAAGTGCAGCCGTTTTATCCGGTTGAAAAAAAGCTGCTGGGTTATACGATCACACAGGTGATCGAGCCCATGCTTTATAAAAAAGGCGTGCCGGACGGCGACGCGGACTTTGTATTTGACCGGCTGCCGGACGACCGGGGCGCCGCCTGCGGCTTTTACAGCCATGCGGGCGAAGCGCTGATGCTTTTATTAAGCGGAGCCGCCATGCTTCTGTCTCCCGTTTCGCCGGTTCTTACATCATTGGCGCTTCCTGCGCTTACGCTCTTAAAAAAGAGACGGACCGGGCGTAAGCCCGTTTTGCCGGAACGGTATTGACGCCAAAGGAGATTTTTATGACGAATAACGCGTCCTTCAAGGATCAAGAGCTTCTTTACGATCCGTTGTTTGAAACGCCGCCCGATACCGTGATCCGGGATACGCCGGGCAGGGGGTTCTTCGGAAAAGCCGTTGTTAAAAAAACGCTTTTTATTCTTATTTTGTTTTTATTTGTCGGCGCATCCATCGCTTTGAGCTTTTCGTCTCTTTCCAAGGATCGCTTCCGGTATAAGGAAACAGAAGACGGCTGGATGCTCACGGAGTTTAACGCCGGCAAAACCGACGCCGTGCTGGAGATCGGGCCCGTGTTTGCGCGGGACGGCAGTACGGAGCCCGGCAAAACCGTGACTGCGGTGCGGGAATTTGCCCTGTGCTGCAACGAATATACGTCGCTGATCTTCATCGGGAAAGACGTGCTGAAAATACCGGATACGGCCTTTTACAGCTGCTCCTCTTTACAGGCCGTTTTGGTGGACGAGGCAAACCCCTGTTTTTGCTCCGTGGACGGCGTATTGTACCGTCGGGAAAACGGACGTTTAACGGAATTGATGCTTTATCCCGCCCGCAGCGATCTGTTCCGTGCGATGCTTGCTTTGGGTGAAACACCGCCTGCAGCGGCGGCGCAGGCAGACGCCTGGCTGCAGCGCGCTTCAATGCTGGAAGAAAAAAGCCGGAACTGGCTGGAGGCGCAGAAGGAGAGCTATCCGTCGCAGAAAACGTTTTCTCTCACGGATGAAGCATGCGCCGCGCTGCTTGCCGGTTTGCGTTATGAGATCGAGCCGGGCGTCGTGCGGATCGGCGAAATGGCCTTTGCGGAATGTGAAACGCTCTTTGAAGTTTCCATCCCGGATGGGGTAAAGGAATTTGCGAGTATGGCGTTTTTCAAATGCGGCGAATTGCGTGCGCTTACCTTGCCCGCATCTGCCCAAACGATCGGCTCCGACGCGTTTTCCTATTGCGCCAAGGTCCCGGAGATCGTCATTCCCGCAGGCGTGCAGAGCATCGGTCATCACGCTTTTTACGGCTGCGACGGTGTCCGGGAGATCCGTCTTTTGTGCAGCAAACAGGAAGCGCCGGCGTGCGGGCAGGATTGGCTGCCGAAAAAAAGAAAACTGTTTTTGCATGACGTGCCCGTGGTTTACGGCGACGAGGGGAGGGAAGACTGATGGCAAGGCTGCGGCATTTTATTACAGAGGTCAAAACGCACTGGAATACGCCGGATACCGCGCACGGAAAATACGTAAGCGGCAAAGAGTACTTGTATGTTTTTCTCGGGGTCGCCGCCAACTATGCGGCGCAGGCGCCCTTTAAGTATATCGGCTTTGCGGCGTCCTGCTACCTTATCATGTACCATTACGAGCTGCCGTATCTGTCGTTCTCCGTGATCGCGCTGATCGGTCTGCCGCTTTCCTATCTCTGGAATTTGCTGGACTGGTTCGTGACGGATAACCTCGGCATTCTGCCCAAACGCTCCGAACGGCGGATGAATTTTCTGTATCTGTCCGTTGCAGCGGTCGGCGTGCTGCTTTTGGTCTTTGACGCCTCTGCGCTGTTTCCGGAGGGCAGCCGCCTGATCACGGCGATGAACGGATTAAGCGGCATCAACGCGCGCGCCTTTTTCAAGGTCTTCGGCGTGCAGCTGGCCGTCAACGGCTGGGGCGGCGTGCGCAGCATTTTCCTGCGCAAAAAACTGATCCCCAAACACGGACGGTATAAGTTCAGCCTTTATGGCAACGTGATTCAGAAATCGGTGATGATCGTCCTGCTCGGCTGGCTGCCTGCCTATCAGATCCCGGACGTATACGAGCGTCTTTGGATCGCATACCTGCTGTTTTCGCTTTTCAGTATGTTCGATTTCGGCAACAAGCTGGAGACCTGCTCCGAGACGATCAGTCCGAACTCGGAGGAACGCATATTTATGCGCGCCTATCCCATTAAGATCTGCCATCTGCTCAATTCCCTGATCGGCGTACTGGTGCCGATGCTCGGTTCCTTTGACGATATCAACTTTTACCGTTTTGTGCTGCCCGGCGTATTTCTGCCCTGCGCCGCGCTGACCATGGTATTTGCCGGAAAGATCAAGGAACGTATCCCGCAGCCGCCGCTGCAGAAAAAGCAGTCCATACCGTTTTGGTACGGGATCTTTCAGGTCATGCGCAACAAATATCGCTGGCTCAATATGTTTTCCAATTTGTTGGATACGTTAGGCAACGGTATGCTGGACATCACGGTCGTGATCATGCTCTATACCATGCGGCTTTCCGGCGCGGAATACAGCGCGCTCATGGCGCTTTTGATGTTCCGGACCACCGTGCCCACGTTCTTTGCGCCGTGGTTTATGAAGCGCTTTTCCTTTAAGCAGCTGCGGATCTTCCGCGAGGTGATCGAATCGCTGCACTGCGCGATCTGTATCCTTGCGCTTCTGTTTTTAGGCGGAAATATCCGCATTTGCGGGATCGTGATGTATATCTCTTACTGGATGCGGGACTTTTTCGGCGAGATCCCCAAGGTGGTGGAGCGCGATATGAATATCCGGCTTTTCGATTACCAGATGTATCTGTCCGGCGAGCGGCTGGAGGGCTTTACCAATATCTTTAACTGGTTTGTTTCGCCCATCGGGACGATCGTGGGGCTGATCATCCCGCTTCTCATTTTGCGCAGCGGCTTTAACGCGAACTGGAACATTCTTTTCTTTGATCCGTCCCGCTTCGGCATCATTGCCGTTCCGCTGGCGTTTGACCTTGTGGGCCACCTGTTGATGCTGATCCCGTATTTCTTCTGGGATTACAACGGTCAGCGGCACGAATACGTCATTTCCGTTCTGAAACAGCGTGCCGATCTCGCCGAAGCAGGGTATTATCCCGCCGAATACGACGGCTCCCTGCATTTTTCCGCGCCGGGAAAAACCCGCGGGCAGGTCCCCACAGATCCTCCCGCGGACCGGGTGCAGGCAGAAGCGAAGAGCACATAAGCGCGCCTGCTGTATGGAAAACGATTGGTTTTTATTAATAATTATTAAAATTTTTATTGAAATCCTACAAGAGCCGTATTATAATATAGTTGAACTTTTATAATAGGAGGTTAAAGAATGCAACACACAAAAAACAACCGTAAACGGATCTTGGCGGTTCTGCTGAGTCTGTTTATGCTTTTATCGGTTCTGCCGATCACGGCGCTGGCCGACGACGTGCCGTATG
>JAFSXY010000141.1 GCA_017443805.1 Clostridia bacterium | reverse complement strand
TGAACGTGATCCTGCCCTTCGGCGGCATCAACCGGCTGACGGGGACCGTGACGGATTCGCTCCCCGTAACGCCGGAGGATTTCGTCCCGACGGTCCGGCTTGTCGTGTTTACGGATTCCCACAACCAGAACCACCACGTCGCCGACGCGATCGACACGGCCTACGAGCTGTTTGACGGCGATACGGTGTATGAAGGGGTAGACGGCTTTTTCGGGCTCGGCGACTTTTCAAGCGTCGGCTTTGAGGGGGATTACGTCAATTACGTAAATACCCTGAAGGAGCACGTCCGTCCCGAAACGGTGTGTATCAATATCCACGGCAACCACGAATTCAAGCATGACAGCTACCGGGAATATTTCATCAACAACTTCGGATATGATCCGAATACGGTGACAGAGCTGAACGGCTTTTCCTGTATCGCCTTTTCCGGTGAACGCGGAGCGACAGAATGGACGTTTACGGCTGACAGTCTCAAATGGCTGTCGGACGCCATCGATGAAGCGGAAACGAAAGCGGACGGCAAGGCGATTTTCGTGTTCAACCATCCCCACCCGTGGGGTACGGTTTACGGTTCGACCATATGGGGCGATCCGCAACTGAACCTTGTGCTGAACAACCATACGGCCGTCGTGGATTTCTCCGGGCACTCCCATTTCCCGCTCAACGACCCCAGAAGCATCAATCAGACCACCTATACGGCCTTCGGCTGCGGCGCAATGGCGACCTTTGAAACGGATAAGGATTATATCCCCGGCCAACACCCGGACGGCTACGATCCGGCGGCGCAGATGAGCGTGATCGAAGCGGACAACGACGGCAGCGTACGGATCCGCGGCTACGACCTGCTTTCGGATACCTTTATCTGCGAATACTACATCGACAACGTAAACGATAAGGCTGCGTTCCCCTATACGTATAAAAATATGTATGCGCACGATACAAAGCCCGTCTTCCCGGAAAACGCGAGCGCGGCCGCTTATCGGAACGGGGACGGCGAATGGGTGATCTCTTTCGACGAGGCGACGGCTGCCCCCGGCTTTATCATCCACGAGTACCGCGTGACCATTCAGAACGATAAGGGGATCATTATCTATACAAAGAACTTCGTGGACGACTATTTTGTGTTCGACGACGATCAGACCGCTGATTTCCGTATCGGCACGGATACGCTGGAAGCGGGCAAAAGCTATACGCTGACCGTCTGCGCGGAAAGCGCTTATCACAAGTATTCCACACCGATAAAAATGACCTTCACGGCCGGCGAATAAAACCCCGCGCGATCGGCCTCCGGCCGCACAGACTGCGCATATAAAAAACAGTAACACCGACACAGGCGCCGAAAAAGCGGCCTCAGGCGTTACTGTTTTTTTATTGAAAGCAAAGAGAAACAACTATCTTATCATCTGCAGATAAAAACGGGATCATCCGCTTTGCAAAGCTGCGGCATTATTTTTTCAACGTGCCGAACAGCCCGCGGACAAGCGCTTTGCCCACCTCTCTGCCCACGGCGTTGGCGGAAGAGGATACCGCTTTGCCGAAGACGGAGTTTTTGCGCGCTTTGGCTTTTTGCGCCTTTTCGCGCTCCTTGGCCTTTCGTTCGGCCTCCTTGCGCTTTGCCTCGGCAGCCTTCGCCTTCTCCTGGGCGGCTTTCAAACGCTCCTCGGCAAGACGCTTCTTTTCCTCCTCCTTTGCCTTTTGCTCCTCTTCTTTGGCCTTTTCTGCCTCCATTTTTGCGCGCGCCTCTTCCTCTGCGGCCGCGGCCAGGATCTCATAGGCAGATTCCCGGTCCTCCGTCTCAGCATACTTTTCCGTAAGCGGGGAGGACGCGATCACCGTGCCGATCACAGCGGGAGAAACGGCGTTCATCGAGCTTTTCGGCGGAAGGATATTAGCGCGCTGCACGATCCCCGGGATGCCCTTTTCGTCCAGCACGCTGACCAGCGCTTCACCTGTGGCAAGCTCCTGCAAAACGGTCTCGGTGTCAAACGCCTCGTTCACACGGAAGGAACGGGCGGCGGCGCGGATCGCTTTCTGCTCGTTGGGAGTGTAGGCGCGCAGCGCGTGCTGCACCCGGTTGCCGATCTGCGCCAGCACCGTTTCCGGGATATCCATGGGGTTCTGCGTGATAAACCAGACCGAAACGCCCTTGGACCGGATCAGGCGCACGACCTGCTCGATCTTTTCGAGCAGCGCCTTCGGCGCGTCCTTGAACAGCAGGTGCGCCTCGTCAAAAAAGAACGCGATCTTCGGCTTATCCAGGTCGCCCGCCTCCGGCAGCAGCTCGTACAGCTCCGAAAGCATCCATAACAGGAAAGTGCCGTACAGCAGCGGATGCTGGAACAGTTCTGCGCATTCCAGGATATTCATGACCCCGCGCCCGTCTTCGTCCCAATCAAACCAATCGGAGATATCCAGCTGCGGCTCGCCGAAAAACAGATCGCCGCCCTCATCCTCAACGGTCAGCAGCGCGCGCTGGATGGCGCCCACCGACTGCGCGGAAACGTTGCCGTAAATGATCTTATATTCGTTGCTGTGGTCCGCCACATGCTGCAGCATGGAGCGCAGATCCTTCAGATCCAGCAGCAGCCAGCCCTTGTCGTCCGCAATGCGGAACACGATGCGCAGCACGCCGCTCTGCGTTTCGTTGAGCCCCAGCAAACGAGACAGCAGCTCCGGCCCCATATCCGAAATGGTGGTACGGACGGGATGCCCCAGCTTTCCGTAAACGTCAAAGAACCGCACGGGGAACGCGGTGTAATCAAAGTTTTCGATCCCCATGGTATCGATGGAACGGCGGATATGCTTGTTTTCGCTTCCGGGCAGGCACATACCCGAAACGTCGCCCTTGATGTCCGCGATAAACGTGGGCACGCCCATTTCGGAAAAGGATTCCGCGACGACCTTCAGGGTAACGGTTTTGCCGGTGCCGGTCGCGCCGGCGATCAAGCCGTGCCGGTTCGCCATGGCAGGCTCCAGATATACGCGCTCGCTGCCGGTGGCAAGCCAGATTTTTCCGTTATCATCCGTAAACATATGGTAAATGCTCCTTTATTGTAATTCTGCATCCCTGCGTTTTTATTATACAAAAGAACCAAAGGGCTTGTCAATCCTTTGTTTGTTGTCTTACGAAATGGGTTTTTCAAAAAAAGATATTACAGGGAAAGCGATAAAAAAGCTGGAAAAAACACTTCATTTGTGCTATACTTTGATATATATTTTTTCAGCACGGTCAAATTCGACTTTTGGGAGGTTTTTCTTTCATATGAATGTACAGCTTGAAAAATATGCAGTTCAGATGACGGACGGGCAAACCTGCGCCATCAGGGAGATCCGTGAAAAAGACGGCGTGACCATGACCGTTTTCAGGTTTGTCTGGACGAAAGAAAACGCCGGACGGGACGACAGTTTCACGGTCAGCTGGCTGGAAGACGTGCCGGGCGTGATGTATAAATGGGACGCGTGCTGCCGGCTGAACCGGGATCTGGATCCGCACTGGGACGACCGGTTCCGCTCCATGCTGTCGAGCCATTCGCCGGTGACCTGCTATTTTGACGGAACGGATACCAACCGCTGCCTCTGGGCGCTTTCCGAATGCAAAAAGCTCGTCGAGCTCAAAAACGGTCTGCGGGATCAGACCGGCAGTTTGAAACTGCACTTTTCTTTCGGCACCCGGCAATTCACCGGCCAATATGAAACCGAGATCACGCTGTATACCGACACGCGGCCGGTGCCCGTGCGCAAAGCCGTGGAGGGCGTTGCTTCCTGGTGGGCACAGGACTGCGGCATGACGCCGATGCACGTGCCTCAGGACGCAAAGGACCCGCTGTATTCCTTCTGGTATTCTTATCATCAGGACGTAAACGACGAAGACGTGGAGGCGGAATGCCGCCGCGCGAAAGCGCTGGGCTTTTCTTTGTGCATCGTGGACGACGGCTGGCAGACGGAAGATAATTCCGGCGCCTACCCTTACTGCGGCGACTGGCTGCCCGCGCCCGGCAAATTCCCGGATATGGCCGCCCACGTCCGGCGGGTGCACGAGATCGGTATGAAATATATTCTATGGTACAGCGTGCCGCTCATCGGTTACCGCAGCGCGCATTACGGGCGTTTCAAAGATATGCTGCTGCGGGACGAACCCGGCCTCGCCGCCGCCGTTCTCGATCCGCGCTACCGTCAAACGCGCGAATTTCTGATCGAAACTTTCCTCAAAGCGATCACGCAGTGGGATCTTGACGGCTTCAAGCTGGATTTTATCGACTCCTGGCGGGAATCCCCTTCCAACGCGCTATATAATGAACGGATGGATATCCCCGCGCTGCAGGACGCGGTGGACGTTTGCATGAGCGGGATCGTGCAAACGCTCACGAGTATAAAACCGGACGTTCTGCTGGAATTCCGGCAGAGCTACATCGGGCCGCATATGAAACGCTTCGGCAACCTGTTCCGCGTGGCGGACTGCGCCGGGGACTACCTGAAAAACCGCGCGTCCATATTAGACCTCAAAATGCTGATGGGCGACGGCGCCGTCCACTCCGATATGCTGATGATGGCGCCGTTTGAAGACCCGCGTATAAACGCCGTGCAGATTATCAGCTGTATGTTCGGCGTGATGCAGTTTTCCGGCAGGCTGGAGAAACTTGACGAAAGAATGCTGAAGATGTCGCGGTTCTGGCTTTCTTTTCTGAAGGAACATAAAACGCTTTTGCAGAGCAAAAATCTGTCGGCGTATGAAGCGCACCTGCTGTACACGTGGGCAAAGACCACCGAAAACGACGAATGCGCGGTGGGCGTCTATGCGGTCGACAAAGTGGTCCGGCCCGATACGGCGGCAACGATCTATATCGCCAACGGCTGCATGGGCGAACGGGTCTTTGTTGAACTGAACGGCGCGTACCGGGTCATGGTTTTTGACTGCTTCGGCGAGATCATCGGCAGTTTTGAAAAAACGTTTGCCGGTGTGGAACAGCTGGCCGTTCCGATCGGCGGATTGGTCGAGATGAGAAAAAGCCGCTGACAATTACAGATTCTATGCAAACCGCTATTAGATCGACAGGGAAGGAAGGAAACAGGCAGATGGTTCCAACGATCAAGCCTTCACAAAAACTGACGCTGTTCAGCATTATGCCGCTGGACGCGGACCGTATCGATGAAGTGTGTGCGGATATCCGCCGGCAGCAGACGGAGGGTGTTTCCACCTGCGCGCTTTTGAGATGACGCTGGTGCCGGAGGGCGACCCTCCGGTGGATAAGGTCGGGTATTTCTGCGGGATCTACCGGCAATACCGCGCGAAGCTTGACGCTATGGGCCTTAAAAGCGGCGTGCTTGTGCAGGCTTCCCTCGGGCACGGCTGGAAGCTGGGCGAAATGTTCCCGTTCCAGCAGAATATCGGCTTTACGGACGGCGTTCCGATCAACGCCGCCGAACGGCTGACCGACCGGGGCTTCGGGCAATATCTCGGCGTCGCCGTGCGGCCGTGGCAGGGGAAACGACCCACCGGGGAATACCTTCTGCATGACGGCAATCAGACGCCCGCGCAGTTCGAGCTGCGGGAACTGGTTCCCGACCCGAAAGCCGAAACGCTTTCCGTTACCGTCTCCGCGCCGGGGATCGGGACGCCGGAAGCGCTGTTCCCCGGCAGCGTCCGGTTCCGGAACGAGCTGGGCGGGACGGTGGTCACATTCTTCGGCACGCCCGCCACGGGATATAACATTGTGGACGCGTTCTCCTTCCTGAATGAAACGCGTAAACGTCAGTTGACCGAACGGATGCGGGAAATGGGAGAGCTGCCGACTTATTATCCCGGCGACGCGGAGGTGTATTGCAAAGCGGCGGATCTGCCGGACGGCGGCATCTCTTCGCCCGCACATTTTACGGGCTGGAAAAGGACATCGCCAAATTAGCGGACATCCTCGGTCACAGCAGCATTAACACCACGCGCATCTATATCGTTTCCACCGGCGCGGAGCACCGGCGTCGCATGGAAAACCTGCGTCTTGTGATTTGATTTTTCTGCCGGGCATTAAAAAAAACATCTTCGGCTATAGCACATAATCTGTATTATGTTGCAGCTGTCGTTTTCTGGCGGTCCTTCTTTTTCTATACTTTCAGGGAACAATGAAATTTGAATAAACACGAATAGGCCTTTTCGTTCAATCTCTGCGAAAAGGTCTATTTGTTTTTGTTTGATTTTTGAAAATCGTTAATAATATAATAATATTACTTGACTATTAAAAATGATAATGATAAAATATTATGAATTCAGGCAACCGAAAAATCTGCGTTACAGCATAATACAGCCTACGCTGCGTTTCTCCGGGCTGCCAAAAACAGGAGGTTTTTCAATGAAACACACATCCATCCGTAAACCCCTCAGCGTATTGCTGAGCATCCTGATGGTCCTGTCCGTCTTCGGCGGCATGACTTTTTCTGCGAGCGCAGCAGCAGTCACGCCGAAATACAAGATCGTAATCACTTCACCATCAGGCAAGACAGCAACTCTGGTTGCAAGTACCGCCTTGCCCTATGAGAGAACTTTGGAATCCTTTCTGACTTTTGTTGGCGCGAAAAAGGGCACACATTACACATCCGTGTACAGCGTGAAACATAAGAGCGGGTCAAAGATTACGACCCTCTCCACAAGCAAAATTGTGGTGAACACTTATGGCGAAGAAACAATCAACATCATACTCAACGCCGTGGGTGGCGGGAGATCGCAAGCCGCCTATAAATTTACGGTTACTGCTTTGACCAAATGTGTTGCCACAGCGACCGGCTATACCGGAACCTATGACGGCGAAGCGCACACGATTGCAGGCGTCACACCAACGAGCCCGGAAAGCGGCGCGGCAGTCAAGTACGGCACCGTGTCCGGCACCTATAATTTGGCTGACCCGCCGGCCTTTACAGACGTTGGCACGCATCCCGTTTATTATCAAGTCAGCGCCGGTGGTTGGGTGAACCTGACCGGTTCTGTCAACGTGGTCATTAACCCGAAAACCG
>JAFSXY010000140.1 GCA_017443805.1 Clostridia bacterium | reverse complement strand
TGCGTGCTGATGGACGTCAACACCGGGACGGTGCTCTCCGCAAAGAATGAAAATGAAAAGCTGTATCCGGCGTCCGTGACCAAAATCATGTCTTTGCTGCTTGTCTGCGAGGCGATCCGGGACGGAAAACTCTCATTTGATGAAGAAATATCCTGTTCATCGACGGCAGCTGCAAAAGGGGGTTCGCAGATCTGGCTGGAACCGGGAGAAACTATGACGGTGCGCGAACTATTAAAAGCAACGGTCATTTACAGTGCAAATGACGCCTGTACGCTTTTGGGCGAAGCAGTCGCGGGCAGTGAAGAGGCGTTTGTTGATCAGATGAACGAAAAAGCGAAATCGCTTGGAATGACCAATACGCATTTTGACAACTGCACGGGACTTGACGACGACACCGATACGCACCTGACGACCGCTTATGATATTGCGCTGATGTCCCGTGCGCTGCTGCAGATCGATTTTATCACGGATTATACCACGGTCTGGATGGATGAGCTGCGCGACGGAAAAACGCAGCTTGTAAACACCAATCGTTTGATCCGATACTATCCGGGCGCAACTGGCTTAAAAACCGGCACGACCTCCAAGGCGGGATGCTGTGTGTCCGCCACGGCCGAGCGGGACGGTCTTGGGCTGATCGCCGTCGTGTTGGGCGCAGACAGCAGCAACGACCGTTTTAACGGCGCCCGGGCATTGTTGGACTACGGCTTTGCAAATTATGAAATTTATACGCCGCACGTTGATTTGTCGGCGATTGAAAACGTGCACGTTCTGCACGGTACGGATAAAGAAGTCGGCCTTGCATGCGAAGGAATGACCGACCTGCTGGTCAATAAAGGGGCGGGCGCTTCCATTACGCAGGTTACGGAGCTGGAGCCTGAACTGGAGGCGCCGGTGGCAAAGGGCGACGTTCTCGGCAGCGTCAAGCTGTTAACGGGCGGCACCGTTATTGCGGAATATCCGCTGACTGCCGCGTTTGACGTCGGTAAACTGACCGTTTCCAAAGCCATGCTTCGGATTTTCAGGAGCATTGCGAAAGAAAACGGATAAAAAAGCAGAATTCTTATTGAAAAACTGATTTTTTTATTGTAAAATAAATCCGATTATTATTTTTCGGAGGATCATTTTACAAATGGGCGTCAAATTAAACTGCCGTTATTTGAACGGTTTTATAGCGGATCAAGAACTGACTGCGCTGCGGGACGAGGTCTCTGCGGCGCACAGTCTGCTTTATGAGAATAAGGAGAACGCGGTCGGAAATGCCTATCATGGCTGGCTGACGCTTCCTGCGGACTACAATAAAGAGGAGTTTTCCCGTATCAAGGCCGCGGCAAGGCAGATCATTTCCGATTCCGACGTGCTTGTGGTTATCGGGATCGGCGGGTCTTATCTCGGCGCGCGGGCGGCCATAGAATTCGTAAGATCCAAAAATTATAACCTTGTTGCAAAAGATACGCCCAAAATCTTTTTTGTCGGCAACAGTATTTCTCCCACTGAGATCAGCGAGGTCTTGGCCATTTGTGAAAACTGCGATTTTTCCGTGAACGTGATCTCCAAGTCCGGGACGACCACGGAACCGGCCGTTGCGTTCCGGGTGTTCCGTGCGCTTTTGGAAAAGAAGTACGGCCAGAAACAGGCTGCGAAACGGATCTATGTTACAACGGATAAACAAAAGGGCACGCTTAAATCGCTTGCCGACAGAGAGGGCTTTCAGGAGTTTGTGGTCCCGGACGACGTGGGCGGCCGCTACTCCGTGTTGACTGCCGTGGGGCTCTTGCCCATTGCCTGCGCGGGGATCGATATCGACGCGCTGATGCGCGGCGCTGCAGACGCCATGACGCAGTACGCCGACCGGGATATGGAAAAAAATGATTGCCTGAAATACGCTGCGATCCGCAATATCCTGTACCGCAAAGGGAAAAAAGTGGAAATGATGGTTTCATATGAACCGGATTATACTTTGATGAACGAATGGTTCAAACAGCTGTTCGGCGAAAGCGAAGGAAAAGACGGCAAGGGGATATTCCCCGCGTCGGCAATTTATTCCACGGATCTGCATTCTCTCGGTCAGTACGTGCAGGAAGGAGAGCGCCTTCTCTTTGAAACAGTCGTCTGTTTTGCGCAGCCGAAAACGGAGCTGATGATCGAAACAGATCCCGAAAATCTGGACGGATTGAATTTCCTTGCCGGGAAAGGATTGTCCGAAGTCAACCGGAAAGCGTTTGAGGGAACGGTGCTTGCGCATACGGACGGCGGCGTGCCGAACATTGTGATCGAAGTCGAAAAAATGGACGCCTACAATCTCGGCCAGTTGATCTACTTCCTCGAGAAAGCCTGTGCGGTTTCCGGTTATATTCTCGGCGTGAATCCTTTTAATCAGCCCGGCGTGGAACAATATAAAAAAAATATGTTTGCGCTGCTCGGCAAACCGGGGTACGAGGATCTTGCCGGAGAACTGAAAAAAAGACTTGAAAAATAATCGATTATTTCTTATAATATAACAAAAGGGAATTGAGGAAAGGACTTTTATAAAATGGTAAAATTGTTAATTGGGGATAAGGGTTCCGGAAAAACAAAAAAACTGCTGGAAAGAGTCAGCACGGCGCTTGAGCAGTCCAAAGGGCATGTGATCTGCGTTGAGAAGGACGATCTTCTCCGGTATCAGGTCAGCTACAGAGTGCGTCTGCTTGCTGCGTCCAACTACGGAATCAGCGGCTATGAGTCCTTTTACGGGTTTTTAAGCGGTCTTTGCGCCGGAGATCATGATATTACGGATATTCTGATCGACGCCACTCTGAAGATCGGCGGCCGCGATTATGAGGCGCTTGCGGCTTTCCTGCAGAAGATCGCCCGTCTTTCCGATCTGACCGGTACGGATTTTACCTTTACTGTTTCCACCGCGCGTGAAAATCTCCCGGCGTCTGTTTTTGACTGCTGTGAGATAGAAAACTAAAAAAAATACCGGTAAAAGATGATTTCCTGTTGACAAACGGGAAATGAATGGATATAATAATCTGTGCGTTTGTCCGCACGCGGCAGGTTCAGATCGGAACGGACGTCTTTAACGGAGGAATTGCGATGATTATCGAGCTTGAACCGATTTTTCAGCGCGAGGGCGCAGTTTTTCCGCTTGAATACACGTTTTCTGTTGAGGATGACGTGATCGATTCTGACATCCGTGTTTCCGGCCGTATCTTTAACCGGACGGGGATCGTGCGCATTTCCGCTACGGCCTCGTATTCCGGCAAAACAAACTGTGCCCGCTGCAACAAAGCGTTTTCATTTGAAGTGTCCGTGCCGATCGATCACGTTCTGCTGGCACAGGCTGAAAACGAAGACAGCGATTTATATATCGTGGCGGACGATTTGCGTTTGGATCTGGATGCGCTTGTGTGCGAGGACGTTTTTCTAGCTATGCCTTCCCGTTTTTTATGCAGGAAAGACTGCAAGGGCTTGTGTCCTGTATGCGGCGCCGACCTGAATGAAGGCGACTGCGGCTGCAAACCTGCAGCCGATCCGCGTTGGGATGCGCTGAAGGATCTGTTTTAGAAAGAAATGACCGCTCTGGTTTAGGAGGAAAAAACAAAATGGCAGTACCTGCAAGAAGAGTTTCAAAAGCAAGAAGAGATAAAAGACGCAACAATCTCTGGAAAATTTCCGCGCCTTCCATCGAGAAGTGCCCGCAGTGCGGCGAACTGAAAGAGTCGCACCGTCTTTGCCATGCCTGCGGTTATTATAACGGCCGTCAGGTTGTCGTGGTAGAGGACTGATTGCTTTTACGCTGCGTGACCAAACAGGTGGAGAAGGATCCTTCCCCGCCTTTTTGTTGTTATAAAGAAAAATGGCTGTTAAAATCAATTCCGTGGAAAGCGGCTCCGTCAGTGAAAAAAAAGGCGTTCATCCGGGCGATCTTCTGTTGTCTGTCAACGGAAATGAGATCTGCGACGTGTTGGATTACCGTTTTTACTGCGATGAAAAAAAATTGAAGATCGAATACGAAAACGCCGCCGGGAAGAAAAAGCGTTTTACCGTCCGGGATGCAGACGGTCCGGATGCTTTGGGCCTTGGGTTTGAAACCTATTTGATGGATCGACACAGAAGCTGTAAAAATCATTGCATCTTTTGTTTTATCGACCAGCTCCCGCCCGGTTTGCGTTCTTCGCTCTATTTTAAGGATGACGACGACCGCCTGTCTTTTCTGTTCGGAAACTATATCACATTGACAAATCTGACGGAGCACGACGTGGAACGGATCATCCGTATGCATATCAGTCCGGTCAATGTTTCCGTTCACACCATGGATCCCACACTGCGCGTCCGGATGATGAAAAACCCGAAGGCGGGAGAGTCCCTTGCGCTGCTGCGCCGGTTTTCTGACGCCGGGATCGCGCTCAACGCGCAGCTTGTTTTGTGTGCGGGGATCAACGACGGGGAAGAACTGTCTTTTTCCATGCGCGAATTGGGCATGCTTCCCGGCGTAAAAAGCGTTGCTGTCGTGCCGGTCGGACTGACAAAGTTTCGGGACGGATTATTCCCGCTTGAAAAGTTTACGCCGGCGCGGGCCGCGGACGTGATCGACCGGATTGATGCTTTTAATGCAGGCTTGCAGGCACAGGGACGCGAAAAGCTTGTTTTTCCGTCGGATGAGTTTTTTCAAATTGCAGGAAGAAAAATACCGCCCTGTGATTATTACGGCGATTTTCCGCAGCTTGAAAACGGCGTCGGGGGTTGTGCGCTGACAGAGCATGATTTCATGTCTGCGCTTGAAGATGCGGCGCGGGATACGATCGTTCGTCGCTTTGCCATCGTGACAGGTCTTGCAGCATACCCGTTGCTGAAAAAGCTGTGCGACGCATTTTGTGCCGCATTTCCGCAGACCGAGATTGAGATTTACGGGCTTGAAAACCGGTTTTTCGGGCCGGACATTACCGTGGCCGGTCTGCTGACCGGACGGGATATTGCCGCACAACTGAAAGAAAGGCAGTTTTGCTGCAAAACGCTGCTGCTGCCGCAGGTGATGTTTAAAAGCCGTTCGGAAACGGTTTTTCTTGATGATTATACCAAGGACGAGCTGGAACGCGAGCTTGGTACCGCGATTACGGTGATCGACTGTGACGGTACGGGGATGTTCGAAGCTTTTTGGAATGTGCGCTGACGCGTGTCTTTGAAAACGGAAAGAGGATAAAAGATGTCCAAACCCATTGTAGCTATCGTCGGTCGGCCTAACGTCGGCAAATCTACGCTGTTTAATAAACTCAGCGGGCAGCGTCTTGCGATCGTAGATGATCGCCCCGGTGTGACGCGAGACAGGCTGTATGCCGACTGTGAATGGTTGAACCGAAAATTTTTGATTGTTGATACCGGCGGGATAGAGCCATATGCCGACGACATTATTCTGACGCAGATGCGGCGGCAGGCGCAGTTGGCGATCGAGAGCGCGGATGTGATCATTTTTGTAACGGATCTGCGTTCCGGCGTCGTCGCCACGGACGCCGATGTGGCGTCCATGCTTATTAAAAGCGGCAAACCCATTGTTCTTTGCGTGAATAAATGCGATGCGATCGGCGCGCCGCCCGCGGAGTTTTACGAATTTTATAATCTCGGTCTCGGGGATCCCGTGGCCGTTTCCGCCGTGCACGGACACGGAACGGGTGATCTGCTGGATGAAGTGATCAAATATTTCCCCGCAGATGATGCAGAAGAAACGGAAGACAACGCCATCCGCGTAGCCGTGATCGGCAAGCCGAACGTTGGGAAATCTTCGCTTGTGAACGCATTGTGCGGGGAGGAGCGGATGCTGGTATCCGACATTGCCGGTACTACGCGCGACGCGACGGATACTGTTGTTCAGAACCGATACGGCACGTTTGTCTTTATCGATACGGCCGGTTTGCGCCGCAAGTCCAGGATCGATGATAAAATTGAAAAATACAGTGTTCTTCGTGCGGTTTCCGCTGTGGAACGCGCAAACGTGTGTGTGATTATGATCGATGCGCTGGAAGGCTTTACGGAACAAGACTCAAAGGTCGCGGGGATCGCGCATGAAGGCGGGAAAGCGTGTATTATAGCCGTTAACAAGTGGGACGCCTATGAAAAAGACGGTAAAACGATGGACGCTTACCGAAAAAAACTGATGAATGATTTTTCTTTTATGTCGTATGCGCCGATCATTTTTATTTCTGCAAAAACCGGACAGCGTTTGCAGCGGCTGTTTGAATTGATCAAATATGTGGATGATCAGAACGCGCTGCGCATTCCGACGGGAAGGCTCAATCAAGTGCTTGCAGACGCCGAGGCGCGCGTACAGCCGCCGACGGATAAGGGGAAACGTCTGAAAATTTACTATATGACGCAGGCTTCGACCCGCCCGCCGACATTTGTGGCGTTCGTTAATAAAGCGGAGTTGTTCCATTACAGTTATCAGCGATATATTGACAACCGGATCCGAGAGGTGTTCGGCCTTGAAGGAACGCCCACCCGTCTTGTAATTCGTGAAAGAAGCGAAAAATAGTTTTTTTGGATTTTTATTAAAAACCGGTCGTATGTCCGGTTTTTTTTATTTAGATAATTATTAAAAAAATATTGATTATAGGTTTATTTTATGGTAATATATATAAGTTAAAATATCTTTCAGGAGCGGGATGATCTATGGGCGCTTTCTGTGATCTGACAAAAGAAGAGCTTATGCGGGTTTATGAAACCGAGAAAAATCGTCTGGAGCAGTTCCGTTTGCAGGAGCTTTCCATCAATATGGCGCGCGGGAGGCCGTGCGCCGAGCAGCTGGATCTTTCCGATGACTTGCTTGATTTGAACAGGGATCGTCTGGGCATATACAGCGAAGATGGTATGGACTGCCGGAATTACGGCGGTTTGCTCGGTTTGTCGGAGGTCCGCCGTCTTTTCGGAGAAATTATGGATTTCCCTGCTCAAAACGTGATCGCCTGCGGCAGCTCCAGCCTGCAGCTGATGTTTGATTACATTGCTCAGTGTATGACGCACGGGACGGGCGGTTTCCGGCCATGGTATTTGAATGATAACCGCAAGTTTATCGCGATCGTTCCCGGTTATGACCGGCATTTTGCCATTGCGGAATATTTCGGTTTGCGGATGATCAACGTTCCGATGACGGCGGCAGGGCCCGATATGGACGCTGTGGAGGAGCTTGTAAAGGACCCGGATGTAAAGGGTATGTTCTGCGTCCCGAAATATTCCAATCCGGATGGGATTACGTATTCCGACGAAACGGTTGAAAGGCTTGCAAGGCTTGCGCCTGCTGCGGAGGATTTCAGAGTGATCTGGGATGAGGCGTATATCGTCCATGACCTTTATGAACCGGGCGACGTCTTGAAAAGCATTTATGCAGAGGCAAAAAAGTACGGGCATCAGGATCACTTTGTTGCGTTTGCCTCTACGTCCAAGATCACATTTGCCGGAGCGGGTCTTGCCGCAATCGCCGCAAGCGATCGGAATTTCCGTGAGATCGAAGCGCGTATGACGCGGCAGATCATCAGCTTTGATAAAGTCAATCAGCTCAGGCATGCTTATCTGTATAAAAATCTTGACGATATAAAAAGGCAAATGCGTCGGCATGCGGCGATCCTGCGGCCGAAGTTTGAAGCAGTTCGCGATATTCTTCACGAGGAACTTGACGGTACGGACATTGCCGATTGGACAGATCCGAACGGTGGATATTTTATCAGTTTTTCCGTTAAAACAGGTTCGGCCAGGCAGGTTGGAAGGATTTGCAAAGACTGTGGCCTTATATTGACAGGCGTCGGCGCGACCTATCCTTACGGAAACGATCCCTTTGACGCCAACATCCGGATCGCGCCGTCCTGTCCTACTGCAGAGGAATTGAAAACAGCCGCGCGAATTCTGTGTGCGGCGACCCGGCTGTCCGCTGCGGCAAAGCTGCTTGGCGTTACGGAGGCGTGGAAATGATTCGTGTCGGACACGGATATGACGTACATAAATTCGCGCCGGGCAGAGATCTGGTCCTCGGCGGTGTAAAAATCCCTTATGCGTACGGACTGCTCGGACATTCCGACGCCGATGTGCTTGCGCACGCCGTTGCCGACGCGCTGCTGGGCAGTCTTGCGCTCGGTGATATCGGACAGCACTTTCCGGATTCGGATGAACGGTTTCGCGGCGCAAACAGCCTGACGCTCTTACAGGCATGCGTTCGTCTTGTGCTGGAAAAAGGTTATTGCGTGGGGAACATCGACGCGACGGTTATTGCACAGCAACCGAAGCTTGCGCCGTATATCACGCAGATGCGTGAAAACCTCGCCGCCGCCTGCGGTACGTCAGCGGATCGGATCAGTGTAAAAGCTACGACAGAAGAGGGGCTGGGGTTTACCGGTACGCTGGAGGGGATCAGTGCGCACGCGGTGTGCCTTGTGAAAAAGACAAACTCTGACGAAGGGACAGGATGTTGATGGAAGCCATTCAAACATTTTTTATGAAATTAAAAGACGTTATTCTGAATTTTAACGTTTTTCCGGACATCCTTGACATCCTGTTGGTCGCGGTTTTGATTTATGCCGTGATCATCCAGCTTCGGAAAACCAAGTCCATTCAGGTTTTGAAGGGGATCCTGCTTTTTGCCTTGATTTATTCCCTGGTAACGATCCTCGGAATGTCTGCCAGTTCTTATCTTTTCAGTCGGCTTTTCAACGACGTGATCATTATTTTTGTGATCCTGTTCTCCAATGAGATCCGTCAGGCGCTTGAGCGTCTAGGCAAAGGAAATCTGCGCAGAGGCCTTTCTCTGTTTCGGGCCGATAAAGAAAACGCGGAGCTGGATGCGATCAACGCGGTCTGCCGTGCCTGCGGCGCTATGAGCCGCAACAAAGTCGGATCGCTGATCCTTTTTCAGCGGCATACCCTGCTTGGAGATTTGACAAATCAAGCTGTAATGATCGATGCGGAAACGACCTTTGAAATGCTCTGCAGCATTTTTTACCCGAAAGCGCCGCTGCACGACGGCGCAGTGATCATAAAGGATGGACGGATCATCGCCGCGCGTTGTGTTGTGCCGATGAAGAACGACCGTGTGATCAACGAAAACGTCGGCACGCGTCACCGCGCCGCATTGGAAGCGAGTCTCATTTCCGATTGCGTCGCGGTGGTAACAAGTGAAGAGACAGGCATTATTTCCATGGCGGTTGAAGGAGAATTATTTCGCGGTTTGACCGACAGCGAGCTTCGCGAGCAATTAAGCAAATATCTTCTCAGCGAAGCGGATAAAAATTCAAGAAAAAAACTTCAATTCAGAAAAATAAAAGAAAAGGAGAGTGATACGGATGACTGAAACAGCGGAAAAAAGGCGCTTCGATGAAAAGCTGTCCTTGCTGATGGGAAAAAAATCCGTTGTTTTTGCACTCTCCGCAATCATTGCGATCATTGTATGGATGCTTGTTTCCATGAATCAGACCAATGAGATCGAAAGGACCTTTGTCAATGTCCGCGTTCAACTGAACGTGGAGGGCAGTCTTCCCGCAAACAACAATTTGACCATGTACGGCAACGACGATTTTTACGTAGATGTTTCCGTCCGCGGCAAAAGCTATCTTGTAAATGCGTCTTCTTTTGCGGACAGAATTTCGGTCACTGCTGCGCTGAACTCCGTGACGACGCCGGGAACCTACAGCTTGCCGATCTCGGCGACAATCGAAGGATACAGCGCCAATGACGCGAGTATCGTCGGGATCTCCAAGTCCAGCATATCCGTTTATTTCGACGAGGCGTCCGAAATGACGTATGATCTGACTGCGGAAATCGTAACGGGAGAGAGTTATGAGCTTCCGGAAAATTTCAAAAGGGGAGAAGCCGTTCTCAGTACAGGGTCCGTCACGCTGACGGGGCCTGCCATGCAGATGAACCGGATCTCATCCGTAAAAGCAGTCGCCGCGATCGACGATACGCTCAGTAATTCCGAAACGCTGCTTGCGGAGATCGTTCCGATGGGGACTGTAGACGGCGCAAGTTTTGAATATGTGACCGTGAAGGATAACGCGCAGATATATGTTACGATCCCGGTAACGCGTCTTTCAACATACAAGCCTGTTGTCAGCTTTTTGAATATGCCGAAATACTACCGGGAAAACGGCTTGGATTATTCTGTTTCGCCGCAGGAGATCGGCGCGTATGTGCCGGCCGACGACAGTGTGCTTGTTAAGGCGGAAGAACTCTCTGTCTGTGAAATCGATTTCTCCCGTCTTCGTAATGAGGAAAACCGGATCGAGATCGCTGCGCAGGACGCCTTGTATGAATTGGAAGAAGGCATAAACGGCATTACGGTCACGGTGGATTTTTCGGATCTTGACAGCAGTGTCGCAGATGTTGCGGTATCGCAGGAAAATGCGGGTCTGCCTTCCAATTCCAAAATTGCGGAAACAACATTGCGCAACGTGCAGGTGATCGGTCCGGCCGAAGAACTGCAAAATCTGGAAGACGCCGAGATCTATGCGCTTCCCGTGCTTGACGGCATAACTCTGAAAAGCGGTTCCAATACCGTCCCTGTGAAATTTGTATTTCGGACGCTTACCGATTGTTGGGTATTCGGAACGTATTCTGTGGAAATCCTTGTGGAATAAGGAGACTGTATTGTGAAGATAACAGCAAAGCTGATTGTCGTCATATGCTTGTCCGTTGTCTTGCTGTTGCTTGGCGGCTGTAGTATGTTGGATGTTTTTTCGGTGGATTCTTTGATACGCCCGCCGAAATTGACCGGTGAAAACGCAAAGATCCAGTCTGCCTTCGAAGAACACGTCGGCAGCGACGTGACGCTCATAAACCCATTGATGGGGTCGTTCCGTTCCGCTTTTGTTTTTTATGACTTTGACGGCGACGGCGTGGAAGAGGTCGTAGTGTTTTATACAACGGTTGAAGCGCCGAATGAGGTCCGGATGCATTTTATGGACCGCCTGGACGACCAGTGGATGGAGATCTGCGACCTTGCAGGTTACGGCAGCGAGGTGTACAGCGTAGAGTTTGTTGATTTGGATGCCGGCTCGTTTTATGAAGTAGCTGTTTCTTGGACCGTATCGGATTCCAGAAGGAATAAGACGCTTTCCGTTTACCGTTATACGGAAATTGAGAACGATCAACATGTTTTTTCTCCGCTTTTCGTAACGCAGGTGCTTGATTATCTTATTCTGGATTTTGACCTTGACGAAAACAAGGAAATTTTATATCTTTATTCGGATACTACGGTTCAGACGCAGTCTACAAAAGCTTGTCTGATTAAATTTGACGCAGTCCAGAATACCATGACCCCCGTCAGTGAAGTGGAACTTTCCCGTTCGGTGGAGTATCCCGTTTCATCGGTTTATGAAGTACGATCCGACGTGTGCCGCGTGTACTTTGATTGCTTAAACTTTGACGACAGGTATATGACGGAAATTCTGGAATTTAACGAAAAGAGCAATGCGCTGGAGCGGCCGCGCGACAAGGACGGCAATGACCTGTGTCAGCAGACGATGCGTTCTGCGCCGGTGTATTGTAGGGTCAATGCCGACGGTCTGGTGGAAATTCCGGTCAGTTTGAAATATGACGGCGCATATGTTTATGATTTGGAAACGGATGCCGCTTCCGATCTGTATCTGACGACGTTTGCGTTTTTACGGGAAAACGATTTCTTCTGTGACAATCTGCCCGTTTATTATATCGACGCTTCGGATGGTTACAGTATCCGTCTGGCTGACGGCGAACAAATACATATCGGCGATTTTACGGGCAAATACCTGTTGATCCACCGGACGGCACAGCATACGCTGCTGTTTTATCATAAAGAATTTCCGGGAGATCTGGTTTTCAGCATTACGTTTAACCCGGACGAGGATACAGGGGATGAAATACAGCCGTCGCATATTTATCAGGCGAGCGTTAAATTATTCAGCACGGCGGAAGAGGATACAATTGCCGCCCGTCAAATCGAGCAAAACATAAAACTGTTACAGGGGTGAGCGGATTTGAAGAGAATACTTGTTGCAGAAGATGAAAAGTCAATTCGGGAATTTATTGTGATCAATCTGAAACGCAGCGGCTATGATGTGATCGAAGCGGAAAACGGTGAAATTGCGCTGAAGCGTTATGACGAAGCGGCGGGAAACATCGATATTGCGCTTTTGGATATTATGATGCCCGTGATGGATGGTTTAACGGTATGCAAGGCGCTCAGAGAGCGCAGCAGTACGATCGGGATTATTATGCTGACTGCAAAAACGCAGGAGATGGATAAAATAACGGGGCTTTTAGTCGGTGCGGACGACTATGTGACAAAGCCTTTCTCACCGTCTGAGCTGATGGCGCGCATCGATGCCGTTTATCGTCGTGTAAACGTTAACCGGGAATTGGTTTCACGGAGCAAAAACGCAGGCGATCTGATTGAGCTGAATGAATTTGCCTTAAATCTGCGGAGCAGAATTCTGAAAAAGAACGGGGAGCCGATCGAGCTGACGCAGGTGGAATATCAGATAGTTGAGTTATTATTCACCCATCCGAATACACCGATGGGGCGCATTGATATCTTAAAACATGTTTGGGGCGATTTATACTACGGTGATGAGAAGATCGTGGACGTCAACATCCGCAGACTCCGCATGAAAATGGAAAACGATCCGTCTACACCCAAACATCTGGTTACTGTTTGGGGCGTGGGGTACAAATGGATCCCGTAAACGAAGATCTCGCCGCTGTATGGAGGAAATGACATGGTCAAAAGCGGAATTACAAAACGGTGGCTGCTTACGACAATTCTGGTTATTTCACTGATTTTAATGCTGTTTGCGCTGGGAACAGTTCTTTCGATCCGCATCTATTATTACAATTATGCCGAGAAACAGCTGCATTCCATCGGACAGAGCGCGGCGGTCGCAAAATTCTTTAATGGATATCTTGACGTTTCCAACGATGAATTTTCTGCACGTGCGAGAGAGTATCTGCGCAGCATCGGCACATCCGGGACCGCAGAGGTCTGGGTCTATAATAAAAACGGTGTGATCGTCGCGACTTCTACGGGATTTGTCGCACAGACTGACAACAGCGATGATTACGAAGCCGCCCTGCGATCCGACGACGGCTGGGGAATGAATATCTCCCATTTCTCATCCGGCGAAAAGGTGATGGCGCTGACGGTTATGCTTCCGAAGAGCGGAAATATGAGCAACGGCGCCGTCCGGTATTTTACTTCACTTCAGGATATTGACAAAAAATTATGGTCGGTTGCCGCCGTTATTTTGATTTTTTGTGCATTCGCACTGTCGCTTGTGCTTGTCTCCGGTTTGTTTTTTGTGAGATCGATCGTCGGGCCGGTCAACCGAATTAATCAGGTGACCCGAAAGATCGCTGCGGGAAATTACTCGGAAAAGGTGCCCGTTCCCGAACGGGAAGACGAGATCGCGCAGCTTTCGGAATCTATCAATTATATGTCGGAGGAGCTTGAAAAAACAGACCGCCTGAAAAATGATTTTATTTCTACGGTCTCGCATGAGCTCCGCACGCCGCTGACAGCGATCAAAGGCTGGACGGAAACGCTGATCTCCATTGATGAAAGTGATGATCCGACGCTGCACGACGGCTTGAAAGTCATTCTAAACGAATCGGAGCGTTTGTATTCCATGGTAGAGGAGCTTTTGGACTTCTCACGGATGGAAAACGGGTCGATGAAGCTGCGGATACAAAAAATCGACGTGCTTGCCGAATTGGATGAGGCGGTTTTTGTCCTGCGAGACAGAGCCGTCCGAGAGGGAAAAGAGCTTTTCTACAGCGTGCCGGAGTATTCGGCCGCTGCAAACGGCGATCCGGACAGACTGAAACAGGTTTTTGTCAATATTATCGATAACGCCTTAAAATATACGCCGGAAAATGGCCGGATCGAAGTGATCGCCACGCCTGTAGGCGAAAAACTGAAAATCACCGTCAAAGACAACGGGTGCGGAATCTCCGCTCAGGCGCTGCCGCATGTAAAGGAAAAATTTTACAAAGCGAACATGTCCGTAAAAGGATCGGGTATCGGTCTGGCGGTCTGCGACGAGATCGTCACGCTGCACGGCGGAACGCTTAAGATCAGCAGCACCGAGGGTGTTGGAACGGTTGTGGATATTATTCTGCCGGTTACCATGCCGGAGCTTGTGGAATGGAAGGAGCTTTTATGAGCAAAAAAAACAGTTGCTCCGCCAATTTGGCGTCGGTCGGAGGGCAGGCGCTGATTGAGGGCGTCATGATGAACGGTCCGCGCGGAAGCGTAATTTCCGTCAGAAAAAAGGACAAGGAGATTGTAACGGAACCGGTTTCTTTTCCTCATGTGCGGGATAAAGTCAAGTTTTTGGGTTGGCCGTTTATACGCGGCGTCGTGAATTATGTTGAGACGATGATCCTCGGCTACAAAACGCTGATGCGCTCTGCAGAACTGTCCGGTCAGCTGGAGGATGAGGAAGATCCGGAAAAAATGTCAAAACTGGACCGCTGGCTGTCCGATCATATGGGCCCGAAGCTTATGGGGGTTCTGACGGGCGCCGCCTCTGTTCTTGCAATATTGCTCGGCGTATTTTTGTTCGTTTACCTCCCCACTTTTTTGATGGATCTTGTAGACGAGCATCTTTTTGGCGGCGTACTCAAAAATTATCACGCCTTGTTTGAATGTCTGATCCGTGCGCTGATTATTGTTCTTTATATGCTTGCCGTTTCCAAAATGAAAGATATCCACCGCGTTTTCATGTATCACGGCGCGGAGCACAAATCCATTTTTTGTTATGAACGCGGCCTGCCTCTTACAGTGGAAAACGTGCGGAGCTGTAAACGGTTCCATCCGCGCTGCGGAACCAGTTTTATCTTTGTGATCATTATTGTCAGCATGATCGTTTCTTCTGTTGTTTCCGTCTTGTTCCCGGTATTAAATGACAGCGCGTACAGGCTGCTTTGGATCGCAGTTAAGATTTTTGTGATTTTACCCGTTGTTACCGGTATCAGTTATGAATTTATCAAGTATGCCGGTCGGCACGATAATCTTTTTACCAAAATCGTTTCCGCTCCCGGTCTGTGGATGCAGCGGATAACCACGGCCGAACCAACGGACGACATGATCGAAGTGGCCATTGCCTCGATTCGAGCCGTGGTCCCCGAGGATCAGGATGCGCAAAAGCAGGAAGAATGACTTGTTTTGAGACTGTACGCGACGGGGAATTGCTGCTTGCGTCGCAAAACGTTCCGGATGCGGATTTTGACGCAAAACAGTTGTTTATGCATGCGGCCGGTATGGATCAAACGGCATATGCGCTGCAAAAGGACTGTGTGCCCGGCGAAACGGTCAGCGCGCGTTTCCGTTCATTGTTGGAACGGCGGATCGCCGGAGAACCGCTGCAGTATATTCTCGGAGAATGGGATTTCTGCGGAAACCGGTTTTACGTCGGCGAGGGCGTTTTGATCCCCCGTCCGGAAACGGAGGAACTGACGCAGTTTTGCATTGAGTCTGTTTTATCGCACGGATACCGGACGGTTTACGATCTCTGCGCCGGCAGCGGTTGTATCGGCATTTCAATTGCAGCTGCCTGTAAGCAGACGCAGGTTTATCTTGTGGAACGGTATGACGCGGCGATCGGATATATGCAGAAGAACATTCCCGCGGAATTCAAGCGTCGGTTGCATGTCGTACGTCGGGACGTTTTTACGGGGCCCGATCCGGAACTCCCGGCACCGGAGCTTCTGGTCTCAAATCCGCCGTATATCCCTTCCGCCGAGTTGTGCTCGCTGCAGACGGAGGTTCAAAGAGAGCCTGCGACAGCGTTGGACGGTGGGATTGACGGACTTGATTTTTACCGTGCTATTGCATCGCGTTGGCTGCCGGTTGTTTGTGCGGGCGGGATGCTTGCTTTTGAATGCGGCGAAACGCAGGCGATGAAGATCGCATCTTTATTCGCGCCTGCAAAGACGCAAATAAAAAAAGATATCTACGGTGCGGATCGATTTGTGGTTGCGGAAAAATAAACGAAAGGTTTTTTTTGAAATGCTCTCTATATTAAGAAATCTTTTGTCAGGCGATGGCTTTGGCCTGGAAGATATGATCCATATTTTTGTTCTCTTGTTCGTTGTGATCTGCTGTACTCCCGTTCATGAGAGCGCACATGCCTGGATGGCGGAGCGTCTGGGCGATTCCACCGGCAGGTTAAAAGGAAGAATCAGCCTGAATCCTTTGGTGCACATTGATATAATCGGCGCAGTTTTGATCTTACTTTTCGGCTTTGGTTATGCAAAGCCTGTGCCGGTCAATATCCGGAATTTCCCCGTTCAAAAGAGAAAGCTTTATTTTGCGCTGGTCGCTTTGGCCGGTCCCGTTTCGAACTTGAGCATGGCGCTGGTTTTTTCTTTGCTGCAGTCCGTAATGCATTTTGTGTTAATCAGGGGCTTTTCGGCTGCAACGGTCGTTCAGGTGGCGTTTTACTTTTTTTCATATGCTTGTTATATCAATATCGCGTTGGCAGTGTTCAATCTGATCCCTGTTCCGCCTTTGGACGGCTCCCGTCTGATCACCGCGGTATTGCCGGATCGTCTTTACTACAAACTGATGAGTCTGGAACGGTATTCCATGTGGATCATTTTCCTTGCGCTGTTCATTTTCAACCGCATCGGTTTTTCTCCGCTTTCCATCCTGACTACATGGGTTTACAACGCATTTTCATTTTTGACCGGATTGCCGTTCGGCTTGAACTGAAATAAAGAAAACAGAGGTTCTTAATGGCTGAGCTTCAATACAAGACCGCAGTATTTGAGGGTCCGATGGACCTGCTGCTGCATTTGATATCCAAACACAAACTGAATATTTACGACATCCCGATTTTTGAACTCGTTACACAGTATTTGGCTTATATCGAGGAAATGCAGGCGGAGGATCTGGAAGTCGCCAGCGACTTTCTGGAAATGGCCGCGCGGCTTGTGCACATTAAGTCGCTTTCACTTCTGCCGGTGCACGAGGAGGGCGAACAGCTGCGTCGTGAGCTTTCCGGCGAGTTGATCGAATATGCCGCGTGCAAGGCGGCGGCGCAGGCGCTTTCCAGACAGACAGACGGTTTTAACTGTTTGACGCGTATGCCGGGTAAAATCGAGGGAGATATGACCTATCAGCGCGTGCATGACCCGTTAGAGCTGCTGAACGCCTATATGCGTGCGGTGGGGAAGAAACTGAACCGACTGCCGCCGTCGTTTGATATGTTCCGTCCGCTGGTCACAAAAAAGATCGTGGCGGTATCCCAAAAGATCCGAAAGATCGTGGATATGCTTTCCGGCGGCAAACAGAGCTTTCAGGCGATCATTCGAAGCTCCGAAAGTCGTTCGGATATGGTTGCTGCGTTTCTTGCGATTTTAGAGCTTGCGAAGACAAAACATGTTTATATTGAAGACGACGGGGATGATTTTTCCTTGATCTTGCTGAAAAAACCGGAAGGAGAGCTTGATTTTGACTGAGGACAGAACGTTGAACCTGAAGAATACTGTCGAAGCCGTCATTTTTGCTTCCGGCGAACCGATTGAGCGCGCAAGACTGCTTGAGGCGTTTGGCTGCAGCCCGGAAAGGCTCGATGCGATCCTGCATGAGATCAAGGCCGACTATGACGCAGTCGGCAGCGCTGTTGAGCTTTTGCTGTTGGGGTCTCAGGTACAGTTTGCTACGCGGCCGCAGTATGCGGATCTCATCAGGAACGTGCTGGACATGAAACGCAACCAGCCTCTTTCCGCCGCCGCGTTTGAAGTATTGGCGATCATCGCTTATAACCAGCCCGTCACACGGGCGTTCGTGGAACAAATTCGAGGTGTGGATTGCGGCGGTGTGATGAATACGTTGTGCCAGAGAAATCTGATCGAGGAGTGCGGAAGGCTTGACTTGCCCGGACGACCTTTGATATACTGTACCACAGCGGATTTTCTGAAGTGCTTCTGTATGCAGACGCTTGCAGAGCTGCCGGAGATCTCGGATTCCAAAACGGCTGCGGCTGTTTTGGAAAGCATTCAGGAGGATGCCGTGGAGATTAAAGGACAGATCTCCATTTTTGACACGGAGGAGGCAGAGAATGATCGTTCTTAAAATCATCGGATGGATCTTGCTTTCCGTTATCGGTCTGATCTTTGCCGTTTTGTGTATCCGCTTGCATATCCAAGTGGAGTATTCCGACGAGCAGACGTCTGTATTGCTTCAGTGGCTTTTCTTGAAATTCAATTTGTATCCTACGGAAAAAAAGGAGCCGAAAGAAAAAACCGCATCTTCGAAAGCACCGAAAAAGGAGCAGGTTTCAGAAACGGAGCAGACGTCCCCGACGCCGGAAACGGAGCAGGCGGCCGCAGGAACCGAAGCGCCGCAGCCTGAAAGCACAACGGAAGCCGTAACGCTTCAAACGGCAGAAACCTCCGCCCCGGAACAAAATGAAGCGCCGCCGGAAGAACCGAAAGCGGAAGAAAAGAAAAAAGACAGCCTTTTAAAAACGATTTATAACGCAGAGGGCGTCGACGGACTGTTAACGATCGTAAAAAAGATTTTTTCCTATACCAAAACATTTTTCGGAAATGCATTCAGGGGCGTTGTGGTTGATGAACTGTATTTGGAAGTCTGCTGTACCCGTTCGGACGCGGCAGCCACTGCGATCTACTACGGCGAAGTTTGCGGGCTTTTGTTCCCGATGCTTGGCAGTCTTGCTTCAAAATGCAAACTGAAGAAATATGACTTCAATATTTATCCCGATTTTTTGGCGCGGTTCAGCCATGTCGATCTGTTTGTCAGATTGCACCTGACGCCGATCTATCTGATCCATATTTCCCTCGCTTACGGGCTGAAAATGCTCTTTGGCGTTCTTGTAAAACTATTGGTTAAAATTTTCCTGCCGAAAAAAGATAAGGCAAAGCAGGAAACTGAAATAAAATAAAAAGAAAAGAGAGAAAAAAACATGAAAGATCAATCTGCAGCGGGTATTTTATCCACAACAATTGAAAAAGTACGTCAGTTGGTTGACGTGAGCACCATTGTCGGCGAGCCGATCAAGCTTTCCGAAGAAATTACCGTGATCCCTGTCTCCAAGGTGACCTACGGTTTCGCTTCCGGCGGCTCGGATTTTCCGTCCAAAGGCAATGCAGAGCTTTTCGGCGGCGGCGGCGGCGCCGGCATTACGATCAATCCGGTCGCTTTCCTTGTGATGAAGGACGGCGAAGTAACGCTTAAACATATTACCGCCAACGATAACGCCGCGGAGCGGATCGTTAATATGATCCCCGACGTGATCGATAAGTTTACGGATGTTGCCGAAAAGATCAAGGGCGACAAAAAATAAATGAATGCTGCATTTCCTTTTGCATGAACTGCAGGGAATAAACAGGTGTGTTAAAACATGGAACAATCAGTCAGACTGCAAAAATATATTGCCGACTGCGGTCTTGCTTCCCGGCGGAAGGCGGAAGAACTGATCGCTGCAGGCAAGGTGCGGGTGAACGGCGTTGTTGCGGTGATCGGTCAAAAGATCGATCCGAAGCATGACAGCGTGCAGGTCAGCGGACGGAAGCTTGTACGGGAAAACACCAACGTCTACCTCCTTTTGAATAAGCCGCGCGGTTATGTGACGACCATGAGCGACGAAATGGACCGCAAGTGCGTGGCGGAGTTGATCGCGGATGTTGATAAGCGCGTGTATCCCGTCGGGCGGCTGGACCGCGATTCGGAGGGCATGCTGCTGTTTACAAACGACGGGACTTTTGCCAACGCCATGACGCACCCTGTCCATCATATTTCCAAAACGTATCGGGTCAGCGTTCGGCCTGCCGTTACGGAGGAACAGCTGAATATTCTGACGTCGTCTTTGATGATCGACGGGCGGAATACCGTCCCCGCAGATGTACGGGTGATCTCAAAAGAGGAAGGGAAAACCGTACTGGAGATCGTACTGTTTGAAGGCAGAAACCGGCAGATCCGCCGCCTGTGCGAAGCCGCCGGGCTGGAAACGGCACGCTTAAAACGCACCTCGATCGGACAGTTGAAGCTCGGCGGACTGCGTCCGGGGGAATTTCGCTATCTGACCAAGGACGAGGTCGCGCTTTTGAAAAGACAGTCGGGCTGTTACTGAACAGTTTGACATAGAAGGGATCGTCTGCGAATACAAGCCGCAGACAGGGATAAGATTATGGTTAAAAGCATGACCGGCTACGGCAGAGCCGTGGGCGGGGATGAAAACATGACGGTCACCGTTGAACTCAAAAGCGTTAACCACCGTTTCTTTGAGTTCAACGCAAGGGTTTACCGGAATTATTCATTTCTTGAGGAACGCTTAAAAGCGTTCTTTCAACAGTATATCGCCCGCGGCAAGGTCGATTGTTTTGTGCAGATCGACGTGGAAGAGACCGAGGACGGCGTTGTCAGCGTAAACCATGCGCTTGCAGCGGGATATTATAACGCCGCAAAAGATCTTTCCGAAAAATACGGACTCCCGATGCCGGCTGACGTCACGCTCCTGACTTCTCATCCGGATGTTTTCAACGTTAAAAAAGCGCCTGCGGATGAGGAAAAGATCTGGGCTGTCGTTCAGCCGGTCGCTGCTGAGGCGGCGCAGTCGTTTGTTGATATGCGTTTGGCTGAAGGAAAAAAGCTGGAAACGGACATTCTTTCCCGCGCCGACGCAATTTTGGACGCCGTCTCTTTTATTGAACAGCGTTCGCCGGATACGGTAAGGGAATATAATGAAAAGCTGAAAAGCCGGATCCGGGAGTTGATCGGCGATACGCAGGTGGATGAACAACGGCTTTTAACGGAGGCAGCTCTTTTTGCCGATAAGATTGCCGTTGCGGAAGAAACGGTCCGCCTGAGAAGCCATATCGACCAGCTGCGTGCGTTTTTTACATCCGGCGCGCCGATCGGCAGAAAACTGGATTTCCTTGTTCAGGAAATCAACCGGGAGGCGAATACGATCGGTTCCAAAGCGTCGGATATCGAGATCGCCAGACGTGTGATCGATATCAAGGCTGAAGTGGAGAAAATCCGGGAACAGATACAGAATATTGAGTGATATGAAATTTGTAAACGTTGGATTTGGTAATACGGTCAATGCCGAAAGAGTGATCTGTGTGGTTTCTCCGGAGTCCGCGCCTGTAAAACGTATCATGCAAAGAGCAAAGGAAAGCGGCAGATTGATCGACGTGACACAGGGGCGCAAAACGATGTCTGTGATTTTTACCGACAGCGAGCATGTGATCCTGTCTTATCTCAAGCCTGAACGGCTGATCCCGAGATTTGAAGAAGGGAATGCAGATGCAGAAGAGGAAGCGGAGGAGCTGTATGTCTGAACATGGACAGATGGTCGTGATTTCCGGACCTTCCGGTTCCGGCAAAAATACGGTCTATGAAGCCTTGTGCAAAAGAATTCCTTCGCTTGCGCAAACGGTTTCCGCAACAACGCGCAAACCGCGTGAGGGTGAGCGCGACGGCATTGATTATTATTTCCTGACGCAGGCGGAATTTATCGCGCGTATTGAAACCGGCGCGTTTGTCGAATATGTAAAGTACGGCGATAATTATTACGGTACTCTGCGGTGTGAGATCGAGCGTTTGATCGCCATGGATAAGACCGTTGTACTGATCATTGAAGTCAACGGCGCAAGACGGATCAAAGAAATGTTCCCCACGGCAATTTCTGTTTTTATCATGCCTCCCTCATGTGAAGCGCTGCGTCGGCGCATTAATCAGCGAGGCGAAATGGATGAAGCCGAACTGCTTGCACGCCTGAAAACAGCTGAGGAAGAAATGGAATGCCGCGGCGATTTTGATTACTGTGTTGTCAATGACGATCTTGAAACGTGTATTGATGAAATATATGATATAATTATTAAAGAAAAAAAGGAGAAAAAAGAACATGATTAACGTTGATTTGAAACCGATGCTTAAGGGTGGAATCAGTCGGTATTCTTTGTGTGTCGCCGTCGCAAAACTCTCGAGAGTTATTAACGACGAAGCGATCGAACGCAAAGAGCGCGACAAAATTTTACCGGAAGAAAAACCGGTCAGCCTTGCCGTAGAAAAAATCATTGCAGGCGAATATGAAATCAAAGAAAGCGAAGATATTAAAAAGTTCTGAGGTGAATGACATTGCCCGCACGGCGCTACGCAAAAATCGGTGTGGAAAATTGCGCATACAGCTTTGACGAGCTATTTACCTATGTCATTCCGGATGCATTGCGAAAAGCGATTATGCCGGGCGTAAGGGTACTTGTTCCCTTCGGCAGGGGAAACCGGGAACGGCAGGGCTTTGTGTTTGCAGTAGAAGAAATGCCGGATACTGTAACGGACGACCGGGCGATCAAGTCCGTGTCCTCCGTGCTGGACGGCGAGCCGCTGCTCAACGGGGAAATGCTGCTGCTTGCGCTGCAAATGCGGGAACGCACGTTTTCTACCTATTTTTCCTGTGCAAAAGCAATGCTGCCCGGCGGAATGTGTCTGCTTGAAAAAGCCGTAGGGGAAGCAAGCGTGCAAATGCTCAGCCTTGGTATCTCCGAAACGGCTGCTTCCACTTTGCAGCTGACAACAAAGCAAAATGCGGTCGTGCGGTTTTTGTCTGAGGTGGGCAGCGCGTCCTTCCGTGAAATATCTTATTATACCGGTACAGGAGAAACCGTTGCGCGCAATCTTGTCAAAAAGGGAATCTGCGTCGTTTCGGATGTTGTTTATGATCGCCGGCCTGAAAATTTATATTCTTCCGAGCCGTCGAGGGAAATTGTGCTGTCTGACCAGCAGTCGGCTGCGCTGAACGTTCTGCTTGATGCCTATCGCAGCCGAAGCAGTGAAACCGTGCTTCTGCACGGCGTGACCGGCAGCGGCAAAACAAGCGTCTATCTGCGGTTGATCGATTTCGTGCTTGAAGAGCAAAAAAACGTGATCGTTCTGGTCCCGGAAATTTCGCTGACGCCGCAAACGATTTCTTTATTTTCAGCCCGTTACGGCGATCATATCGCAGTGATGCACAGCGGTCTTTCCATGGGGGAACGCAGAGACGAATTCTACCGAATCAAAAACGGCGAGGCGCGCGTTGTGATCGGTACACGCAGCGCGGTTTTTGCTCCGTTGGGAAATATCGGTGCCATCATCGTTGACGAGGAACAGGAGCATACGTATAAATCCGAAATGTCTCCCCGTTATGACGCCAGAAATGTTGCGCGTCTGCGCTGCAAAAGTCACGGCGCGCTCTTGGTGCTTGCCTCCGCAACGCCAAGTGTTGAGACTTATGCGAGGGCGCAGGCGGGAAAATATAAGCTTTGTACGTTGTCCGAACGTTACGGCGGCGCCGTGCTTCCGCAGGTGATGACGGTAGATATGACGGACAGACAAAACGTCAGCGCTTTTTCCGCGGTCAGCGTGCCGCTGGAAGAGGAACTGCAGAAAAATCTGAACGCGGGAGAACAGAGCATCCTTCTTGTCAACCGTCGGGGATACAATACCTTTGTTGTCTGTAAAGCCTGTAAAAATGTGGTCTCCTGCCCGAAATGCAGTATTTCCATGACTTATCACGCCGCCAATCACAGGTTGATGTGCCATTATTGCGGTTATTCTATCCCGTATGTCGAAAAATGCCCTGTTTGCGCAGAAGAGAATATTTGTTATACGGGGTTCGGCACCCAACGGGTGGAGCAGGATCTAATACACCGTTTCCCGTCGGCGCGGATCCTGCGTATGGATGCGGATACCACGGCCGCGAAAAACGCGCATGCGAAGGCGCTCGGCGCGTTTGCAAACGGAGACTATGATATATTGATCGGCACGCAAATGGTTGCAAAAGGACTCGACTTTCCGCGTGTGACGCTTGTCGGTATTGTCAGCGCGGACAACGAATTGTACGGCGGAGATTTCCGTGGGAACGAAAAAACCTTTGATCTGCTGACACAGGTGATCGGCCGCGCAGGCCGCGGTGAAAAAAAAGGAAGGGCGGTTATTCAGACGGTCTCGCCGGATAATCTGATCCTGACGCTTGCCGCCCGGCAGGACTACGAAGCATTTTATCAAAATGAGATCGCGCTGCGCCGCGCCATGGTTTATCCGCCTTTTTGTGATTTGTGTCTGATATGGTTTTCAGGTGAAAATAAGGGACAGGTCAAGATGTGCGCGGATGCTTTTTTTGAGAAGCTGCGGCAGAACAGTGTGAACGGGTTTTCCGAACAGGGCGTAATCGTTCTCGGGCCGCTTTCTCCGCGGATACCCAAAGTCAACAATCAGTACAGACAAAAGCTGATTATAAAGTGTAAAAATTCTCCCGCTATGCGGGAACTGATCAATTTGACACTGAAAGAAATATATGCCGACAGGGCGTTTTCCGCAGTCAGTGTGTATGCGGTCGTCAATCCGGACCGAACGGATTGAGGAAAGGAAGAATATGGCTATCAGAAAAATCAGAGTGGATGAGGATCCGATCCTTCGTAAAGTCAGCCGTAAGGTTGAAGTTTTTGACGACAGACTTTTTCAGTTGCTGGACGATATGCATGATACGCTCAAACAAAAGGATGGAATCGGTCTTGCGGCCGTGCAGATCGGCGTTCTCCGTCGTGTAGTCGTCGTGGAGTACGAAGGCAATTCAATGGAGTTGATCAACCCCGAGATCATCGAACGCGAGGGTGAGCAATGTGAAAACGAAGCGTGTCTTTCTCTTCCGCACAGAGCAGGTAAAACCGTTCGGCCGAAATCCGTCAAGGTGCGCGCGCAAAACCGAAACGGAAACTGGTGTTTATATAAGGGGACGGATCTTTTAGCCAGATGTTTTTGTCATGAGATCGACCATTTGGACGGAAAACTGTATACCGATCGTCTTGTGCCGGGTGAAAAGGTATTCTTTACAGAGGATTGACCGTTTCGTTTTTGTATAAAATATAAAAAAGGGTTTTTAATTTTGAAAAAAGTTGTTTTTATGGGGACGCCGGACTTTGCGGTCCCCGCTTTGCAGGCATTGTTGGACAGCGCAGAATATGATGTAAAGCTTGTTGTTTCCCAGACGGATAAGCCGCAGGGCAGACATCAGGTGATGACAGCGCCGCCTGTAAAGGAGCTTGCTTTGCAATATGGTGCGCCGATCTATCAGCCGAAAACGTTGAAAACACAGGAGGCATATGACACGATCGCCGCCTGTTCGCCTGATTTTATTGTGGTTTCGGCATACGGTAAAATATTGCCGCAAAATATTCTGGATATCCCGAAGTACGGTTGTGTGAATTTACATGGCTCGTTACTGCCGAAATACCGCGGCGCTGCGCCGATCCAGTGGAGTGTGATCAACGGCGACCGAACGACCGGCGTGACCTCCATGTTGATGGACGCCGGACTGGATACCGGTGACATTTTGTTTACAGCTGAAACACAAATCGGCGAGAACGAGACTGCAGGCGAGCTGTTCGACCGGCTTGCAGGTCTATGTCCGGCACTTTTATTCAAAACGTTGAAAGCGTTGGCTGCGGGGACTGTGACGCCCGTAAAACAAGACGAGACGCAGGCGACATATGTGACGGTTCTTTCCAAGGAGCAGGCGCTGATCTGTTGGGACCGGCCCGCAAATGAGATCCACGATCTTATCAGGGGCTTTAATCCCTGGCCGGTTGCAAAAAGTAATTTTCAAGGGAAAGGCATTAAGATTTTTGCAGGCCTTCTTTCGGAAAAACAGAGTTCGGCTGTCCCGGGAAGCTTGTTTTCAGAATACGGCCGTCTGTATGTTGTTTGCGGGGGCCGGAGTGTTTACGAGATTTGTTCTTTGCAGTTGGAGGGCGCAAAACGGATGTCTGCCGCTGATTTCCTCCGCGGTCACCGTGTGGAAAACGAGCGGCTGCAGTAAAGAAGGGAAAAGAGAATGTTATCCTTGTTGTATATGACTTCGTCGTATTACGGTTCTTATTCATACGGCGGTATGTATTGGTATTTTGTGCTTGTCCTGCCCGCGTTCATTTTGTCGCTTGCGGCGCAGATCGCGGTCAAACGGGCCTATTCCTCGCTGTCTGCCGTTTACAGCAAAAGCGGATATTCCGGCGCACAGGCCGCGCAGGCGGTACTGCATTTTTACGGCATTACAGATGTTCGGATCGAGAAAACATCCGGCCGCCTTTCGGATCATTTTGATCCAAGGACAAACGTGATCCGTCTTTCAGAGGGCGTGTTCGGATCCACTTCCATTGCAGCGATCGGTATTGCCTGCCATGAAGCGGGACATGCGGCGCAGTACGCGGAGAATTATTTGCCTATTCGTATCCGAAATGCCGTATTGCCGGTAACGAAAATCGGTTCCTATGCAGGTATTCCGTTTGCGCTGATCGGGATGTTTTTTAACTTTGAGCCTCTTGTGCTGACCGGTTTGCTTTTATACTCTTTCATTATGGTTTTCCAGCTTGCCACGCTTCCCGTGGAGCTGAACGCAAGCCGGCGTGCGCTGAATGTAATTCGGGAAACGGCGCTTTTACGCAATGAGGAAGAGTATAACGGCGCAAAAAAAGTTTTGACCTGCGCAGCCATGACCTATGTGGCGGCATTAGCTGTCTCGCTTGCGAACCTGATCCGACTGCTTGCTATGTTTTCCGGCAGGCGGCGCCGTTAAAATGATGAAAAATGCAAGACAGACCGCACTTGAAATTTTAATCAAAACGGAGAAAAACGGCGCGTATTCCACACTGTCTCTGCGGCAGACGCTGCAGAACAGCGACGCTTCTGATCGTGATCGGGCTTTGGTGACTTTGCTTGTTTACGGGGTCATTGAAAAAAAGATCACGCTGGATCACGTGCTGGCACAGTATCTGACGCGTCCGCTTCGTCAGCTTTCACCCGCGCTGCTCTGTATTATGCGGCTCGGTGTTTACCAGCTTTTGTTTGCGGAAAAAATCCCTTCAAACGCAGCGGTCAACGAAAGCGTTATGCTTGCAAAAAATAACGGCTGTGCTTACGCGGCCGGTATGGTCAACGCCGTGTTGCGTAAGGTTGCCGCTTCAGGGTTGTCTCTGCCGTCGCGCGAGGATCCCGTACATTTTTTATCGGTTGCCTATTCTGCGCCGGAAACGCTTGTGTCGCACTGGATCAGCTGCTACGGACAGTCTGCCGCGGAGCAGATTTTGTCTGTGTCGGTCGGCGCAAGGCCTGTGTTTATCCGGGTGAATACCCTGAAAACGAATGCGGACGCATTGATCGGGACGCTTGAAGCGGAGGGGATCCCGGTCTGCAAAACCGCTGTCCCCGATTGTCTGCGGATTTTCGCTCCCGGAGACCTTGCCGCTTCCGCAGCTTTTCAGAACGGTGCGTTTTACGTACAGGATATGTCGTCTCAGCTCTGCGCCGCCATCGTCGGCGCGCAACCGGGAGAGACCGTGCTTGATTGCTGTGCCGCGCCGGGTGGAAAAACATTTACACTGGCGCAATCTATGCGAAATACCGGACGGTTGATTGCCTGTGATCAGTACCGGCACAAAACCAGGCTGATTGAAGACGGCGCAAAACGTTTGGGCATTGATATCGCCGAAACGGTATGTATGAACGCTTTGCATCTGCGGGAGAAATATTCGGACGTTGATCGGGCGCTTTGTGACGTTCCCTGTTCCGGGCTCGGTGTGATCGGAAGAAAGCCGGAACTCAAATACAGACCTTTGGCAGATTATTCTACGCTGCCGGATTTGCAGTATACGATATTATCCGCATGCGCCGAAACCGTCCGGCCGGGCGGAACGGTCGTTTACTCGACCTGTACGCTCAACCCGGCTGAAAACGATGCCGTTTGCGATCGTTTTCTGGCGTCAAATCCCTCGTTTTCCGTTTCGGACGACGCGGTATACCGTGAAAGAAGCACGGGACGCTATATTACGATCCTGCCGTCAGAAGACGGCGGCGACGGGTTTTTTATCGCACGTTTTGAGAGGAACCTTTCCGAATGAAAAAGGATATTTTATCTTTGACCTTTCAAGAGCTGTCGGATGAAGTTTCTGCTTTGGGGTTTCCGAAGTACCGTTCCGCACAGATTTTTCGCTGGCTGCATAAATCCGGCGTCCGGTCTTTTTCGGAAATGACGGACCTCCCGCTTGCGGCGCGGGAACAAATGGATTACAATTTTGTCATATTTTCCTGTGCTATTGAAAAAAAATTAATTTCAGCGTATGATAGTACCGTAAAATACCTTTTTCGTCTGCACGACGGCGAATTCGTTGAGTCTGTCGTCATGAAATATAAATACGGTTATACGATTTGCGTTTCTTCTCAGGTCGGCTGCCGGATGGGATGTTCCTTCTGCGCTTCCACGCTCAACGGCGTTGTGCGTAACCTGTATGCTTCGGAGATTCTTTCACAGCTCTATGCCGCTGAAAACGATCTCGGCGTCCGGATCTCTCATATCGTTTTGATGGGGATGGGGGAGCCGCTGGATAACTATGACAATGTACTGCGTTTTTTGCAGTTGGTTACGGATGAAAAGGGAAAACAGGTCGGCATGCGGCATATTTCTCTTTCCACCTGCGGGATCGTTCCGAAAATATACGATCTGATGGAAAAGGATCTTCAGCTCACACTTTCGGTCTCTCTGCATGCGCCGAACGATGCGCTTCGGTCTGCCATGATGCCCGTCAACAAAAAATGGGGTGTTGCGGCGTTGATAGACGCCTGCAGAGCATATACCGAACGAACTTCCCGGCGGATCTCTTTTGAATATGCGCTGGTGAAAGGAAAGAATGATTTTCCCGAATGTGCCCGTCAGCTTGCGGTCCTTCTAAAAGGAATGCTTTGTCATATCAATTTGATCCCTGTCAATGAAGTCGCAGAGACCGGCTGTAAGCGGAGCACGCCGGAAAACGTTAAAAAATTTGCGGATATCCTTGCCGAAAAGGGCTATGCCGTCACGGTACGAAGGGAGCTCGGGGCAGACATCAACGCCGCATGCGGACAATTGCGCAGGAGCGCAGAGCAGATGCAACCATCGGAAAATCCAAAAAAAACAGAGGTATCAAGTGAAGTACGCATATCAAACTGACAAGGGAATGAAACGGCAGTCCAATCAGGATGCATGCGTTGCATTTTGTCCGGATGCACATGCCTGTTTTGCAATTGTATGCGACGGAATGGGCGGAAGCAATGCCGGCGACGTTGCGTCATTAATGGCGGTCAATACGGTTTATGAACGTGTTAAGGCTGCCTGGCGAACGGATATGACCGCGCAGTCCGTCCAGAATTTACTGCTGACATCCATTACTGCCGCTAATATCTGTGTTTATGACGCATCTGCTGCCAACAAGGAACTGTTTGGCATGGGGACCACGGTGGTCGCTGCCGTTGTGATCGAAAAAACTCTTGTGATCGCACATGCCGGAGACAGCAGGGCATACGTGTTCGACGGCGCGCTGCATGCCGTGACAAGAGACCATTCCGTTGTGCAGGAGCTTGTTGATTCCGGGATGATCACAGCGGCACAGGCCGGCAAACATCCGGAAAAAAATTTCATCACGCGCGCTTTGGGCGTGGAGGAACATATTGAAATTGACTTTTTTGACATGCAGCTGCAGGGGACTGAAAAAATCCTTTTGTGCAGCGACGGACTGACAAACTTTGTCAGTGAGGCTGAAATTTGCGAGATATTGGATAAGAGCGACGTGCAGGATGCCCCGCAGCGTTTGATCGATAGAGCCAACGCCAACGGCGGCGGAGACAATATCACGGCTGTGATTATTTCGGAATGACAGGAGAGGAAAATGATGGACAATTATCTCAATCAGGTCATTGGAGAGCGATATGAGATCCAGGAAATCATCGGGATCGGCGGGATGTCTGTTGTTTATAAGGCGTATGACCGTCTGGACGCGCGGACCGTTGCCATTAAAATATTAAAAGACGAATTTCTTGCAAATGAAGAGTTCCGTCTGAGGTTTAAAAACGAGTCCAAAGCGATCGCCATGCTGTCCCATCCGAATATCGTGAAGGTGTATGACGTCAGTTTCGGAGAAAAGCTGCAGTATATCGTAATGGAATACGTGGAGGGAATAACCCTCAAGGAATATATCGAGCGGCAGAAAATCCTGGATTGGAAAGAGGCGCTTCATTTTGTTGTGCAGATCCTGCGCGCTTTGCAGCATGCGCATGACAAGGGGATCGTGCACCGGGATATCAAACCGCAGAATATAATGCTGCTGCCCAATGCCACTATAAAAGTGGCCGATTTCGGTATTGCGCGTTTCAGTCGAGCCGAAACAAGAAATCTGAATGAATCGTCCGCCATCGGCTCCGTGCATTATATCAGCCCCGAGCAGGCGCGCGGAGAGAATACGGACGGCAGGGCGGATATTTATTCCGTCGGCGTCGTTTTATATGAAATGATCACCGGAAAGCTGCCGTTTGATTCCGAGAGCGATATTTATGTCGCGATCATGCAGATGCAGGATCAGGCGATCAAGCCCAGCGCCATCAATCCGGCGGTGCCGGAGGGAATGGAACAGATCATTCTGCGCGCCATGCAGAAAAATCCTGCCGACAGGTATCAGTCTGCGGCAGAATTCCTGTTTGATCTGGATGAATTCAAACGAAACCCGCAAATCAAATTTGATTATTCTTATTTTATCGATCAAACGCCGACAAAGTATCTTGATACGTCTTCTGTAGCAGGTGCGGCGAGCGGCGGGCTTTTGCAAAAAAATGAAACGGCTTCTTCTGCAGACGGGCAGAATGACGCCGCAGATGAAGGAAACGAGGACGAAGAAGAGGAAAATACCCCTAAAAACGTAACGCTGCCTGTGTTGATCGGCATTGCCGCGGCGCTTGTCGTTGTTGTGGGGATTATTCTCGGCGTTGCTTTTTCCGGACAGATGAAGAAAAACGGGGGCGATTCACAAAACGCGTCCTTCTTCGAAAAGATTGACGTTTTCGGCTGGTTCTCGGGTAATAAAGTTGAAGTCCCAAACTTTATCAATATGGATTTTGAGGCGGTGCTGGAAAAATACCCGGACCTTGCGATTGAAAATCCTCCCCAATACGTTTATAATACGACCTATGAGGCGGGAAAAGTCTGCGATCAGACGCCTGCTGCCGGAAAGAAAATAACAAAGGATACGGTTATCAAGCTGACTGTCGCGACCAACAGCGAGATGGTTTTGATCAAAGACGTGACCGGTATGAATTATCTGGAGGCGGAAACGCTGCTGCGGGCTGCCGGATTTGTTGTGGAACTGATCCCCAAAACCGATGCGGATACTGCAGGCGACCTGGTGATCAACACAGAGCCGAGCGTCAACACGTATGCGGAATATCAGAGCAAGGTATATGTTTATTATTCTGCGACAGAGGAGGGCAGCGAGCTGATTCGTGTGCCCAACGTGGTAGGAGACGAGCTGGAGGTTGCCAAGAAGAAAATCAACGCAGCCGGACTGAATATCGGCAGTGTGGTTTATGATTCCAGCTCCGTAGCTCTGGAGGGGTATGTGATCGGGCAGACGCCGACCGCGGATGTAATTGCTTCCGGCGAAGACTACGTAAATTTGATCGTCGGCAACGGCGTGCTCGCCACCGAGACCGCCACGCTCAGTATTTTTCTTCCGAATGGCCGAAGCGGGGAAAAGGGCGATTTGAAAACTTATTTAAATAATAATGTCAACGATATCATCCCGGCTGTTTCCCTTGACGGCAGTGCGTATACCGTCAGCTTTACCGGCAGCGGAAAAAATAATTCTTTCAAGATCTATATTGACTCTACGCTGATTTACAGCGGCAAGATCGACTTTACGTCCGATCCGCCATCCATTACCGATATTTCCACTTTTACCTATGCCACCAAGGAGACCATTCCCGACGTGGTCGGCAAGACTGCGGACGACGCGCAGGCTGCCCTGAAGTCTGCCGGTTTTGCAAACATCCGTATTGTCAAGCAGGAGAGCGATACCGTGGCAAAGGACCTTGTCATTGCGCAGTCTCCCGTTTACAGCAATATTACGCAGTATCAGACAACGACCGTTATCACGCTCACCGTCAGTTCTGGAAGCGCCCAGACGACTGCGCCGCCGCAGCAGGAGGAAACGACGATCCCGCCTGTATCGCAGGAAACGACGTCTGCAGAGGAAACCTCGACGAATGCTGAAAACGAAGATTAAAGTGAGAACAAACAATTGAAGACTCTTGAAGGGATCATCATACAGTCTATCAGCGGCTTCTACTATGTAAAAGCCGCTGATGCGGTTTATATGTGCAGAGCGCGGGGTGTTTTTCGGAAGGAAAAGCTCTCCCCCGTGACAGGCGACCGTGTGGAGATCGAAGTTGACGATACGCAGGGTACGGTTACAAAGATCCTGCCGCGCAAAAACGTATTTGTCCGCCCGCCCGTTGCAAACGTGGATATATTGTTTATCGTTTCGTCTGTTACAAAGCCGAAACCGAATTTGTTCGTGCTGGATAAGCTTTCCGCGCAGGCAATACAGAGGAAGGTCCGGCCGATTTTTGTTTTTTCAAAAGAGGACGTAGGCGATGCGGTGGAATTTGTGGACATCTATCGCAGGGCCGGCTTTGAAAGCTTTTCCTGCTCGGCGGAGAAACAAACGGGTCTGGAACCGTTTTATGATTTGATCGATCATAACGTATGCGCTTTTACGGGAAATTCCGGCGTTGGAAAATCCAGTATCCTGAATGCGCTGATACCGGAGCTTTCGCTTGAGACGAATGAGATCAGCGATAAGCTCGGGCGCGGCAGACATACTACGCGCAGCGTATCTTTGTATCCTTTTAAGGGCGGATATATCGCGGATACGCCCGGTTTTTCATCAATGGAGATCGATACGCGCGGGGAAGTGATCCTGACGGACGAGCTGCCCCATTGTTTCCCGGAGTTCGCGCAATTTGCGGCGGATTGCCGTTTTTCCGTTTCATGTACGCATGTCAACACAAAGGGCTGCAATGTGATCCGGGCTGTAGAGGACGGCATGATCCCGCGTACACGGTATGAAAGCTACGTTCGGATGTATGAAGAAGTAAAGGGGCTTGCAAACTGGAATAAAAGACCTTGAACGTTTTTTTGCGCTTCGCGTATAATGCAGTGAGGGTAAGCATAGGAATGTTTTACCGGGGAATTTCTGCTGTTTACCTTGGGGTGTTCAGCTATCCTCAGTATTATGGGTGGAGTGAGGCGTTATGAGAAGGAAAAACGTTGCAAAGGGCTTTGCCGTCGCCGCGTTCGGGATCGGTCTGTTTCTTGCTTACTGTTTTCCGACCAAGTTCATCATCGTCGCGCTTGCCGTTATGCTTATCGCCGCAGGAGTTTTGATCTTAAAAGCATAACGGGAGTGGAGAGGCATGAAAGTTTTTGTGGTAAACAGTCCAAAAGTGTTCAAAGCGATTTTCAGACTGTTCTGCAAGTGAAACAGTCCGACAACGGAAGGAAAAAAATATGGAACACACAGGAAGAATACAACTCAGAAATCTGATCAACACCAGAGATCTCGGCGGAATGAAGACCGCGGACGGAAAAACCGTAAAAAAGCACTGCCTGATCCGAAGCGGTGCTCTTTTTGACGCTGCGCCGGAGGATCTGCAAACGCTTGTGCGGGATTACGGGATGCATACGGTCGTAGATCTTCGTATGCCCGCGGAAATCACCGGCGCGCCGGATCCTGTCCCGGACGGCTGCAGGTATGAAGCGCTGTCTTTGCTGGACGAATCTTTCTTTGGGATCGCGCGGGATGAATACTCCGTTTTGACCTGGCTCGGCATTTTTTCGGACAAGTCTCTCGACCCGGACGACGTCTTTTGCGAAATGTACCGAAAGCTGGTTTTTGACGAGCGGGTGAAGCCTTTATATCGGCGGTTTTTTGAAATTCTTCTTCAAAATGAGTCCGGGGCCGTATTATGGCATTGCTCCGCCGGAAAGGACCGCGCGGGCGTTGCGGCGATGCTCACGCTTGCCGCGCTCGGCGTGGATGAAAAAACGATCGTCGCCGACTATATGCAGACTGCCGTTTATACTGCGTCGGAAATCGAGCAGGCAAGAGCTTTCGCGCGGGCGCAGACCTCCGATGCGCATATCCTCAAGGCGGTAGACGCGCTGATGGGTACAAAGCCGCGGAACGTTGAACAGCTGTTCCGAATCGCAGAGGAACGATACGGCGGATGGGACGCCTTTTTTACAGAGGAAAATATATTATCAAGCGAAGCGCTTTCTTCGCTTCGGGAAAGGTATCTTGAAATATGAAAAACAACGAAATCAATATCAGGGATCCCTTTGTTGTTTGTGAAAACGGCGTCTATTATATGTATGGAACGCGTGCAGAAAACTTCGGTGTAAAAACAGGCGGTTTTGACGTTTATATCGGCACAGACCTTGAAAACTGGTCTTTGCCGAAAGAGGTTTTTAACTCGGAAAAGTACCTGCTGAACAGAGAAGTCAATTGGGCGCCGGAGGTGCATAAATTCGGCGACAAATACTATATGCTTGCCACCTTTACGCAAAATAACGGCCTGCGCGGCACCTACGCGCTTGTAAGTAATACGCCGGACGGCGCGTTTGCGCCCGTATCAGAAAAGCCGCTTACGCCGCCTGCGTGGTGCTGTTTGGACGGTACGCTGTACGTTGACCGGGCGGGCGCGCCGTATCTTGTTTTTTGCCACGAGCATGTGCAGATAAAAAACGGCACGGTCTGCGCGGTCAGGCTTTTGCCCGATTTGTCCGCGGCGGACGGCGAGCCCTTTTATCTTTTTTCCGGCAGTCATGCCTATGGCATGCAGCCAAGCCCTAACGGCGGTTATGTGACCGACGGTCCGTTTTTGTACCGCGGCAAAAAGGACAAGCTGTATATGATCTGGTCTACCATTGTAAACGGAGCGTATTATCAATGCCTGGCAGTCTCCGATAACGGTGAAATAAACGGCAACTGGGTGCAGCTTCGGCCCATTTTTACAGCCGACGGCGGTCACGGCATGGTCTTTCGAAATTTGACCGGCGGGCTTTGTCTGGTTTTGCATGCGCCGAATATCAGCGAACGGGAACACCCCGTGTTTTTTGCGTTGCGCGATACCGGTAAAACGCTGCGGATATTAAAATAGCCCCCGGACTTTGGCCGGGCGCGCCGCAGCTGTATTTGCGGTGTGACAATAATAAATAAAAGGTACCATTTTTTGTTCAAAAAGTCGGTTCGCTGTTGACAATACACTTGACTTATATTAAAATAAATCATGGATATTCCGAATTTTTACAAAGATGAAAGGATGAAGCAAATGAAACACACAACAAAATTCCTGTCGGTTTTGCTGTCGCTTTGTATGCTGCTGGCGTTTATGCCGGCGGTATCCCTTGCGGCGGACGTCGAAGCCTACGCTGTGTATAACGACGCAGGCGCAGACGGGCCGACGCTTACCTTCTGCCGCGGCGAGCTGACCGCCGACGGCGTGGTGCGCAGCGGCGCCGACACCCCGGTCGCCAGCAGCATATACTATTACTATAGGGGCTTTGAGACGGAGTATTATGATACTAACGCTGAAACACCGGAACCTAATGTCCCCTGGTACAATGTGCGCGAGGATATAACAAAGGTTGTGTTCCTGGATGAAATCGCGCCGGTCTCTACGGCATATTGGTTCTACGGGTTTACGAATCTGACCGCCATTGAACACCTTGATAAGCTGAATACAAGCGGTGTGACGAACATGAGCAACATGTTTAGTGGCTGTTCCGGTCTGACCGCGCTTGACGTGACGCATTTTAATACGGACAATGTGACGAACATGAGCTTCATGTTTGCCGACTGTTCCGGTCTGACCGCGCTTGACGTGACGCATTTTAATACGGACAATGTGACGATCATGAGCTACATGTTTAGGGACTGTTCCGGTCTGACCGCGCTTGACGTGACGCATTTTAATACGGACAATGTGACGCACATGGGTTCGATGTTTATGAGCTGTTCCGGTCTGACCGCGCTTGACGTGACGCATTTTAATACGGCTAATGTGACGAACATGGGCAACATGTTTGACGGCTGTTCCGGACTGACCGCGCTTGACGTGACGCATTTTAATACGGAAAATGTGACGGCCATGAAGTCCATGTTTGAAGGCTGTTCCGGACTGACCGCGCTTGACGTGACGCATTTTAATACGGACAATGTGACGAACATGGGTTCGATGTTTATGAGCTGTTCCGGACTGACCGCGCTTGACGTGACGCATTTTAATACGGCCAATGTGAAGAGTATGTTGAACATGTTTAAGGGCTGTTCCGGACTGACCGCGCTTGATCTCAGCACCTTTAATACAGGCAGTGTGACGAATATGAGGGACATGTTTACCGGCTGTTCCGCGCTTTCATCCCTGAAACTGGGTGAAAGCTTTAAGTTTAAAGCTAATGCCGGTTTGCCCGACGCATCGAGCGCAGCGCCCTACACCGGCAAGTGGGCGCTCGAGGGCGCCGCCACCCACACGGCCTTCACTGCCGCAGATCTGATGACGAACTATGACGCCACCATGGCAGGCACATGGGTTTGGGAAAAAGATATTTCCAACGCAACAATCGCCGCAATTGACGATCAGACCTATACCGGTTCCGCCATTGAGCCCGCCGTAACGGTCACGCTCAACGACACGGTGCTGACCGAGGGCACGGACTACACGGTAAGCTATGCCGATAATATAAACGCAGGCCAAGCGACCGTTACCGTAACAGGCGCCGGCGTCTATACAGGCACAGTGAGCCGCAACTTTGCAATCACAACCAAGAGCCTTGAGGGCGCAACGGTTGCAGCAATTGACGATCAGACCTATACGGGTTCGGCCATTGAGCCCGCAGTGACAGTAACGCTCGACGGCACGACGCTGACCGCCGGCACAGACTACACGGTAAGCTACACTGCCAACACCAACGTCGGTACAGCCACCGCGACGATCACAGGCGCCGGCAACTATGCAGGCACGCTGAGCCGGACCTTTGAGATCACGGCGAAGCCCTTGACCGACGGCGACGACAACGTGAGCGTAACCGTTGCCGATCAGATCTACACCGGCGAAGCGCTGACGCCCGCCGTAACTGTTACGGTCAACGGCACGACGCTGACTGAGGGTACGGACTACACGGTAGCATATGAGAATAACACCAACGTCGGTACGGCCACCGTCACCGTAACGTGCATCGGCAACTATACCGGCACGCTGACCGCGACGTTTATAATCGCGGTGATCAACACTTATGCGGTATATGATAACGGTACGCTCACCTTCTGCCGCGGCGCGCTGGCCCCCGACGGCGTGGTGCGCAGCGGCGCCGACACCCCGGTCGCCAGCAGCACATACTCTTACTATAGGGGCTTTGAGACGGAGTATTATGATATTAACGCTGACACACCGGAACCTTATGTCCCCTGGTACGATGTGCGCGAGAATATAACAACGGTTGTGTTCCTGGATGAAATCGCGCCTGTCTCTACGGCATATTGGTTCTACGGGTTTACGAATCTGACCGCCATTGAATACCTTGATAAGCTGAATACAAGCGGTGTGACGAACATGGGCCACATGTTTAGTGGCTGTTCCGGTCTGACCGCGCTTGACGTGACGCATTTGAATACGGAAAATGTAACGCTCATGACGTCCATGTTTTACGGTTGTTCCGGTCTGACCGCGCTTGACGTGACGCATTTTAACACGGCTAATGTGACGAACATGGGCCGCATGTTTTATGACTGTTCCGGCCTGACCGCGCTTGACGTGACGCATTTTAATACGGACAATGTGACGAACATGGGCTACATGTTTAGGGACTGTTCCGGTCTGACCGCGCTTGACGTGACGCATTTTAATACGGAAAATGTGACGGATATGGGTGGCATGTTTGGCAGCTGTCGCAGTCTGACCGCGCTTGACGTGACGCACTTTAATACCGACAATGTGACGGACATGAGCTTAATGTTTTACCGTTGTTCCGGCCTGACCGCGCTGGCCGTGACGCATTTTAATACGGACAATGTGACGAAAATGCTAGGCATGTTTAGGAACTGTTCCGGCCTGACCGCGCTTGATCTCAGCAGCTTTAATACAGGCAGTGTGACGAACATGTCGTCCAT
>JAFSXY010000139.1 GCA_017443805.1 Clostridia bacterium | reverse complement strand
GGCGATCGACACAAGCGCCTGGACCTGGACGAAGGCGGAGCTTGACTGCTACGGTTATTCCTCCACGGAGGCGGGCAAATGCTATCTGTCCTTTGATCATCCGGATAATTTCAAGGCGGTTGAAACGAACGACAGCGGCGAGCAGTACCGCGGCTTTTTCTACGCCGAGACGGACGATATGACGGCGGCAACTTCACCGCTCGGGATCTACGCTTACTTCATGCAGGGCGGCTACGGCGCCAGAAGAGGCACGATTGAGGAAAGCGTCGACGGCGGCGTTCTGCAGGAAAAAGAGCTCGGCGGCAGAACCGTTCTGTTCGGTGTAAACGCGCCGACGGAGGAGCATCCCACCTATTCGTTTACCTATTACCTCCCGTTTGATGAAGACGAGTGGACGCGTATCTTTATCGTCCTTGCAGATCAGGAGGAAGACAGCGCCTTCCGCCGTCAGTTTGAAGAGAGCATGAATTTCACTTCGCCGGCGGAATAAGAACGGCATACGCGTATCCGATGGTCATAAGGGGGCTGTTTTCTTTGAAACAGTCCCTTTTGTGCTTTTAATCGGTTCTTTTTACCGTTCGCAACAATTGCCCGAGAAATTGCGAAGAATGTCTTGCAATGGGATCAATTATTTGGTAAACTAAACGATGGAGGTGGATACCTTGAAAAACGGCAAAAACAACGCTGCGGATGTACCGCTGTATTTGTTCCATAACGGACAGAACAGCCGGGCGTACGAATATTTCGGCGCGCACCCGTCTGAAGACGGCGCTGTGTTCCGCGTCTGGGCGCCGCGCGCGCAGGCGGTGAGCGTGGCGGGAGAGTTCAACGGCTGGGATCCGGAAGCAACCCCCATGCACACGGTCTCCGACGGGATCTGGGAAGCGGATGTACCCGGCATAAAGCAGTACGACACGTATAAATATGCGGTCAAGGGCGCCGACGGCGTGCTCCGTTTTAAGGCGGATCCCTTTGCGTTCCACAGTGAAACGCGTCCCGCAAACGCCTCCAAATTTTTTGACCTTTCGGGCTATCGGTGGCATGACGGCGCATATATGACGACACTGAAAAAAAGGAGCCCCTATCACGCGCCCGTCAATATCTATGAGCTGCACGCAGGCTCCTGGCGCACGCATGAAAACGGCGCGCCGTATTCCTGGCGGGAGCTTGCCGACAGTCTTGCGGCTTATCTGACCGAAATGCACTACACGCACGTGGAGCTGCTGCCCGTTATGGAGCACCCCTTCGACGGTTCCTGGGGCTATCAGGTCACGGGATATTTCGCCGTGACCTCGCGCTACGGCACGCCGCACGATTTTATGTACTTTGTGGATACGATGCACGCAGCCGGTATCGGCGTGATCCTGGACTGGGTGCCCGCGCATTTCCCGAAGGATATGCACGGGTTATACGAATTTGACGGCACCCGGCAGTACGAATATACGGACGACTTGAAATGCGAGCATAAGGACTGGGGCACGCGCGTGTTCGATTACGGCAAAAACGAGGTGGTCAGCTTCCTGATCTCCGGCGCCGCGTTCTGGTTTGACCGGTTCCACGTGGACGGCCTGCGGGTGGACGCGGTTGCGTCCATGCTGTATCTGGACTACGGGCGGCGCGACGGCGAGTGGCGGCCGAACATTTACGGCGCGCGGGAAAATCTGGAGGCGGTCGCTTTTCTGCGGACGCTCAACGAGAGCATTTTCCGCGATTTCCCGTACGCACTGATGATCGCCGAGGAGAGCACCGCCTGGCCGCTGGTGACCAAACCCATCCCGGACGGGGGCCTCGGCTTCAATTTCAAGTGGAACATGGGCTGGATGAACGATATCCTGCGCTATTCCGAGCTGGACGGCCTGTCCCGGAAATATAATCACGACCTGATCACGTTCTCGCTGTTTTACGCCTTTTCCGAGAACTTTATTCTGCCG
>JAFSXY010000138.1 GCA_017443805.1 Clostridia bacterium | reverse complement strand
GGAATCACATGTTTCATTTTCAATTGTTTTCTGCTGTGCTGGAAAAGATCTCCCTGTAGACCTCGCTGGTCCGCAGCAGTGTTTCGTGGTTCCCCGCGCCGGACAGCCGGCCGTCCTCCAGGACCAGGATATTGTCGCAGCGCATCACGCCGGACGCCCTTTGGGATACCGAAATGACCAGCGGTTTTTCCGGCAGGCGGGATAAAGCGTCCCGCAGCCGTTTTTCGGTCGCGAAGTCCAAAGCGGATGCGGCGTCGTCGAGGATCAGGATCGGCGCTTTTTTTACAAGCGCGCGGGCAACGGTCAGACGCTGCCGCTGGCCGCCGGAAAAGTTCCTGCCGCCTTGTTCCACCTCTTCGTCAAGGCCAAGCGGCTTGTTCTTTACCACGTCCAGCGCCTGCGCTGCGGCCAGAGCGGCGGTCAACGTATCGTCGTCGGCTTCCGGGTCTCCCCAGCGCAGGTTGTCGCGGACAGTGCCCGCAAACAGCACTGCCCTTTGCGGCACGACGCTTATAAGGGAGGCAAGCGTTTGTGCGTCGTAGTCCCGTACGTCATGCCCGAAAACGCGCACCGTGCCGGAAGAAGCGTCATAAAAGCGGGGGATGAGATTGACGACCGAGCTTTTGCCTGCGCCGGTGGAGCCGATCACGCCCAACGTTTCACCCTTTTTTGCCGAAAACGTAATATCGGAAACGGAGTCTTCACTGTTGTCGCCATAGCGCAGACTTACGTGTTCGAATTCCACCGCCGGCGCGCTGAGATCGGGCTTCGCCCCCCGGGCGGGGAAGGCTACGGACGGCTGCAGGTCAAAAACGGAGTTGATGCGTTTCGCGCAGGCCAAAGCGCGGGAGATCGTGATCACGAGGTTTGCAAGCTTTATAAGCTCGATCAATATTTGCGACATATAATTATAAAGCGCAACCACCGCGCCCTGCGTCATGAGCCCGCCGTTGACGCGGACGGCGCCGCTGTAGATCAGCAGTACGATGGCAGCGTTTAAGAGTACGTAGGTCAGGGGATTTAAGAGCGCCGAAACGCGGCCCGCCCTCCGGTTGGCGCGCGCAAGCGCGTCCGTCGTCCGGTGAAAGTCGGCGATCTGCGTTTGTTCCATGCCGAAGGCGCGCAGCACCCGCACGCCGTTTAAGTTTTCCCGCGCGGCGAGCAGCACGTCGTCCAGCTTTTGCTGGACCTTTTTATAAAGCGGCATGGCGCCGACCAGGATCGCGGTCACCGTTATGCCCAGCACGGGCACCGTGCCCGCAAAGACCAGCGCCGTATGTTGATCTACCGTAAACGCCATGATAACGGCGCCGAAAACGACGAAGGGGGACCTTAGCAGCAAACGCAAAAACAAGTTGACGCCGTTTTGTACCTGGTTTATGTCGTTGGTAAGTCTGGTGATCAGCGCGGCGGAGCCCAAACGGTCGATCTCCGGGTAACTCAGAGACTGGATATGCCGGAACAGCGCCGCGCGCAGGCCCGCGGAGAACCCCACGGCGCTCCGTGCGGCAAAAAACTGCGCCGTCAGAGAAAACGCAAGCCCTATAACGCCAAAAAACGCCAACAGCAAACAGGACCTGACGATCAGGCCCGTGTTGCCGGCGGGAATGCCGGTATCGATGATGTGTTTGACGACCAGGGGCACCAGCAGCTCAAGGCCTGCCTCCAGCAACTTAAACAGCGGCGCCAAAAGGCTGTCCCGCCGGTAGCCCCGGAAAAACTTCCACAGGTGCGACATAATAAACCCTTCGGTTCAGTTTTTCAAAAACGCCTCGATCGTCTGCAGATACTTGAGCACCGTATCGTCCACGGAGGCGTAGATCTCGTGGCGGCAATTGGTGAATTTTTCGATCCTGCCGTTGGGGATCAGGGAGATAAAGGCGTCTTCCTTTTCCGGGATCACGGCGCTGTCTTCTTCCGGTTTGCAGAGCAGCACGGGAACGTCTATTTTTTTGCAGCGTGCGGGATCCAGGTTCTTTTTCGTTACGCGCACGGCCTCCAGCGTCCATTTATAGGACGGGGCGCTGGTACGCAGCATGGGATCGTTGATCCGCTTTTTCTGGTAATAATCAAAGCGCGCCTTGCTGGTATCGTGGCTGCCCTCATAACCGCGTTCCGGATCGAAGCCGCCCATAAAACCGGGCTTTGTATTGCCCTTGCCGATCAGGGTACAGACGGAAGCAAGCGCGCCGACCAGCGCGTGCGGCAGGTTGGCGGTGTTGGCTTTGATCATGGGGGAGGAGAGGACCGCTTTTGCAAAAACGCCCGGATAGGTCTGCAGGTACTGCACGGAGATCGCGCCGCCCATGGAGTGCGCGTACAGGTATAAAGGCTCGGGGGCGTTGTCCTTACGGACGACCTGTGCGATCAGCGTGTTCAGGTCCTCCACGTAATCGGAAAACTGCTTGACCGTGACCGTTTCGGGCGCTTCCGGGTTCAGGCGGAAGGACTTCCCGTGGCCGCGGTTGTCGATGGCGTAGACGTTATAGCCCATCTGCAGGAAGTTATAAGACATTTCTCGGAATTTTTCGGCGCTTTCGGTAAAGCCGTGCACGATCACCACCGTGCCGAGGGGATCGGCAAGCGTATACTTTTCATAATGGATGGGACGGCCGTCAAAGCTTTTGAAATAATCGTCCGTGCCTACGCTTTTCAGGTAGGGCTCCACCGTATTTTCCATGGTAAAAGCATAGTTATCCTCGCTGACGGGGATCTGTGTGATGCGCAGTGTGTTTTCCATATCATCAACTCCTTTTTCTTATCTTACCATCCCGCAGGGGAAAAATCAAGAAAAGCGGAAAAATATGTTTACTTTCTTATAAAAAAATGTTAAGATGGAAGCGATTTGAAAAAGGGAAAGGAAAGGGCATTTATGCAGCATTATACGCCTTACGTAAAAGATTTTATGACGCGCTTTCACTATCCGGAGGAAGCCGTTCGGCTGTTTACGGAAGTGGAAAAGCGGCTGGACGCCGAGCCCGACGCCGGCGCGGAATTCGACCGGCATATCAAAGCCTATATGATAGACGAAAGCGAGGAGCTGGAAACGGCGCTCTCCGCTATAACGGCGCTTTCGGAAAAGATGGGCGTGAGCGACTGTACGCTGGAATTTATCTTTATCCTCAACTGCACCGAGCTGTTAAAGCCCCGGTACGAAGCCGCCGGTCTGGACGAAGCGCTGTTCTGGGCGGGAAACGACGATCTGCGCTGCAAGCTGCTGGAGTGCATCGAGGTCGAGGGGGTGCCCGGCACGTTCGTGGCAGGCTGGAACAACGGCTTTTTAAAGCTCGACCGCTTTGCCTACGGCAGATTTCAGTACGAGGTGCGGCAGTATAATAACGATTTTGACTTTTTAACGTCCTGCGGCAAGCGCGTTTCCAACGGGGATACCTATGTTAATTTTCACATTCCGTCCTCCGGCGTCCCGCTGACGGACGAAGTAAGGCTTGCCTCTTACAAAGAAGCTTACCGGCACGTCAAGCACCTGTTCCCGGACGGGCTTGCGGTTTTCGGCTGCGGTTCGTGGCTTTTGTATCCGCGGCATAAGGAATTTCTGCCCAAGAGCTCCAATATCCTGAAATTCCTCGGGGACTTCGAGATCGTTTGCTGGGAGGAAAAAGAGACCTTCGGCGATGCCTGGCGTGTGTTCGGCCGCTATGCAAAGCTTCCCCCGGAGGAGCTGCCCAGAGATACGTCCCTGCGCAAAGCGTTTGCCGACTGGCTTACTGCCGGAAACAAGACCGGCTCCGGCTTCGGCCTGTTTGTTTTCGACGGAGAAAAGATCGTAAAATAAAGGAGAAAAAAACGTATGAAGACCTTTGTGTTTCAGGGCGACAGCATCACGGACGCCGGCAGGCACCGCGCAGACGAGGAAACGCGCGGCAGCGGGTATCCCACGCTTGTCGCCGCAAGACTCGGCTTTGCGCATCCGGGGGAATACCGCTTTATCAACCGCGGTATCAGCGGCGACCGGATCGTGGACGTCAACGCCCGCATCAAACCCGATATTTTGCATCTGAGGCCCGATATCCTCAGTATCCTGATCGGGATCAACGACGTCTGGCATGAACTGGGCAGCCGCAACGGCGTGGATAACGACAAGTATTTGCGTACCTACTGTGAGCTGCTGGAGGAGATCACCCGCATGTGTCCCGGGGTGCAGATCTATATTCTGGAGCCTTTTGTTCTGAAAGCAAGCGCCACCGAGGCGCATTGGGACGTTTTTTACGCGGAAACGCGTCTGCGCGCGGCTTCCGCAAAAAAAGCGGCGGCGCAGTTCGGCTGCACCTTTATCCCGCTGCAGGAGAAATTTGAAGCGCTTTGTGAAAAGGCGCCTGCAAATTACTGGTTGGTCGATGGCGTCCATCCTTCCGCCATGGGGCACGAGCTGATCGCGCGGGAGCTTGTCAAAGCCGTAGAGAAAAGGAATGCTGTATGAAAAAACTGAAAATCACCGTTTCTCTGCTTTTATGCTGTTGTCTGTTTTGCGGGAGTATCGGTACGGCTGCTGCTGCGGTCCTGCCCGGCTCCGAACAGGAGGACGCAAGCGTTTTGGATGCGTATAATCCCTTTGCCAATCTGAAAACGGATGAAACGCAGAATACGACGCAGCGGTTTGTAAGTCTGCTGCGGCAGGTCTTTGCCAAATGCCTGAACGTGTTATCCAACTTCGTGATCAACGGCGTAGTGGGAAAAACGCTTGCTTTGACCGTGCCGGGGGCTTCGTCCGTACAGCGGTACGAGACCTTTGATCTGGACGCGTACGGCAATTTCTACACGGGACATGAAACCTTCCTCGCTTCGCCTGCCGAAAACGCAGGCTGGCGTCTGGGCTACGCGTCAAAGAGCATCATGCCCGCGGATTTCGGCGAGAAATCCTACGCCAAGGGCGCGTATCTGCCCTATATTTTCGGCAACGAGATGTATCGGGACGACGACGGCGAATATGAGGAGCTGCGCGTGCGCACGATCGCCGTGGACGACGGCAGCGGCAGAGGCACGGCGGTGTTCTGTTCCGTGGACGCCATCGGCCTTGCCAACGCGGACGTACGAAAGATCCGGGAAGCGCTTGCCGATTTTGCCGCGGAAAACGATATCGTCAGTCTGAACGTCAGCTGCACGCACATCCACACCGGCATTGATTCGCAGGGCGTTTGGACGGACCCGCTGAAGACCGCCGTCCATAATATGTTTGACCGCAAAAACGTCGCCTACGGCGTGGACCGCACCTTCCTGCAGGCGATCATCGACGGTGCGAAAAACAGCGTAATCGAGGCGTATGATAACATGACGTCCGGCCGGCTTTATTATTCCGCTATGGATATCGGAAATTACGTCTGGGACCGCACGGCGCCCATCAGCCTGGATGCAACGCTTTATAAGCTGGAGTTTGTGCCGGACGATGAAGCGCTTGCGCCGACGCTGATCGCCACCTTCGGCTGCCATCCGGAGTCCTCCAGCTTCGACTGGGATTCCTCCGTGGACGAGAACGGCAAGAAGGACTACGACAGAAAATTCAGCGCGGACTTTATCTGGTACATGGAAAAGGTCATAAACGCCGCCGGTTTTAACTTCATCTTCATCCAGGGCAACGTCGGCACGGTCACCTCGTCCAGAGGCCTTTCCAACGACGGCGATCTGGACGGGAACGCGCACGGCTCCGCCGTCCGTTACGGCTACGAGATGGGGTATATCGCTCTGACGATGAATATGACAGAGGAAGAGCGCATTGCCGTCAACGAAGAAACCGGCGACCGGCTGGGCGTCGACACCTACGCCGGGCAGGAGGGCTATTCCGTCTGGTATCAAAACCTGCCCACCGTGCAGGCGACCGAGGTCTCTCCGCTTTTGAATATCGCGCACCGACAGTTTATCTGCCCCGTGGACAACAACCTGATCAGCGTGATCGGCAAAACCGGCGTGGCGGATAATCTGATCTTAAAATCGTGGTACGGGCAGTATTACACGGTCACCGAGGTCGGCTATATGCAGCTCGGCGAGAATACTCTGCAGGTGTATTTAAGCCCCGGCGAGACCTTTACCGAGCTGTTAAAGGGCGGTTCCGGCCTTGTGGGTTTCCCCTATAAGGCGATCCGCGAGGTGTTGGGCGAAAACGTGATCATCTTCGATCTGATGAACGACGCCGCCGGCTACGTCGCCAACGACGCAAACTTCGTGATGGCGGGCATGCAGTATAATGAAAACAGCGGCGAGCTGGATTCCGATGCCTGGTGTCTGGTTTCCTTCGGCCGCCACGCAGGCTCCACCTTTATCGGCAATTTCTACGAACTGGTCAACGATACCCGTAAGTAAAAGTACAAAGAAACGTGCAAAAAGACAGGGGCTTTGTCTCTGTCTTTCTTTAATGTGAAATTTGAAGTGTGAAAAGAGAAATTTCGGAAAACGCTTCGCGTTTTGATTTTATGATCCATATTTTCGCCGGAGGCGAAAGCTAACCCTGTAGGGACGATTACCAATCGTCCGCGAAGAACAATGGTAAACGGGTGCACCGCTTTTTCAGCGACGCACCCGTTATTTTTGGAGAGAAAACACGGCGTTTATTGCCCGGCGCTCATCACGTCGCAAAGCGACTCATCACTGCGGACGCTTCCCTGACCCCTGAATTCCGACACATGTCGGGTTATGGTAAAGATTTGTCGGCGGCGTAAATTTTTATGTTTTTCCGTGCGGCGTCTTGCACTTCCCGTATTTCTTTGCTATGATAATATTGTTAATCTATATTCTTTTATATAGGAGGAACAGTATGAAACGTTTTTCAAAAATTTTGGCGGTGCTCTTATCCGCCTGTCTGCTGCTGGCGCTGCTGCCGGCGGTATCGCTGGCGGCGGGCGGCGAGGTCTACGCCGTGTATAACGCCGCGGACAGTACGCTTACGTTCTGCGTGGGCGCGCTGGAGTCTGACGGCGTCCACCGCGACGCGGGCGGAGAACCGGTTACCGGCGATGCATATTATACCGGTTTTCTGAACAGCTTTTATTCCTCTGATGTTAACCCAGCGCCATGGCGTCACGCGTCGTTTTCATCCGTTGTGTTTCTGGATGAGATCAAACCGACCACCACAAGGGGTTGGTTTGAAGATACCAGCTTGACCGAATTTATTTCTACGGAAAAATTCAATACGAGCAATGTGACGAGTATGTCCAATATGTTTTTTGGTTGCAGTTCCCTTTTAGCGTTGGATGTTTCGTGCTTTGACACGGGAAATGTAAAAGACATGAGTTACATGTTTGCGTCTTGTTCCGGCATAAAAGAACTCGATCTCAGTAATTTTGATACGTCACAAGTGGAAAACATGTCCATGATGTTCGACTACTGCTCTTCTCTGAAAAGGATCGTCGGGTTGAATAAATTTGACACAAGCAGCGTAAAAAGCACCTACGGTATGTTTGAGGCTTGCGAGTCTTTGACGGAAATAGACTTAAGCTCTTTCATTACAAGCAGTCTTACGAGCATGGGCGGTATGTTCCAGGGCTGCGAATCGATTCAAACGCTGAACGTCAGCACATTTACAACGGATCAGGTCACGAGTATGTGGCAATCCTTTGCTTACTGTGAATCATTGCAATCCCTGGATCTGAGCAATTTCGATATGAGCGCGGTTACTTATCTCGACGGGATATTTACGGGGTTGGAGTCCCTTTCTTCTCTGACGCTCCCCTCGAAATTCCCATTTATTAATACGGGATTGCCCGATGCGCCGTACAATTCACCGTATACCGGCTTTTGGATCAAAGAGGGTACCAGCTGGCCGAAGTACAGAGTAAGCGAACTTGAAAATCTTGCCGGTACGGAAGACATCGGCGGCACGTGGGTTTGGGAGACCAGCGGTACCGTTCCTGTTGAACGGATCGAAAACACGCTTTCACAATCTGAAATCAATATCGGAGAGACCTGTCAGGTCACATCCACAGTCTATCCCTCAAACGCAACAAACAAAACCGTGTATTATACGATCAGCGAAGGGTCCGACGTTGCAAAGGTGGATTATTATACGGGCGTTGTGACCGGTTTGACCGCGGGCTCTTATACGGTGTGCTGCTTTACGTCCGACAGTGGGAACTATTACGTGTCCGGTACGGTCGTGGATCCGTCGGAGCCGCCCGTAGTGACCGGCGAGGCGTATGCGGTATTTAACAAGGCGGACGGCACGCT
>JAFSXY010000137.1 GCA_017443805.1 Clostridia bacterium | reverse complement strand
TTTTTGCTGCGCAAAAAGTGAAATTTTTCCGCCCTGCGGAAAAGTGAAATCCGCCTGCGGCGGGTGAAATTTGCCCTGCGGGCAAGTGACCCTGTCGGCGCTGCGCGGCCATTGAATATAAAACGCTGCGCGTTTTCAGTGAAATTTTTTGCTGCGCAAAAAGTGAAATTTTTCCGCCCTGCGGAAAAGTGAAATCCGCCTGCAGCGGGTGAAATTTGCCCTGCGGGCAAGTGACCCTGTCGGCGCTGCGCGGCAATTGAATATAAAACGCTGCGCGTTTTCAGTGAAATTTTTTGCTGCGCAAAAAGTGAGATCCGCTTACTCTTTCGGTCGCATGCCGCGTTCGATATCGCGCCGGGCGGCTTTTTTGGCGGCGTCCTCGCGTTTATCGTAGAGCTTTTTACCCTTGCAAAGACCGATCTTCAGTTTGGCGCGGCCCCGCACGAAATAGACGCTTAACGGAATGATTGCGTAGCCCTGCTGCTTTGTCAGCCCGAAGAGCTTGTTGATCTCCTTTTTATGCATCAAAAGGCGTTTGGGCCGCAGCGGATCGCGGTTGAAGATATTGCCCTTTTCGTAGGGAGAGATATGCATGCCGTTGGCGAAGATCTCGCCGTCCTTGATGTGGCACCAGCTGTCCTTCAGGTTGACGCGTCCGGCGCGGATGGATTTGACCTCCGTGCCGTAAAGCTCCAGCCCCGCCTCGTAGGTCTCTTCCACAAAATAGTCGTGGAACGCCTTTTTATTTTGCGCGACGGTTTTCGGCGCATCCGCCATGGGATCCCTCCTCTCTTGAAAGTTCGTTTTTTTTGCGTTACATTTCGTTGGGCGCCGTGACCTTCAAAAGGCCCAGCACGTTGCGCATGACCTGACGCGTGCAGTCGCACAGGCACAGCCGTGCGGTTTTTAAGTCGATATCCTCCACGTCGCAGCGGCAGGCGTTGTAAAATTTATGGAACAGTGTGGCAAGCTCCACCGCGTAACGCGTGAGCCTGGAGGGGTCCAGCTCCCGCGCGGCGTTTTCCGTCTCTTCCGTGAGCCCGGCGATGTGGCGGATCAGCTCTTTTTCCTCCTCCGCGGTCAGCCTTTGCGCCTGCTCCGGGGTGCAGCCCGTATAGGTGTAGCCGCCCGCTTCCATTTTACGGAAGATGGAGCAGATGCGCGCGTGCGCATACTGGCAGTAATAAACGGGGTTCTGCGCCGACTGCTCCACGGCAAGCTCCAGATCGATATCGCAGTGGGTGTTCGCCTCGCGCAGGTTGAAGAAGAAGCGCGCGGCGTCAACGGGCATTTCGTCCAGAAGCGTGACAAGCGTGATCGCCTTGCCGGAGCGCTTGGAGAGCTTTACGGGCTTGCCGTCCTGCATGAGGTTTACCATCTGCATCAGCACGACCTTCAGGCGGTCCGGATCGATCCCCAGCGCCTGCAGCGTCGCTTTGAGCCGCGGCACGTAGCCGTGGTGGTCCGCGCCGAGCACGTCGACGGCAATATCGAAATTTCTGACGCAGAGCTTATTATAATGATATGCGATATCCGGCACGATATAAGTATAAAATCCGTTGGAACGCTTTAATACGAAATCCTTGTCGCAGCCGAACTGCTCCGCCTTGAACCAGACGGCGCCGTCCTTTTCGTAGGTATAGCCGCGTTCGGTGAGCATGTCCACCACGTGTTTTGCCTCGCCCGACTCGTGCAGCGTGCTCTCGCGAAACCAGGTGTCGTAGCGGATCTTGTATTTTAACAGGTCCCGCTCCAGCCCCGCGACGTTCAAGGGCAGCGCGTAATCCACCAGCGCCTTTCTGCGTTCTTCTTCGGATACGGACAGATATTTGTCGCCGTAAAGAGAGGCAAAGTTTTCGGCGTGGTCTGTAATGTCCTGCCCGTGGTAGCTGTCCTCCGGCATTTCCACCGGATCGCCGAAATGCTGGCGGTAGCGGATATCCAGCGACAGGCCGAACTTTTCGATCTGGTTGCCGCCGTCGTTGACGTAAAATTCCCGTTCGGTGCGGCAGCCGGCCCAGGCGAGCACCTCGGCCAAACTGTCGCCCAGCGCGCCGCCGCGGGCGTTGCCTACGTGCATGGGGCCCGTGGGGTTGGCGGACACGAACTCCACCAGCGCGCTTTTGCCGGCGAAAAGATCGGCGTGGCCGTAGTTTTCGCCCTTTTCGTTCACTTCGCATAGCACGTCCGCATAAAAGGCGGGCGAGAGCGTAAAGTTGATAAAGCCTGCGCCTGCGGCCTCACAGGCCGCAAAATAGGTATTTTCCGTCTGCAGATGCGAAATGATCGCCTGCGCGATCCTGATCGGCGGCATGCGGAACACCCGCGCGTGCGCCATGGCGGCGTTTGTGGAATAATCGCCGTTTTTTCTGTCCGCGGGGATCTCCACCTGAAAGGGCAGGAGCTGTGCTTCGGGCAGCGTGCCGTCCGCGATGGCCGCGGATAACGCTGCGCCGATCCTATCTTTGATTTGCTGTTGGGCTTTTTTGACTGTATTTTCCATTGCGTTCCTCTTTTATGCTTCCGGCTTCGGAATATCCGACAATTCGTCGCTGACGCAGATCAGCATTTCCTTGTGCGCGCCGAGGCTGCCGTTGAAATCCACGGTGTAGTTCAGCCGCAGTTCACCGCCGCGGCGGTCGATCGTGCTGCTCACGTCTCTGGTGAAAATGCCGATCATCATATCGCCGTAAGGGGTTTGATAGCTGCAGGAATGCCGCTTGCCCGCTTCGAGCATGATCTCCGAAATGATATCGCCGCCCCGTATGATGGAAGCGGATTTTTTATCCCGTACACGGATCTCGGTTTTGCTGACAAGGCCGTCGCCGAAGTGCTCTTCGTAGTGCAGCGAATAATCGTCCGCGTCTCCCCGGAGGTAGCCGCGCGTGGTCACCTCAATGGTATCGTCGCCGTTATGGTTCGTTTGTATGTCCGTGATCCTGATCACGCGTTCCTTTTCCATAGCCGTTTCCTTTTTTCGGTGTGTTGTATGATTTTAGCATTCCCCGCGCCGAAAATCAAGCGTTTGTTTCGGAAAACCGCAGAACGGTCAGCGAATACTGCGGAACGGTCAGGTTAAACCGTTCCGAAAGGCCCGTAAGCGTAAATTCCGTGATCGGGCAGCTTTCTTTTTCCGCCGTGTTGACGTCCGAAAGCGCCTGCCCGGCAAGCTGGCTGACCGCGGCGCTGCCGCAGGCAAGCCCGCCAAGGTCGCACGCGAGCGTACGGGACGATGCCGTCACGTTGACGATTTTTACGATCACGTCGCCGTTTTTATCGCGGCTGACAACCTGGTAGCATTCCGCCTCGCAGTCGGAGCCCGCGGTATAGTCCGCGTAGAGCTCGCCGTCGATGTAGCATTTTACGTTCCGGCCGCTGACGCACACCTTCAGGCGGTAGGTCCTGCCGGTCTCCGCGGTGAAGGGCCGCACGGTGCCGGGGATCTGTCCCGTTTTCGCGCCGCCGGAGATCTGCTGCAGGCAGGAGACCGTATTGTCCCAGCCGCCGATGTTCCAGAAATAATTATTCTCCGTATCCTGCACGCCGAAGCATATCAGAAAGCCCTCGTTCCCGGCGAGCTTTTCCGCGTCCAGCGTAAGGGTGTAATCCTCCCATGTTTCGTCGCCGAAGTAGGCAACGGAGCCCGTCTCGGTATAACGCATATCCGTGTCGGACTGCACGAGCCGTCCGTTTTTTACGCGGAATTTCCCGTCGGTGGGCGTTGTCCAGTTCAGGCGCAGCAGGGGATTAAAAAAGCTGTCTTTGCCGAGCGTTTTGCCCGTTTGGTTGGACTTTACAAGCACGTTGTCAAATGCGGCGGAGGTATACCACGTGCCGACGCCGACCTTTCCTTTGATATTTGCCTGCGGCACGGCCGCGCCGTCAAGCGAGGAGGAGAGCAGGAACGCGCCGGTGTTGCGGCTGAATAATTTTTGCACGTTGTAATTCACGGAGGCAAAGGACGTGCCGTTATTGTACCAGATCAGGTCCGGCGACCAGTGCCCCGCCACAGTGTTGCCGAAGAGCGGCGCGTAGCAGGCCATTTTTACAATATCGCCGTTGCGCTCGAGCCCCGTCATAAAGGCCGCCTCCGCCAGAGCCGATTCCAGCGTGTTGGTCCGGGCGGCATACTCGCCCAAAAAGACCGGGATCGCGCCGCCGTAACGCGTGGCGGTGATCTCTTCGGCCGTTCTGCCGTATTTGCCCGCGTCGTAATAGTCCGCGTTCTGCAAAAACCAGGCGGGGCTGTTATAGTAGTGCTGGTCGACGGCGGCGGCAAACGCGGAGAGATCCGCTTCGCCGTTTTTCTGCATCCATTCCTCCGCGTAGGCGTAGGCCTTGATATAGTTTGCTCCGTGCGTCGCGTCCGACGCGCCGGCGGAATAGATCAGCTCGATTTCCCCGTACAGGGCGGGATCGGTCTCCTGCGCATTATGCAGCGCGTTCAAGAACGCCGTGTACCGTTCGTAATAATCCGTGCCCTCGTTTTCGTTGCCGATGCAGATATACTTTAGCCCGAAGGGCTCCGTTTGTCCCATGGACGCGCGCACGGCGCCCCATTTGGAGGTAACGTCCCCGTTGGCAAATTCCACCAGGTCCAGCATATCCTGCACGTAGCGGGCAAACAGGCCGCTTTCCATATCCACGGGGCCCATGCCGCGCATCTGGCAGTAAAGCCCGCAGTTGAGGACGGGTACCGGCGCGGCGCCGAGGTCCTTACAAAGCCGGAAAAACTCGTAAAACCCGAGGCCGTAGCTCATAAAGGAAGGATAAACATCCTGTGTCGCGTTCAGATCCGTCCAGATGTTCACGCCCTGCCGCCGTGCGGCGACGTCGCCGTAACGGCCGTTGAAAAGCAGCGGCTCGCCGTTTTCGTCCGCGCCGACGCTGTCCTTCCAGCTGTAATCGGTGGCGTCGTCATAGCCCTCGATCACGCAGCCGCCGGGGAAGCGCAGAAATTTGGGCTGCAGCTCGGCAAGCTTTTCGCAGAGGTCTGCCCGCAGGCCGTTTTCCTCCTGCAGATAGGTGTCCGCCGGGAACATGGAGACCATATCGAACGCGGCCGTACCCTGTCCGATGAGCACCGAGAGCCTGACGTTTTCACTCGCCGTGACGGCGGAGGTTACGGAAGCCTCAAACTTCTGCCAGTCGCCCGTCATGCCGCTTATTTCCGCCTGCGCGGCGACGGTCTCGCCCGCCAGCAAACGTAGGGTCACTTGACCGCGGTACGTATCCGACCGGGCGTAAAAGGAGACGTTGTAGGTCTTTCCCGCCCGGATCGCCATGCCTTCGGTAAAGCCGCGGTTTTCCGCCCCGGAGAGCGTTTCGGCTGTGTTTTCTATGATGAGATAAGACGGA
>JAFSXY010000136.1 GCA_017443805.1 Clostridia bacterium | reverse complement strand
CGGTTCATAGGTTGCCGCATATCTGTCGAGCTTTCCGTCCAGGTAGGCCAATATGACGGCGTAGCGCGTGCCTTTGGCGTCCTCGTACAGTAATTCCGATCCGTGGTTGCCGCAGTAGGGGATCTCTTCCCAGATCGGATTACCGTATTCGTTCAGCTGTCTGGTATAGCCGGCTTTTTCAGCGTCCTCCAGAGAATCAAAGGAAATCGTGCCTGCATCCCCGCCCTGGCTGTTTGCCCAGGCGTAATCCTTTACATAGACGTCGTGACCGGGAACGTAGATATAGCGCGAAAGCTCCACGTAGTCCTCTTTTCTGCCGTCATCCCAGGTCCTGGTGCCGGCCTGCAGCTCGTAAAGATGGTTGGGATCGGTGTCAGTCGCCGAGGCGCCCAGAGAAATGTTCCAGGACATGATATTGGAATAACCGATCAGCGACGGCTGGATTTCCCGCACGGCTTTTTCCGTTACTACGGTAAAGGTCTGCCCGTTTGCCGTCGTGATCAGGCCCTTGTCCGGATTTGCATTGGCGCCCCAGGCAAGAACAGTGCCCTCCGTTCCGTAAAGATTGACGTTGACGTTCTTGCCGAACGAAAGCTGCGGCGTTGTGTCCTCAGGAACAAACTCAATGGCGTAGTCCGCTTTTTTGATCCCGTTGACCGTCAGCGTACCGTCGCCCTCGATATGCAGGCCGCTGCCGTAGCCCCAGCCCCATACGGTGATGCCGTTGAGCGAGCTGTTCCCGTGCACCGCGATCGTAAAGTCATCGCCCATGGCATTGGTCGTCAGCCAGGTGTAGTCGCCCTTGAAATCCGTCAGCGTCAGTGTGTTCGTCGCCAGGTCGTAGACGGCGCCTTCCAGACCGGGGGATGCAACGTTGTTTTCAAAGAGCATGTCCGGGATCGGGAAACCTTCCTCGTCGTAATGCAGCGCTTCGCCTTTTTCATCCAACTGCATCATTTCAACATAGGCAAGATACCATCCGTCGTAGTTTTCCTGCAGCGGGCCGTTCGCCGCGAGGATCTGCGGCGCGAACACCGCGAACAGCAATACGGCGCACAACACACAGGCCAGCCGTTTGTAATGCTTGATTTTCATAAAAAAACTCCTTTTTTTTTCAGTATAGCACGCTTTTGACGTATCGGTCAATTCCTTTTAAAAATAAAATGGCTATTGCAAATTTTCCCTCATACGGTATAATATTTATAAAAGTAAATAAACAGAAGGAGAAAAACGATGAAAAAAAACATTTGGACCGTTTTGTTTGTTCTGGCTGTTTGCCTTGTTTTGTGCCTGACCGCGCACGCGGCCGTGCTCGGCGACGTGGACGGCAACGGAAAAAGGGAAGCGGGCGACGCGCGTCTTACGCTCAGGGCCTCCGTAGGGCTGGAGGCGTTTGTGCCCGGCACGGCGGCGTTTGCCGCCGCGGACGCCGACGGAAACGGCGTTATTCAGGCGTCGGACGCCAGAGCGATCTTGCGCACGGCGGTCAGTTTGGAGATTTTGCCGGAGGATCCCGCCGAAGTGACCGCGGACGAGGCGCTTGTGGACCCCGAAAAGGGCTGGGACGCCTACGACGCGCTTATTAAGCGGATCAAAACCGAAACGGATAAAGAAAAGCGCGCCGCGCTGATGCACAAGTCGGAGGACATGCTCATGGCCACCGGCTGTGTCGTTCCGCTTTACTATTATAACGACGTCTATCTGCAGAAGCAGACCGTGCAGGGGGTTTATGCTTCGGTGTACGGCACCAAATATTTTACCTATGCCTCCAAAACGGACGGCTCCGAAACGCTGCGCGTCTGTCTTGCCTCCGAGCCGGATACGCTTGATCCCGCGCTGACGGCCTCCGTAGACGGCGCGAGTCTGGCGGCCGCCGCGTTTTCCGGCCTTTATACCTATGACGAAAACGGAAAAACCGTGCCCGCCTGCGCCGAAGGGTATACGGTCAGTGACAACGGCTGCGAATACCGCGTAACGCTCAAAGAGGGGCTTCGCTGGTCCGACGGCAGCCCGCTGACGGCCTCGGATTTCGTGTATGCCTGGAAACGTGCCGCCACGTCGGAAACCGGCGCGGATTACGCCTATCTGTTTGAACGCTTTGAGGGCTACGACGAGGGGGAGATCAATGTTTCCTTCGCGGACGAGCGCACGCTGTGCTTCGTGCTGACTTCTCCCTGCGCCTACATGGAGGACCTGATGGCGTTCCCGACCTTCTTCCCCGTGAAAAAGGCAGTGGTATCGGCGCCCGACGATTGGGCGGACAATCCCGGCAGTTGGTGCTCTGAGGCGGGCTTTGTGTCCAACGGCCCGTTTGTCTGCACCGCCTGGGAGCACGACGTATCCATGACCTATGAAAAGAACCCTTATTGGTACGACGCGGACAACGTGACGCTTGAAAAGCTCGAATTCAAACTTTGCGCCGACGATACCGTGATCTATGCAGCCTACAAGGCGGGCGGCCTCGACTTCGCCGACGCCGTTCCCTATGACGCGTTTGCCGCGCTTGAAAACGATCCTCAGCTGCATGTTATTGATGAGCTCGGTACGTATTACGCGGCGTTCAACGCCAAGTCCCCGCTGTTTGCGGGCAAAACCGCCGCGCAGGCCGCCTGCATGCGGCAGGCGCTGTCCCTTCTGATCGACCGTGATTTCATATG
>JAFSXY010000016.1 GCA_017443805.1 Clostridia bacterium | reverse complement strand
GCAAGCGCTTTGTCTGCGCTCACGGGCGAAAGACTCACCCAAAGCTGCAGTCTGCCGTCCTCCGGCGCCGGTATAATGAGTCCGTCTTCTGTACACTGCACGGGACTGTTCGCGCGCACGGCGAAATAAAGCTTTATGCCCTCGATGACGGCCTCGGCGCAGACGGTACGGTCGTCCGCGCGGAAAACGCGCAGGTCCGAGACGGGCTTTTTCTCTACGTCCGGGATGCACAGGCCGTTGTTCGTAAAATCAACGTTGACCTCTCCGCCTGCATGCCCGAAGGTATACCGGTGCAGCGCGGTGCGGCCCGCTACGGTCAGTTCGCAGGCGATATCTTCCAGCACGGCTTTATAATAGCCGGGGCGGGCTTCCTCGGATGCCGGCGCGCGCCGTTCGGCTGAGTCCGTGTAGCGCGGTTTGACGACCGCATAGTTATAATAATATCCCATCGCGCCGGTGCCGCTCTGCTGCAGGTGCGCGAAGCCCAAAAGCTCTTTGCCGCCCGCAAAGCGCGGCGGACGGGAGTGGGAATTCGGCATGTGGTCGGTGTAGCCCGTGGGATAACCGCCGGAAAACGGCCCGACGCCGATCGCCGAAAACGGCAGACCTGCCGCGGGACTGGTGTTCCCGCAGCCCGCCTTGATAAAAAACCACCTCGCCGCGATCCCCTCCGGCTTGGGGAGATTGATCTCCTCACAACCCTGGAATACATTTACGTATTTGCAATAATCCGCCATATCTTACCTGCTCCTTTCGGGAAAAACACTGCCTTTATGGTAGCACAGCAAACGGCCGTTTACAAGCCGTTTCTTCGATTTAAACTAAACGAAAAGAAAAAGGGGTACTTTTCCTCCGGGTTTTTCGACAAAGAACGGTTGACGAACGCAAGGTTTTGCAATATAATAAAATCAGTGATTTATTCAGAAAAAGAGGGAAGTCTATGAAAAAGAAAGTCATATCCGTGCTTGCCGCGCTTTGTATGGTCCTTGCGGCGCTGTGTCCTTTGACGGCGCTTGCTGCGGACGAAAAACCGGGAATGTACGCCGCGGACGCGCACATCATCGTGCGCGGCGACCATGCTTCAACGGGACTGGTCGTTACGTATCTGCGCGCAAACACGCCCGTGCGTGTGCTCCAGGTCGTCGACGGCTGGGGCTTCGGTGAGGTCAACGGGAAAACAGGGTGGTTCACGCTTCGTCATTGTACCGACCTGAAAAAAGAAAGCCTTGTTTCCGTTGTGACCGGCGTACAAGCCGAAGGCTATTTTGAGGCGCTTGCCGCGGGCGGCGTAACGGGCGTGATCCTCAGCGCCGGCGGCAGCAATGCGGACGAGGCCTTTGAGTCCTTCAGCTTTGCTTCCAACTATGCCGCTGCGGTCGCGGCGGGACTGGACGTCGGCGTGTTTTTCAGCTCCGGCGCGCGCACAAAAGATGCGGCGCAGGCGGACGGCGAATACCTGGTATCCATTCTGGAAAAATATGACTGTCTGCTGACGCTGCCCGCGTTTGTTTTCCCCTCCGGTAGCTACGCCGAGGGAGAAAAAACCGTTATTACGGCTGTGATCGAGGGCTTTTCGGCCGCGCTGCGCGCCGAGGGCTTTTATCCCGGCGTTTACTGCACCGCGTCCTTTGCGCAGAGCTACGTCACAACCGACGCCACGCGCAACTGCGCCGTAATGATCATGCAGAGCGGTGTGGAGCAGTGCACATACGGCGGCAACGTGGATCTTTGGGAGTATACCTACGTCGGAGAAGTGGAAAATATTGAAAACGGCGTTTCATTTGTTCACTGTTACGTTGATTATAAGAATTTGCTGACGCGCACCTGCAAAGAGGGCGAGCACAAGATCGGCGAGCGCCTGATCACGGCAGCGCAGCCCACCTGTACCGAGGAGGGCTCCCTTGTCCGCCGCTGCACGATCTGTCGTGCCGTTATGGAAGAAACGGCAATTCCGATGACGGAACATACGGTCGTTTTTGATGAGGCGATCGCGCCGACCTGTGTGGAAAACGGTTACACACAGGGCAGCCGCTGCGAGGTCTGCGGTACGATCCTGCAGCAGCGGGTTTCCGTTTCTCCGCTTGGCCACATGTGGGATGAAGGCGCCGAAATTTACGTTGCGGAATGGGACGCCTCCATGCTTGTTTACACCTGCGTTCGCTGCGGAAAGACGATGTCGGCGGACGCCGAAGTCTTGCTCGGCGACGTCGATCTGAGCGGCGCGGTGGAGTCGTCCGACGCCCGTCTGGCGCTGCGCGCCGCAGTCGGCCTGGCGGATTACGCAAGGGGCAGCATTGAGCTCTGTGCGGCGGACGCCGACAAAAACGGGCTCATTACCGCGGCGGACGCCCGGCTGATTTTACGGGCCGCCGTCGGGCTGGAGGACATCGGTTCGTTTGTGTTTGATTTCAGCGGGCAGTCCGAGGATCCGGAGGATCCCGAAGATCCCGAGGGCCCCGAAAATCCGGAAGAGCCCGAAAATCCGGAGAACCCGGAGAACCCGGAAAATCCGGAAAATCCGGAAAATCCCGAGAACCCGGAAAGTCCCGAGAACCCGGAAAATCCGGAAAATCCCGAGAACCCGGAAAATCCCGAAAACCCGGAGAACCCGGAAAATCCCGAAAACCCGGAGAACCCGGAAAATCCCGAAGATCCGGAAGAGCCTGAAAGCTCTGCGGATCCGGGAAATCCCGAGGAACCGGAGAATTCCGAGGAAGCTTAAAGCGGATACAATAATACGAGGGCTGTCTTCTGTGAGACAGCCCTCGTCAGGTTGATTGCCTTAAAGCTTGCAGGGTTCCGTTTGTGCGGGCGGAAGCAGCTCCAGTACGGTATCGATAAAGGTCTGCATCTGCGGGGTGATCGCCTTGCCTTTTAAGTATACAAGCTGCGACCATTGCTGCATATCGCAGTTGGGGATCTGCAGATGTACGAGCTTTCCGCTGCGCACATATTCTCTGGCGGCAAAAACCGGCAGCATGGTCACGTAGTTTTCGCGCGTTGCAAGTTTGATGATGGTCTCGGTGTTTGCGATCTCGATGGAGGGTACTGCATAGAGGTTGCGCTTGGCAAGCTCGTCGTCAAACAGGTAGCGGTAGCCCTCACCCTGCGGCATCAGAATGAGCTGCTGCTTGATGATGTCTTCAAAGGAGATATCCTTTTTGCCGGCCAGCGGGTTGTCGGGGTTGGCGACAAAGATGATCGGCTCGATCTCCTCGCGCACGCGCACCCATTCCTTGCGGGGCACCTTGTAATCCAGCAGATAGGCGAAATCAAGCTCGTTGGAGCGGATCTTCGTTTCGATCTCCCTTGCGGAGCTTACAAGCACGTTGATGCTGATGTTGGGAAAACGCCGGTTGAATTCCGGCAGAATGGTCGTGAAGCAGGCGTTGAGAATGGAATCGACGATGCCGAAGCGGATATAGCCCTTCATGTTCCGGCTGTCCGTACCGAAATTCTCCGCTTTTTCCATGGCCTCGATGACCTGGATGGCATAGTCGACAAAGTTGGAGCCGTACTGATTGAGCCGGATATTCTTTCCGATCCGGTCAAACAGGGGGATGCCAAGCTCCGTCTCCAGCTGCTGCATCTGCACGGTGACGGCAGACTGAGAATATCCCAGGGACTGTGCAGCCTTGGTAAAATTATTCAGCTCGGCGACCTTGAGGAAGGTTCTTAAATTCCGAATGTCCATTTTCTCCTCCTTCGGTGCGTCCGCGGGTCGTTGCCCGCCGGGGCCGCACGCTCTTTTTTCTTATTTGCGGGGAAATGGGTTCTGCGACTCGACTCCTTTTTTCGAAAATAAAAAATAATCACCATTATTCTAATAGATTGGCTATGTTTTGTCAACACTTTTATCAAAAATCGAAAAAAAATCTTTATGAAAATTCATTAAAACAGCAAAAACATTCAAAAAAAATAAATCTTTTCGCGAAATTTGCAAATTCCGGCAGGGTGTGATAGAATAAAAAAAAACGGCGAGGCGGATATGAACCGGAACCATTTGAAGATCATCGCATGCATTTGTATGTTCTGCGACCACGCCGGCCTGCTGCTGTTCCCGCAGCTGACCGTTTTGCGTTGGGTGGGCAGGCTTGCCATGCCGTTATTTGCGTTTTTTATCGGCGAGGGCTGTCTGCACACCTCCAACCGGAAAAAGTATTTTCTTTCTCTGTTTGTGCTCGGCGCGGGGTGCCAGGCGGTCTATATCGCGCAGGATCTGTTTATAAACAAACGGCTCACCGTATCAAGCGACGCGTGGTATTTCAATATCCTGTTCACGTTCTGTTTTGCCGCGGCTGCGTGTTTTCTGCTTCTGGACGCAAAAAAAACGTCCGCAGCGGGAGACCGGAAAAGAGCCGTCGCCGCATGGGGGAAGTTCGGCTGTTATTTTACCGCGGCCGCCGCCCTGACCGGCGTGTGTTATTATCTGCGCCGCCGCGGGTGGAGCGTTTATTTTGATTACGGCTTGTGCGGCGTGCTGCTGCCGCTTTGCGCGGCTGCTTTCACGGATAAAAAACGCAGGCTTTTGGCGTTTTCCGCCGCGCTGGCGGTCTATTGCGCCGTATACTGCCGCAGTATGCCGTTCGTTTGGTTTTCCTTTTTAAGCCTGCCTCTGCTTTTTGTTTATGACGGACAGGGCGGGAGCAAAAAGCTGAAATATTTGTTTTACGTTTTTTATCCGGCGCATCTGGGGCTGTTATATCTGCTGGCGCTGCTCCTGCGGTAGCAGGACGGTCTGACACACGGTCCCGATTTGAAAGGGCGTTTAGATCCTGAGCATATATATCGAACAACGGAGGGGTGCAAAATGAAAAAAATTGCAGCTGTGACTGCTGCGCTGCTGGGCGTTTGTATCCTGCTGACCGCCTGCGGCAGGTCAGACGATGCAAAGGAAGTGGACGCGATGATCCGCTCGCTTTCGCGGGTGAGCCTGGAAAGCGGGGAGGAGCTCTCTCAGGTCCGCAGCGCGTATGACGCCTTGCCCGACGCGGAAAAAGCGCAGGTCCGGCAGTATGAAAAGCTGGAGGAAGCGGAAGAGACGTATCGCAATTTTGTGCAGATCAACGCGGACATTGCGCAGATGATCGAGCTTTCCGGCGCGCAGTTCTCCAACGCGGAGGCGGGCGTGACCGATCTGATCGAGCGTGCTTCGGAGATCCGCGCGGCATATGAAAAAATGTCCGCGTTTGAAAAAGCGCAGATCAAGGACATCGATCGGATGGACGATGCGATCGAGAAGCTGCAGAGCTACGTACAGAACGCCGAAACGGCCGCCGCCGCGTATGTAAAGGGATTTTTGACGACCTATGCCGGAAAAGGCTATACCGTTACGGGGATATACTGCATCAAAAACATCCGGGACGGCGGCACGGAATACCACTTTTTCGCGCTGACGTACGAAGACGCCGCCGGCAAGACGTACGAAACGTATTCCACGGCGCGCTGTACCGCAGAGGTCACGTACGACGTGATCGCCGCGCGGCCGGAGATCTTTTTTGCGGAAGAACCCGTCGCTTCGTCCGCCGACGCGCTGCACAACGGCAACGTCACGCTCGATCTTGAAAAAATCCTTGAAATGGCTGCGGCCTGACGGGAAAGGGGAGAAAAAATATGGAATGTAAAATCATCGCGCATCGGGGCGCCAACAAAAAGGCCCCGCAGAACACGCTGCCGGCGTTCCGGACGGCGATCGCGGAAGGAACGGACGGCTTTGAGACGGACGTGCATCTGACAAAGGACGGCCGTCTGGTCATCTGTCACAATTATACCGTGGACGCCACCTCCGACGGGCGGGGCGATATTACATCCTATACGCTGGAAGAGCTGCGGCTCTTTGATTTCGGTTCGTACTTCGGCGCGGATTTCCGGGGCACCCGGCTTCCCACGCTGGAGGAGTTCCTGCAGGTTGCCGCCGACGGGGACGTGGAGGTCATCAACATCGAGTTGAAAAGCCCGCGGGAGAAAAACAGTCCCATTGCGAAAAAGACGCTTGCCTTGTGCAAAGAATTCGGTCTGCTGGACCGCGTGCTGATCTCCAGCTTTGATCCGCGTATCCTGAAAACCGTCAAGCAGCTCGATCCCCGCTGCAGGACAGGATTGTTGTATCCGATCAACCGTTTGCGTGTTTGCCGCCCGGTGTTTTTTGAACCGTTTTCCATCGCCAAAAGCGTGGATGCGGATTATATACATCCTATGTATGCGTTTGTCAACCGCGCCGTCGTCAAAGCTGCGCACGCCATGGGCCTCGGCGTCAACGTCTGGACAGTGGACGATGCGCGCACCGTGCGGTTCATGCTTGCCTGCGGTGTGGACGGCCTGATCACCGACTGTCCGCTGGAGGTCAGGGGCTATGCACAGGAATACGCAAAAAGCCGGAACAAGGAAGAGCCAGGCTTATTTGAACTGCCGGAAACGAGGGCTGCGCATGTTTAACGGAAAGCAAAAGGCCGTCACGTTCAGCTTTGACGACGGCGTGACGCAGGACCGGCGGTTTGTGGAAATGCTGGACCGTTACGGCTTAAAGGGCACATTCAACCTGAACTCCGAACTGCTCGGCAAAGAGGGAACGCTTCTGCGCGAGGGCAAAACGGTGCTGCATAATAAGATCCCGCCGCAGGAGGTGCCCGTTCTTTACAAAAACCACGAGATCGCCGCGCACACGCTCACGCATCCCACGCTCACGCAGGTGGAGGATCCGCGGGAGATCGTCCGGCAGGTGGAAAAGGACAGGGAAAACCTCTCGCGCCTTGCCGGATACGAGGTCACGGGCATGGCGTATCCCGGCGGTGGTGTAAACGCGGACGCCCGCGTGGCGCAGATCATCAAAAACAATACGGGCGTGCGCTATGCCCGCACGACCGATGAAACGCACGCTTTTTCAAAACAGACGGATCTTTTTCTCTTCCGTCCG
>JAFSXY010000135.1 GCA_017443805.1 Clostridia bacterium | reverse complement strand
GATGTGCGCGATAATGGAAAAATTGCGGATATGCGTCTTTTTTTCTTTCATGGCCCGATGTTTGTCTTTCTGTAATTATAAAGTGTCCTTATGTGATTTAAAGCCCTCGCCCAGCACCTCGCCGGAATCGGTGATGATAATAAACGGGTTTTCGTCGTGCTTTTTTACGATCTTGCGGATCTCGGCGACCTCGTGGGCGCGCACCACGCACAAAAGCATCTTGCGCGGTTTGCCGGTATAGCCGCCCTCGGCGTCCAGTACGGTCACGCCGCGGCCGGTGGAGTGCGTGATATCCTGCGTGATCTCCGCCGGAAACGACGTCATGATCATCAGCATCTTGGAATGGCTGCGGCCGGAGACCACGTAATCCACGGCGATGCCGGCGAGGAAGACGACGATCAGCGAGTACAGTACGCTGTTGATGCTCTGATAGACGATGCCTGCCAGCGTCACGACCGTCAGATCGCAGAACAGCACCTGCTTGCCCATGGAGATATGCGGGAATTTCAGGCGCAGCAGCCGCGCCACGATATCCATGCCGCCGGTTGTGCCGCCGCATAAAAACGCGAGCCCTACGCCGCCGCCGATGAAGATCCCGCCGAAGAGCGCGGCCACAAGCTTTTCCTCCCCCGCATAGAGCAGAACGGGGTATTTGCCGCCGAGCGAGGTGAGCAGGTCGATGGCGACCGACAAAACGGCCGTTGAAAACAGGGTTTTGGCAATAAAGCGGAAGCCGAAAACGCGCCAGGCGATGATCATCAGGGGCACGTTGATGGCAAACACCATAACGCCGGCGGGGACCACGGGGAACAGATGGTTTATAAGCAGCGCAAGCGTCGTCACGCCGCCGGGCACGAACTGCATGGGGTTGACAAAGCAGACGACGCCGAAGGCGTACAACAGCGAGCCTGCGCCGCAGAGGATATATTCCAGTGTGACCCTGCCCGCCGTTTTCCAGGCGCGTTTTTTCTCCTCGGTGGACAGCGGTTTATTTTTTTTCATGTTTCTCTTCCTCCTTAACGGTTTCCTGGATCAGACGGAACAGGGTTTGCAGACGCTCTTTTGCGCCGCAGAGATACAAGTAGCCGAACACGGCCTCCAGACCGGTCGCCCGGTGGTACTGTGCCTCGGATTTGTTTTTCGGCGTGTGGGTCGTGTGGGCGTTCCGGCCACGACGATAGACGGCCAGCTCCTCTTCGTTGAAAAACGGCTCCAGCATGACTGCTGCGCGCGCCTGAAACGCGGCGTTTGCGTAAGCCACCGCATGTCGGTGCAGCTGCCGTACGTTTCCCGTATCCGTTTCCAGTACGCTTCCGCGCACCAGAAGCTCAAAGACGCAGTCGCCGATAAAGGCAAGCTGCAGGCCGCTCATTTCCCGCGGCGGGATCGCCGTTTGAAGCGGCGCGGACAATAAAACGGCGTCAGGGCACATAGTCAAACTCCATATCGTAAATACTGACGGTATCTCCCTCCCGGATGCCGCGTTGGACCAGCGCATCCAGGATGCCGCTTGTTTCCAGCACGCGCTGGAAATACTGCAGAGATTCGTAGTCGTCCGGATCGGTCTTGTTCAGGATCTTTAACAGCCACTCCGCTTCCACATAGTAGACGTCTTCGTCTTTGACGATCCTAAAGCCCGTATCCTTTTTGCGCGCAAGCACGTCCATGGGGACGGCCTCTGTTTCGTACCGTTTGATCGGCGGCAGCGTGGCAAGCTTTGCCGCTACGGCGTTCATCAGCGCCTGCGTGCCCTCGCAGATGGGGGCGATGATCTCATAGTATTCCAGCCCCAGGCCCTCGATATACGCGCGAAAGCGCTGCAGCTGCTCGTCGGTGGCAAGGTCCGCCTTGTTGCCCGCCACGATCTGCGGACAGGCGGTCAGCGCCGGGTCGAACACGGCAAGCTCTTTATTGATCGTCTCAAAGTCTTCAATGGGATCCCTGCCTTCACTGCCGGCGACGTCGACGATGTGCACCAGCATCCGGCAGCGCTCTACGTGCCGCAGAAAGCGGTGCCCGAGCCCCACGCCCTCGCCTGCGCCTTCGATCAGCCCGGGAATGTCCGCCATCACAAAGCTGCTTTCCGGTCCCATGCGCACTACGCCCAATACGGGCGTGAGGGTGGTAAAATGATAATCGGCGATCACGGGCTTTGCTTCGCTGACAACGGAGATCAGCGAGGATTTCCCTACGTTTGGGAAGCCCAGCAGCCCGACGTCCGCCAGGAGCTTCAATTCCATTTTGATCTCCCATTCCTCGCCCGGATAGCCGTCCCGCGCGAAACGCGGCGCCTGCCGCGTGGGCGTGGCAAAATGCTGGTTGCCCCAGCCGCCCTTGCCGCCTTTTGCGGCGATAAAGGGCTCGTCCGAGGAAATATCCGCAAGTACGGCGCCGCTCTCCGCTTCCCGCAGGACCGTGCCGCGGGGCACGCGGATGATCAGATCCTGCCCCTTTTTCCCGGTTTTGCGGCTGCCGGAGCCGTTTGCGCCGTTCTCGGCTGCGTATTTGCGCTTGTAGCGGAAATCCGAAAGTGTGGAAAGGTGGTCGTCCGCCACGAATACGACGTCGCCGCCTTTTCCGCCGTCGCCGCCGTCCGGTCCGCCGGAGGCGACGTATTTTTCACGGTGAAACGCAACGGCGCCGTTTCCGCCGTTGCCCGCCTTGATTTTGATTGTTGCGGTGTCTACAAACATCGTTCTGCTCCAACACATAAAAATACATTTTATATTGTAACATACCTTTTTGCAAATATAAATAGAAAAGCGAAAAAAATGTTCGTCTGCAAAAAATATTTTTTAATGCGATCTGACAGGAAATCCCTTGACAAACCACAACATCTTGTGGTATATTTCTGCAAGTAATCACAATCATTCTTTCTAAGTCCAATAAAAGGTACTAAAAAACGACATTTTCAGAACATTTGTGTTGACAAACGACTTTTTTTGCGTTACAATGACAATCGAAGAACAAAACAAATGTTCTATTTTGAAGCAGAGGCAGGAGATAATAATGGCAATCGGTATCATGATTTTTGCAGAGGCTCTTTTAACGCTTGCGGTTGTGTGGGGCATTCTGCACGAAGATAAACTCATCCGTTTCGAACGGAATTTTGCGGCGGCGGTGAAAGCCCGCGTCCGCTATGTCCGGCGCAGAGCCGCCGCGGCGCAGCACCGCCGGATCAACGCCCGCGTGCTGTATACGCCTACGACGGTCGTCGGCCGGATGGACGATTCCCGCGCCGCGTAAAAAATCAGACTTCCTATCTTTTTTTATCCCTTATATCGAAAGCGCCCTCCCGTACAACGGGAAGGCGCTTTCGTCCGCAGTGCGGCTGTGTTGGCTTCTTCGGCGGATATCGGTATAATGAAAAAAGAGATAAAAGACGAACCGGATTACCTGACCGGGCAGTTTATCCGCCGGGCGGTAAAAAAGTGAGACCGGATCTGATCGTTCTGACCGGCGGCAAATCGCGGGCTGCGATACCGTCACCGCGGAACGTTCATTTGCCGCCATCCGGCAGTTTACGGATATTTTTGAGGCGCCGGGCGTGCCGGTCGCCATGGTGTCCGGCACGCCACGACGACCGGGGGACCGGAACGACCAAAGAAATGCAGCCGGCGGTCTATACGGAGTACGGCGTCAACCTTGCCCGCGACGAAAACGGCCTTTACGGCTGCGCGGCCGCTTTTTTTGTGCGCCTGTTCATCATGGCCAGGTAGGAGACAAGCTCCGCAAGGAAGGTCGCGACCCAGGAAATCGTGTAAGAAGAATACAAAACAGCCGGCGTATGAAAGGCTGGTATACGGAAGACCGTAAAGATCCATAAAATCCGGAACCCGCAGATGCCGATCACGGAAATGAGCATGGGCGAGAGCGACGCGCCGAGGCCCCGCAGGATACCGGTCATCACGTCCATGATACCGCACAGGCAATAGGGCAGACAGATATAGGTCAGGCGGATCACACCGTAGTGAATGGCTTCGGCGGAGTCCGTGATATAAATCGAAAGCAGCTGTTCGGCGAACACCCTGCCCAAAACGCCCAGCAAAAGGCCCACGGCCGCAACGCTTAACAGGCAATAAAGGGAAACGCGGCGGATACGGCCGTATTTTTTTGCGCCGTCGTTCTGACCGACAAAATTGACCGCCGTTTGCTGGAACGCGTTCATGGCAACGTAGACAAAGCCCTCAATGTTTTGTGCGGCTGCGTTGCCGGACATGACCACGGAGCCGAAGGAATTCACCGAGGACTGTATAATGACGTTGGAAATGGAAAAAAGCGAGCCCTGGATCCCGGCAGGCAGGCCGATGCGCACGATGCCCACCAGGCGTTCTTTGCGGATCCGGCTTTCTTTCGGAAAAAACCGGCAGGCGTCGTCGCGCTTCATCAGCGCGAGCATGACCAGTATAGCGGAAAGCAGCTGTGAAATGACCGTTGCCAGCGCCACGCCCGCCACGTCCATATGCAGCGCCATCACAAAAAATACGTTCAGGATCACGTTCAGTACGCCCGCCGCGGACAAAAAAACGAGCGGACTTCTTGTGTCGCCTGCCGCGCGCAGGATGGATGCGCCGAAGTTGTAGACCATGCTTGCCGTCATGCCGCAGAAATAGATCCGCATATAAACGGAGGACAGGGCGATCACGTCCGCGGGGGTGCCCATCAATTCCAGCAGCCTGTGAGAAAACAGCAGACCGACGGCCGTCAGAAACAGGCCGCTGAGTACGGCTGTGGGAACGGCGGTGTGTACGGTCTCGTGCACGGTCTTATGATCCTCCGCGCCGAGGCCGTGCGCCACCATGACGCCCGCGCCGACGGAAAGGCCGATGAACAGGTTGATGATCAGGTTCGTAATGGAGCCGGTCGCGCCGACAGCCGCCACGGAAACGCTGCCGCAGAACCTGCCGACCACCACCAAGTCTGCCGCATTGAACAACAGCTGCAAAAGCCCCGTAAAAATGATCGGGACGGTATAAACGATGATATTGCCGAAAAGCGGGCCTTCCAGCATACTTCCTTTCAGTCTTGCCATACGTTCTCTTTCTGACGCCGCTGCGCGACGGCCGGGGCCGTCCCCCTTGCCGGCAGCTTTTTCAACAAAATTATATGCGCGGGAAAAGGCTTTGTCAATGAAAAAATGAAGAATATGCCGGAACGGTTGACAAGCGATCATACATGGATTAAAATAAAATACAAACAAAATGGAAGCAATCGGAGAGAACTATGCAAAAATTGAAAAAGCCTGTCGGTTTTTTACTGGCGGCCGTTGTGCTTTTGGGTGTGTTTTTTCATACGTCGGCGTACGGTACGTCGCGTTTTTTTGCCGCGGATACACAAGAGGCCGAAGCGGATGCGCTTTCGGCGGATCTGACTGCGGAGGGAATGCCCGCAGAGGAAGAGCCGCAAACGGCCGACCCGTCGGAGATGACGGACAAGGCGGAAACAACGGGCGGATCTGATACGGACGAAACAGCCGGACAATCCTCTTCTGCGGAAACGACGCCGCCTGTTTTGCCGCCGACGGTGCCCGGAGACGCCGACAACGACGGGACGGTCACCGCCGCGGACGCGCGCCTGGTGCTGCGCGCGGCCGTGGGGCTGGAAACGCTTGTCTGGCCGGAGATCTGCGATCTGAACGCGGACGGCAAGGTTACCGCTTACGACGCGCGCGGCGTGCTGCGCTTTGCCGTCGGTCTGGAGCTGGAGGAGACGGAGGCCGAAAAAGCGGCGCGTGCGGAACAGGTGCGCCGCTATCTGGAGAAAAAGGCGGAAGAGGAAAGCCGCAAAGCAGCGGAGGAAGAAAGCCGCAAAGCAGCGGAGGAAGAAAGCCGCAAAGCAGCGGAGGAAGAAAGCCGCAAAGCAGCGGAGGAAGAAAGCCGTAAGGCGGCGGAAGAGGCCAAACGGAAGGCAGAGGAAGAGGCCAAACGGAAGGCAGAGGAAGAGGCCAAACGGAAGGCAGAGGAAGAGGCGCGCCGCAAGGCGGAGGAAGAAAGAAAGAACCGGGAAAAGAAACGCGCAGATTGGCTTGCTTCCTTCCCGGCTGCCGTATCCTACGATGATCTGCAAAGCAACATGTATTGGCTGGTCAACGATATCGGCCAGCGCAGCTGGTGGAACAGTACGCAGAACGCGGCGGCGGACCTCATCTATACGCGTCTCGGCGCGTACGGCTATTCCGACTCAAATCGCCGGAAGATCGACTTTACCCGCGGCGGTATTACGGGCCGCAACGTGATGGCGGTGATCCCTACGGCGAAGAGCAACCCGAAGATATTGCTGATCGTCGCCCACTACGATACCGCGCGCGGGATCGGCGGCGCGGTGGACAATTCCTCCGGCACGGCGGCGCTTTTGCAGCTTGCAAAGCGTTTCCGGGCGACCTGGGAGGATTACGGGATCGAGGTGCGCTTCCTGTTTACCGCTGGCGAGGAGCAGGGCTATTACGGCGCTTACGCTTATGTGAATGCTTTGTCCGCCGCGGAAAAGAACCGGCATATCTTTGTATTTAATCTGGATATGGCGGGCAAGCCGAACAACAGCTATGAGCCGGGCAGATCCTATTTTCTTGCCGTCAGCACGGAACCCATTGCAACGGACGGCTACTATCCGGGCGCGGCAAAAGCCAACATCGGCAGCACTGCGGTCGATCAGGCAAAAGCGGCGCTGGGCAATCTCGGTGAAAACGGCTATTATTCTCCCGTACGCGCCGGTGTGCACGATATCGTGCCGTTCCGCAAGGCGGGCATGCCCGCTTTGACGCTCTCCTGGCGGTGCTATCAGGTGAAACGGAGCGAGGGCGCGGATTACGGCCTTGCGTCGCCGTACTTTATTCATACTGCGGAGGACAATATGTCCTACTTTGATATGAATTCGCTGTATAATACAACGCGTCTGGCGGCCGGCGCCATCGCACGGCTGATTTTACCGTATACGAACTACTGATTTTCAGTCCGTTTCTGCCGGTCAACGAAAAAACAAAACGTGCAGGCAGGGCGGACGCATTGCGTCCGCAATGAAATATTTCCTGCGGAAATGTGAAATCCGTCCTTTCGGACGGGTGAAATCGCCTGACGGCGGTGAAATATTTTGCCTGCGGCAAAATGTTTCGGAAAACACTGCCGTGCTGTGTGAGCATTAAAGATTTATGCCCTGAAATCGGGTTTTTCAATAAAACAACGGTTTATATTCCCTGATAATAACGGGTGCGTCGCTGGATTGGCGGCGCACCCGTTATTCCTTGTTCTTCGCGGACGATTGGTAATAGGGACCAGAGGTCAGGGGGTAGGGATAATAATCAAAACTCAAAACTGTCTGTCGACTGTCGACTGTTACCTTTGTTTGATCTTTCTGCCTTCAAAGCCCATAATATCTTCAATGTAAAGCATATACGTATTGATTTCTTCCGGGTTCTTTTCATCGATCTCAAACACGCGGCCGCCGCGCAGGTCGTCGTGCTGGTAGGCGTCGTATTCGATGCCGCCGTCGTAGCAGAGCTTGACGCCGCAGTAAGTGCCGATATAGTCGCAGATGTGGTCGTGGCCGAAGACCATGGCTTTGATATCGCCGCGCTGCAGGCAGGCGGAGAACAGGCCGGGGTTCATTTCACCGCAGCCCACTTCCTCGCGGGCGCTGCCCTCAAAGCCGGTCAGGTCGCGGTTTTTGTAGATCAGATACATTTCCGGCAGCGGGATGTGCATACACATCAGCCCCGGTATTTTTTTGCCGCAGCGGCGCTCGATTTCCTGCGAGGCGGTATAATACCACATCACCTGATCAAAATGAACGGAGTCGTAGCCTCTGCCCTCGGCAAAATGGACGGGCAGCACAAACCGGGTATCCTCCGGAAGGCCGTACTGGCGGGCAAATTCATTCATCCCTCTGTGGGAATCGAGGCACCAGAGATCGAATACGATCTCGTCCGAACCGTGCGCGCGGATGGGCAGCACGTAGTTTGCGCAGCCGCTGAGCGACGGGTCGCCGGCTTTGGAGACGCAGTGCGCAAAGCTTTCGTACACGGGCTCCGCGTCAACGTTTGCCAGCCCGAAATTGTCGTCGTGGTTGCCGAAGGTATGCGCCCACGGGATGCCGGCCGCCTCGATGGGCGCTGTAAGCTCGGTCAGCACGTCTCTGAGCTGCTCCTGATTTTCAACGTGGATCCTGCCGGGGCCCATTGTGTCGCCGTTGAATAAGACGAGGTCCGGGCGGCATTTGTCGACCAGCGCCTGAATGGCGGGCGCTACCTGTTTGGAAAACCCCACGCCCGCGTGTGCGTCGGAGAGGGCTAAAATTTTGAATTTGCCGTCCGCGCCGCAGTGCAGCGGCAGTTTGCTGTATAAAAGGTCCTGTGTCATATGTTTTCTCCTTTTCTCAGAGTGATTATGCAAGGGTCAGTCTTGTAATCCGCGTGCGCGTCAGGCACATGCCGTCGTCTTTGCCGCCGCAGCAGTAGGAGAGCAGCAGCGTTTTTTCATCCGCGAAAAATACGGCGGGATAGCAGAAGCCGCGGTCCGGATCGTCCTCGATCACGGTCGGTTCGGAGTAGGAAAGCCCGTCTTCGCTTACCGCCGTCACAAAGGGCGTCCGGCCGTTGTGCACGTACGCTTCCTTTTTTGTCAGCCGGCCGTTGTATTTCGGAATGGGGTTCCAGAATGCGTAATAAAGGCCCGTATACGGATTGCGCGCGATCAGCATGGGCGAATCGGGAGAGGTAAAGGCCGAGGGCCGCGGCTGCGTCCAGCAGCAGCCGTCTTTGGATATACTTTCAAACTGAAAGCCTCTGTCGGTGCGGAAGTAGGCGTACAGGCCGCCGTCCGGCAGCTCGGTCACGCCCGGCTCCTGCAGTCCCGTTTCGGAGCCCGCGGCGTTCGGCAGATAAAAAACGGCGTTTTCCTGCGTCCAGTTCCTGCCCGAAGCGTCCCCGGCAAAGAGAACGCAGTTGGAAAAATAACTGCTGTCGTACGTGCCGTCGGCGCAGCGTTCGATTTTGTGCCGCGCGGCGGGGATCAGCACCCGGCCGTCGGACGTTATGCAGACGCGGCAGTTGTTCACAACGTAGTATATGCCCTTCTTGACCGGAAAGATCCGCTCCGGCGCGCCGAACGCGGTCTCGTTGCCCACCGCTCTGCGCAGGTACATTTCGGACTGCGGCGTGTGCTTGCACAGATAGAACAGACACAGCTCGCCGTTGGGCAGCCGCTTAAGCGAAACGCTCATAATATTTTTTACGCCGTGGTCGGACGCTTTCGCAAGCAGGGGATAAAGCGGCGTAAAATGCCGTCCGCCGTCCGTTGAAATAAGCCCCGCAACGTCGCAGGAGGCGTCGTCATGGGCGCTTTCGCCCGTGTAGCGGCTGTAGGCGAACAAGATCCTGCCGTCGTTCAAAAGGGCAAAGTCCCCCTCGCTGTTGCGGGGGTTGTTTTTATTGCGCGCCAGATCCAGAACGGTTTCTTTGGATGCGATCACAGGTTTTTCCATAAGAGCCTCCGTAGAATTAGCTGTTAGTCGCGAACTGTTAACTGATATTATCCCAAAGTCTGCGGTGAATGTCAAGGTTTTGTTAAAATGTATATAACTCGCATAATAATTTATATAAAAAACTTGACAAAAGTTTTGCTTTGTGCTAAAATGAAAAACAGAAAGGATGATGATAAATGTCGAGAACGTTATACAGTTTAATGCTCAACGAGGATCTGGTGCGGGAGGTTGACCGGCTTGCGCACAGAATGGGAACGAACCGATCCAATATGGTCAACTCCATTCTGGCGGAGTATCTGCATTTTACCACGCCGGAGCAGCGGATCAATGAAATACTGTCCGGTGTAGAGCGGCTGCTGCTGCCCGCAAATGAGTTTGTGCCTTTCTTGGCGCCGGGCGCCATGAGCTTGTCGCTGAAAAGCTCTTTGGAATATAAGTACCGGCCCACGGTGAAGTATGAGGTGCAGCTGTTCCGGGGCGGCGGCGGGACGCTGGGCGAGCTGCACGTGATCTTCCGCACGCAGTCCGCGGGACTGTTATCGGAGATGGCGGCGTTTTTCCGGCTTTGGAAGGCGGTGGAGGAGCCGCTGCTTTCCGCGGCGGGCGTACAGCCCGATTACGCGCTGTACGACGGCAAATTTACCCGCAGCATCGCCGTGCCGCGCAACGAGCCGGATACCGAAACGCTGGCGGACGCCATTTCCGGTTATATCCGGACGTTTGACCGGTGCATGAAACGCTGCCTGTCGGGGGAATACGACGTTTCCGATGTCCGGCGGGAGTACGCTTCCTATCTCGAAAAGACGGGGCTATATATCTGAATGAAAAGGAGTGATGTTTATGAACGCGCAGAATTTTACGCAAAAGGCTTTGGACGCGGTGGTCACCGCGCAGAATATGGCGCAGGAGAACCGCAATCCGCAGGTCTGTCCGGAACATCTTTTATACGCGCTTGTGGATCAGGACGGCGGTCTGATCGGCGCGCTGCTGCAAAAAACGGGCGTGGACTGCAACGCCGTTTTATCGGAGCTGGATACCGCCGTTTCGGCGCTGCCGACGCTGAATAACGCCGGGGACGTGTATATGTCTCCGGAGATGAACGCCGTGCTGCGTGAAGCGGAAAAAGCGGCGAAAAAGGCGGGCGACGCCTATATTTCCGTGGAGCACCTGATGCTGGGCATTTTTGCAGGCGCAACGCCGGCCGTCAAACGGATCTTATCCGACCACGGCATTACAAAAAACGGCTTTCTGGAGGCGCTTGCAAAGGTGAAAAGCGGCCCGGTGACCGGCGATAATCCGGAGGACACCTACGATGTGCTGACCAAATACGGCACGGATCTTGTAAAACGCGCCCGTGAAAACGAGCTGGACCCGGTGATCGGCAGGGACACGGAGATCCGCAACGTGATCCGTATCCTGTCCAGAAAAACAAAAAACAACCCCGTGCTCATCGGCGAACCGGGTGTGGGCAAAACGGCGATCGCCGAAGGCCTTGCGCAGCGGATCGTCCGCGGCGACGTGCCGGAGGGCTTAAAGGATAAAACCATCTTTTCGCTGGATATGGGCGCGCTGATCGCGGGCGCGAAGTACCGCGGCGAATTTGAAGAGCGCTTAAAGGCCGTTTTGGAGGAGATCAGGCGTTCCGAGGGCAGAACGCTTTTGTTCATCGACGAGCTGCACACCATCGTCGGCGCGGGCAAGACCGAGGGCAGCATGGACGCCGGGAACCTCTTAAAGCCCATGCTGGCGCGCGGCGAGCTGCACTGCATCGGCGCGACTACGCTGGACGAGTACCGCAAATATATTGAAAAGGACGCGGCTCTGGAGCGGCGTTTCCAGCCCGTGCTGGTGGATGAGCCCACGGTAGAGGATACCATCTCCATATTAAGAGGCCTGAAAGAGCGGTACGAAGTTTACCACGGCGTGCGTATCCACGACAACGCGCTGGTGGCGGCCGCCACGCTTTCGCACCGCTATATCACGGACCGTTTCCTGCCCGACAAGGCCATCGATCTGGTGGACGAGGCCTGCGCGCAGGTGCGCACGGAGATCGATTCCATGCCGGAGGAGCTGGATGTGACGCGCCGGAAGATCATGCAGATGGAAATCGAGGAGATGGCGCTGAAAAAGGAGGACGACGCCTTAAGCCAGGGCCGGCTTGAAAAGCTGCAGGGCGAACTGAGCGAGTTAAAGGAGCAGTACAACGCCGAAAAAGCGGCGTGGGAAGCCGAAAAAAAGAGCGTGGACGAGGTCAAGGACCTAAAAGCGGAGCTGGAAAAGCTGCACGCCGAGATCGAGAACGCGCAGCTGCGTTATGAGTACGAGCGCGCCGCCAAGCTGAAGTTTTCCGACCTGCCCGCGCTGGAGGCGCGCCTTGCAGCCGCGGAGAAGCGGCAGGAGGAGGGGCGCAAGACCACGCTTGTGCGCGACACCGTGACCGAGGAGGAGATCTCCGCCATCGTCGCGCGCTGGACCGGTATTCCCGTGGCGAAGCTCATGGAGGGCGAAAGAGAAAAGCTTTTGCAGCTGGACCGGTATATCCACCGCCGCGTGGTGGGGCAGGACGAGGCCGTGCAGCGCGTAACGGAAGCGATTTTGCGCGCCCGCGCGGGCATCGCCGATCCCAACCGGCCGGTCGGTTCGTTTTTGTTCCTCGGCCCCACGGGCGTGGGTAAGACGGAGCTTGCAAAAAGTCTTGCGGACTGCCTGTTTGACGACGAGCACAATATGGTGCGGATCGATATGACGGAGTATATGGAAAAGTTTTCTGTCTCGCGCCTGATCGGCGCGCCGCCCGGCTACGTCGGCTACGACGAGGGCGGCCAGCTCACGGAGGCCGTGCGCCGCAAGCCGTACAGCGTGGTGCTTTTTGACGAGATCGAAAAAGCGCATCCCGACGTGTTCAACATCCTGCTGCAGATCTTGGACGACGGCCGAATCACCGACTCCCAGGGCCGCACAGTGGATTTCAAGAACACCGTCATCATTCTCACCTCCAACCTCGGCAGCCAGTACCTGCTGGAGGGCATCGGGGAAAACGGCGAAATAAGCGAGGAGGCTAAAGATGCAGTGATGGCGCAGCTGCACGCCGCGTTCCGGCCGGAGTTCTTAAACCGTCTGGACGAGACCGTTTTGTTCCGTCCGCTGACAAAGGATAATTTGACCGGCATCATCGATATCCTGACGGAGAACCTCAAAAAACGGCTTGCCGATCAGTCGCTTTCGCTTGTGATCACAGACGAGGCAAAATCTCTGATCATCGACCGCGGCTTCGATCCGCTCTACGGCGCAAGACCGCTCAAACGTTATCTGCAATCCGCGGTGGAAACGCTGCTTGCGCGCGCGATCCTCGGCGGAAACGTCTCGCCGGGCGATACGCTCACGGTGGACGTAAAGGACGGGGAGCTTGCGGTTGCGTCCGCTGCGCGACCGCAGTGAAATGTTTCCTGCGGAAAAAAGATGAAAGAAAAAAGAAGAAAGATGAAAGGCGGAAAACCCTTTGGGTTTTGATTTTATCTTTTTTCATTCAAAGAACGGGTGCACCGCTTTTTATGCGACGCACCCGTTTTTTCAGAGGAAAATATAAACCGTTTTTTGAAAAACCCGATTTCAGGGCAAAAAAAAATTATTGCCCGCACGGCAGCACGGCACCTGAAGTGCCGTCTTCCCGGATGAAAGATAATTCAAATGACAACGTGGGTATTTGAAGATAGTTTGAATTTCTGAGACGACACTGCGTTTTATTTTTGCCGCTGCCGGTGGCAGATGAAGGCAAAAATAAAATACGATCCAATAATCCTTAAAGCCCGTGCTACAAGATAAAATCAAAACGCGCAGCGTTTTCAGGCTGCTGACAAAGTCCACTTAAAGCCAGTGGGCCGCCGTTTTATTACTTGCGTTCCGCGGTGCTCTGTGCTAAAATATAGAACAGAAACCAACCGGGAGGATCTGCGGGATGCAGTGGGAATTTGCAAGACTTTTGATCAGTACGTTTGCGGTCGGGCAAAAAACGCAGGCGCATTTTACCGCCGACGCCGGGACCGAGGCCGCCGCGGCGATCATAAAGCAATTGACCGGGCGCGTCAATTTCCGGGTCAACGGTCTGTGCTCGCTGTTTCCGCTCAAAAAGCTGCCGGCGCGGCCGAACCTTCGGCTGACGGGCGCCGACGAAGAGATCTTTACCTTTACCGCGGGCCTCTGCGTGCCGATCCGCGGTTGTATCACGATTGAAGACCCGCCTTTCGGAACGCCCTTCGACGCGGCGGTATGGAAAAAGAAAACTGCCGGATACGCGGTGGTCGGCCATATTGACAATACGGTCGGGGCCGCTGCGATCACGCGCGTTCCGGTTTTTACGGTCTCAAAGGAAAACGATCCGCTGTTTTTTGCCGGCGCAATGACCGGCGCGCTGCTTTTGCGCGGCAGCACGGATTTTGTGTTTTCCGCGTGTACGCCCCGGGAGACGCTGGGGGATTTTACGGAACTGTTTACGTCCGCCGGCGGCGTGCTGCTGCCGCTGGTCGACGGGTTCCGCGTTGCGGGAAAAGCGGCGCGGCTGCGTTCGTAAGAAAAGGAGTGTTCCCATGCGGCTGATCATTGCCGAAAAACCGAGCCTTGCCCGCAACATCACGGCGGCGATCGGAAATATGAAGCGCACGACGGATTATTTCGAGGGCGGCGGATATCTGGTGACCTGGCTGTACGGTCACCTTTTTACGCTTTGCGACGTGGAGGAGTATACCGGCGATCCCGGCGGCGGCCGATGGACGCTTCAAAACCTGCCCTGCTTTCCGGCGGAGTTCCGCTTCCGGCTGAGAACCAATGCGGACAAGCAGCCGGACGCATCGATCATCCACCGCTTTGACGCCGTAAAAAAACTGTGCAACCGGGCGGACGTGGACGCGATCATCAACGCGGGCGACGCGGACCGGGAGGGCGAGATCATCGTGCGGCTCTGCATCCGGCACGCGCTGGCCATGGACAAGCCCGTGTACCGTCTCTGGCTGCCGGATCAGACGCCGGAGACCGTAACGGCCGCGCTTGGGGATATGGCGCCGGACGACGACTATGACGCGCTGGCGAACGAAGGCTTTGCAAGGACTTATATCGACTGGCTGTACGGCGTCAACCTGACCCGTTTCGCCACGCTGAAAACCGGCACGCTGCTGCGCGTGGGCAGGGTGATCGTGCCGATCGTCAAGGCGATCTATGACCGGGATACGGCAATCCGCAATTTTGTGCCGGACGCGTATTTTGCGCTGGTCTCAAAAGCGGAAACCAACGGCGAAGCGGTGGAACTGACGTCAAAATTCAAATTTTCAAAGGACGAGGCGGAAAAAGCGGGCCGCGCCTGCAAAAAGCTGAACGCAGCCGAAGCGTTTGTAACGGACAAAAAAACAAAAAAAGACAGCTTAAAGCCGCCGAAGCTCTTTTCGCTTTCCAAGCTGCAGAGTTATTTGGGAAAAAAGTTCAAAATGCCCATGGAAAAGAGCCTCTCCATAGCGCAGAAGCTGTATGAGGACGGGTATCTCACCTATCCCCGTACCAATTCCGAGTATCTGGCCACCGCGGAAAAGGAGAAGGTCAAAAAGATCCTGCAGACCGTGGCGGCCAAGGGCTACCCGGTGAAATTCCGCGACGGGAAGGCGATCTTCGACGACAGTAAAATAGAATCCCACTCCGCCTTGACGCCAACCTATAAGATCCCGGACGCGAATAAGCTTTCGCCGGATGAAAAAACTGTGTATTCTGCGGTGCTGCGCCGCTTTGTCGCCGTGTTCTGCAGCGAGGAATGCCTGGCGCAGAAAACGGAGCTTACGATCAGCGTGGGAACGTACGAGACCCATACGCTGCGCGGGACCGTGATCCTGCAGCCCGGCTGGACGAAGTTTGACGATACCGCCCGCGGCGGAAAGATCCTGCCCGCGCTGGAAAAGGGCGACCGTGTGAACATCGATTTCAGGCCGGTGCCCAAGGAGACGAACCCGCCGAAGCACTACACCATCGAAACGCTGAACAACTATCTGAAAAATCCGTTCCGGGAAGAAAAAGCCGCCGCCGAGGAGGGCGACGACAGCGAGGATTACCGCGCGATCTTCGAGGGACTGGAGCTCGGCACCGAGGCCACGCGGACCGGTATTATAGAAAATGCGATAAAAAGCCGGTATATCGCGCTGAAAAAAGACGTATATACCATTCTGCCGGGCGGGGAATTCCTGATCGAGGCGCTCTCGCAGATGCAGATCTCCATGGACAAGTATAAAACCGGCACGCTGGGACAGGCGCTGAAAAAGGTCTATCACGGCGAAATAGACGTGGACGACGCCGTGATACTGGCAGAGAGGGAAATCAGCGCCGTGTTCTCGGCCGCCGTCAACGATCCGGAAAACGCGGCGTACAGCGGTTTTTACGGCGACACGGCGGGCGTTTGTCCGCTCTGCGGGCGGGACGTCTTAAAAAGCCGCTACGGCTTTCAGTGCGCAGGCAGCCGGGACGGCTGCACCTTCCGCTTCGGTTCGTCGATCTGTAAGCGCCCGATTTCTCTTTTGGAGGCAAAAGCGCTGCTGCGTGACGGAAAAACAGAAAAGCTCACCGGCTTTACCGCCAAAAACGGCAATACCTTTGCCGCTGTATTGGAGATCAAAGACGGTGAGGTCAAATTTAATTTCGATTGATCAATGCTTGTCCAGCGTTTTTAAGAAACTCACGCGGTGCACGGGGGAGACCCCGTGCTTTTTTATCATCTCGTAGTGCAGCGCCGTGGGGTAACCCTTGTGCTGCGAAAAAAGATATTCCGGGTATTGTTTATCAAGCTCCAGCATATACCGGTCCCGGCTCACCTTTGCAAGCACGGACGCCGCCGCAATGGAAATGACCTTTGCGTCGCCTTTAACAACGGTGATCTCTTCCACGCCGGTGTTCGGCTTGCGGTTGCCGTCCACCAGCGCCAGATCCGGCCTGCGGTCCAGCGCGTCCACGGCTCTTTTCATGGCGAGGAAGGTGGCGTTCAAGATGTTTATTTCGTCGATCTCCCGTTCGCTTGCGCTGCCGACGCCGTAGGAGACCGCCTTTTCTCTTATAAGGTCAAACAGAAGGTCGCGCTTTTTTTCGCTCAGCTTTTTGGAGTCGGCAAGGCCTAAGTCCTCCAGTCCGTCCGGCAAAATGACCGCCGCGGCGAACACGGGCCCCGCAAGCGGGCCGCGGCCCGCTTCGTCGATCCCGCAGATGCAGGCAAAGCCCTTTTCGCGGTATGCGTTTTCATAGTCGTAATTCATACCCGTGCTCCGTTTTACAGCGCCTTCGGCGGCTGCTCAAAAGAAATTTTACCAAGCTTTCCGCCGCGCAGCTCGTCCAGCAGCATCACGGCGGCGCGTTCGGTATCCACCTCGCCGCCGGAAATAAGCATGCCGCGTTTCCGGCCGACGGCCTCCAGCAGCTCATAGCCGTCCATCTCGGCAAAAGCCGTCAGTTTATACCGTTCGGCCAGCCGGTCCGCGTAATCCGCAGCCAGGATCTCCAGCAGCTTTGCCGCCAGCGTTTCCGCGTCTAAAACGGCGTCCTTGATGCCGCCGGTCAAAGCAAGACGGAAGCCGACCTCCGGGTCCTCAAACTTCGGCCAGAGCACGCCCGGGGTATCCAAAAGCTCCAGCCCGTTGCCGAGGGCGTACCACTTGTTGTGCCGGGTGACGCCCGCGCGGTCCTCCACCTGCGCCGTACTTTTGCCGGCCATGCGGTTGATAAAGGAGGATTTGCCGGTATTGGGGATGCCCACCACCATAATGCGCAGCGCTTTGCCCGCCATTCCTTTTTCTTCGTTCGCGCGTATTTTTTCGGCAAGCAGCGTGCGTACGGCGTCACGGTAAGCGTTCAGGCCCCGTCCGCTTTTGCAGTCGACCGCAAGCGTCGGTATGCCCTGCCGCTGATAAAATGAGACCCAGCGGGCGGTTGTGCTGCCGTCCGCAAGGTCTGCCTTGTTTAACAAAATGATCTTCGG
>JAFSXY010000134.1 GCA_017443805.1 Clostridia bacterium | reverse complement strand
TATACGTCGTGTAATCGCAACGGCTGCAGGTCTCGTACGCTTCCCAGCCGTCTTCCGTACACGTCGGCGCCTTCCCTTCATGCTCGATCGGATCATGCCCGAGCTTAGTCAGCGCACTATACGTCGTGTAATCGCAACGGCTGCAGGTCTCGTACGCTTCCCAGCCGTCTTCCGTGCACGTCGGCGCCTTGCCTTCATGCTCGATAATATCATGGCCGAGCTTGGTCAGCGCATTATACGTTGTGTAATCGCAACGGCTGCAGGTCTCATACGCTTCCCAGCCGTTTTCCGTACACGTCGGCGCTTTGCCTTCATGCTCGATCGGATCATGCCCGAGCGGATCCACCGTAACCGGCACCCTTGACATCTCTTCCCCGCACAGTGCGCACGTGATCACCGACTCATAGGAACCGCCGGTCAGACATGTCGGGAATACTTCATTCTCTTTTACCGCCTCATTCAGCGTTCCGTGCGCACAGTAGATCGTGAAGTACACCGTCTGCGTTCCTTCATAAACGCCGATACCGGTCACTGTTGCGCTTGCCGCATCTCCGATATCCGTGTTGTTATCATACGATACCGTATAATCCGTATCGACTTCCAGTTCTCTGCCGTTCATCGTAACGGTCAGCGCAGGCTCGATCGGATTCTGCGTATAGATCTGCGGTTCTATAGGCGCGATTTCTGCATTTGCGAGATCCATGGACAGGCGTTCCCATACCCACGTTCCTGCCATCATTGCACCGTTGTAATTCGTCATCAGATCAGTAGACGTGTATTTGGCAGAATCGGGGGCGCCGTCCTTCACCCATTTTCCGGTATACACAGACGTTTGCACAACGGCAGGAAGAGCGGCGCTCGTACCGCCTACAAAGCTGAAATACTCTCCCAGCGTCAAAGAAGAAAGTGCGGAACAGTTGAAAAACATGTTCTGCATAATCGTCACGCTGCCGGTGTTAAAACTGCTCAGATTCAACTGCTGTAAAGCGGAACAGCTGCCAAACATACCGCTCATGGTCGTTACGCTGTCGGTGTTGAACACGCTCAGATCCAGCTGCTGCAGAGCAGAACAACCGTTAAACATGCCGTTCATTTCCGTTACGCTGCCGGTATTGAAGCTGCTCAGATCCAGCTGCTGCAAAGCGGAACAATTATTAAACATGCCGTGCATGCTTGTCACACTGCCGGTGTTGAAACCGCTCAGATTCAACTGCTGTAAAGCACGACAATTGTTAAACATGTAACTCATGTCGGTCACGACGTCGTTGCTAAAGTTGCTCAGGTTCAGCTTCTGTAAAGCGGAACAGCCGGTAAACATGTTTTTCATGTCAGTGACGTTGCCGGTGTTAAAGCTGCTCAAATCAAGTTCCTGCAAAGCGGAACAGCCGCCGAACATGTTGTGCATACTCGTCACGCTTCCGGTATTGAGTTTTTCTATGCCGGAAACGGAAGTCAGGTTGTTGCATGTGTTAAACCAATATGCGGTATTTTTCGGTGCGATTTCATCAAGGAAAACAACATCCGTGATTTGCGTTCTTTTACTGTACCATTTAACAGCTGACGATTGTGAAATTGTCGTTACATCAGCAAAACCGGAATAATACGCATCGCCGGATACGGGATCCGGATTTGTTTCGCGCACAATACCGTCCGTCGTTTTTTCTCCGACACAAAACGTAAGTGTACCGCCGTCCTCGGTCGCCTTAAAAACCGCCCATGGCTGCGCTTCGGCAAAGACCGCGGCAGTAAACAGCGTGACAAACAGACAAAGCGAAAGTGTAAAAAGTATTATTTTAACGGGACGTCTCATGTGTTTACCCTCCGAAAAACAATTATTCTTTTTAATTATATCACTTTTTTTCGAAATTTCAAGAAAAAAACCGGACTTGGATGTCCGGTCGGCTTGTCAATTTTTTTTATTCTGGTTGATCGGTGTATTTTCCGGCAACCGGAATCTTTTCCTTCGCCGCAACGGGAGAAAACTTGTTTTCAGACAGAATTTTCGTTTCTTTTCTGCTTGAGATACAAATACACGCGATCACCGCCGCGGAAACTGCAAACACAAGTACACAGCAGAACTGCCACAGCGTCATTCCGAAAATAAAATGCCGCATTGGTGCGGGATACGCCCGTAAGAACTCCCAACCGAAACGCACCGCGGCGTATATGGCCGCCGTAACGGGGTACGCCAGCCCCTCGATCCACCATGCTCTTTTTTGCAAAACCGCCAACAGAAGCAAAATCACAAGCATAGACAGCACTTCAAAAAGCTGTACAGGAAAAACCTTTTGGCCGATCAGCGGGTTCCATATACCGAATGCACTTTGAACGCCGTAGCAGCAGCCGTACAGAAAGCAGCCGAATTTCCCGCAAATGACGACTGTAAAGCTGCCGGGTGTGATGCAATCCATCACCGCGGGGATATTGACCGCAGGATCCCGCCGTTTTTCAAGACCAAGCGCAGCTAAAAGCAGCAAAGGCGTAAAGATCACCGCGCCGAAAATGGCGACGTAGCTTACATCCTCAAGCCCGACGCTGCGCGCGGCGGCGGTGTAAATGACGCCCATGACCATCGCGCCGAGCAGACCGCCGAAAAAGGTAAAAAGCGTGTATGTTGCACCACGCTTTTTTGAAATGCCTTTTTGTGTACAGCGGCGGAGCGTAATAGCGGTCATCAGCGCAAACCCCACCGCGTACATCAGATAATAAAACGCCTTATGCAGTCCCATTATTACGGATTGCCGAAAAATCTGTCAAAGAAGTCGCTGAAGTTGTCGCCGAAATAATCGCTGTAGTTATCGCCGCCGTTGCCGAAATAGTCTTCAAAATAGGAGGTCGTCGTCTCCTCTTTCAGGTCTTCCTCGGTCAGGCCGCGATCCTCGACCAGCGTCGCGTCAACTTCAAATTCCTCGTAGGAATAATCGCTGTTGATCCGTACGATGCTCAGCGTCAGCTTGTCTCCGACCTTGGAATTTTCCACCAATTCCGCAAGATCGGACGTCGTTTCCAGATCCTTGCCGTTAACGCCGACGATCAGATCGCCCTTCTGCAGCTTTGTATCAACAAGGCTGGAATCGGAGCTGATGGAGTATACGATAATGGAACCGGCGGGCAAGCCCTTGATGCCGACAAACATGGCGTAAGCCTGTTCGGAGGAGGCGGGAATATACGTGATGCCGAGCTTCGGACGGTTGGTTACGTAGCCGTTGGAAACGATCTCGTTAACAATATTCACAAACACGGAAGAGGGAACGGCGAAGCCCATGCCCTCATATTCGTCCGCAATGATCTTCATGGAATTGATGCCGACGACCTGTCCGAACGCATTGAGCAGCGCGCCGCCGGAATTGCCGGGGTTGATGGCGGCCGTATGCTGGATGCATTCCATGGTATAGCCGGTGGAGGAAGAACTGACCGGCCGGTCTATCGCGGAGATCATGCCGTTTGTAAAGGAATTCGCGAACTCTGTTCCGCCGGGATTACCGATCGCATAAACGGCTTCGCCGACGACCAGCTTGTCGGAATCGCCGATCTCGCATGCGGTCAGACCGCTCGCCTCAATTCGCAGCACACCGATATCCGTTCTGACGTCGTAGCCGACGATCTGCGCTGCGTATTCCTTTTCGTTGTAAAGCTGCACCATCACACTGACGCCCTTATCTTTGATCACATGCGCACAGGTAATGATATAGGTGTACCTGCCGTCGTTATCCTCCTTGAAGATCACGCCGGAGCCCTCGGATGCAAGAGATCTGGAATTGTTGCTGTAAACCAGAATTCCGACGGACGAGGTCAATGTTTTTTTATAGATCTCGCTGGGAGACAGCCCCTCCGCGACCGAAACGGTATTCGGCTGGTCCGGGGTGGCGGCCGTGACCAATTCGTCCAGATTATCAATGGTTTCGGTATCGGGCTGTGTCGCCGTTCGTTGTCTGAACAGACCCTTGCTCACACCGACGCCGATTGCGACAAAGACGCCGAGGATCAGCAAAATAACCAGAATGATAAAAACCGTTTTTCCCGCGCCGCCCTTTTTCTTCGGCGGCTCTTCCGGATAGGCGTACGACGCACGGTTTGCGTACGGATACGGGTTATTCTGTCCGCCTGCGCCGTTCGGGGCGCCCGCGTTGGAGTAGACGTTTCTGTAATAGTCTCCGCCGGGACGGTTTCCGGCTGCGCCGGCATACGGATAACCGCCGGGGGCCTGCGGCGGAGGCGCCTGCCTCCCCTGCGACGGCTGCACAGGCGTCTGCTGCGGGATCGATCCGTTCTGCGGCGCGGCGTTTTCCTGCACCGGACGAACGGGCGGGACCGGATCACCGTCCGGCGCCTGTGCACGTGCGGTTTCCTCCGTCGGCACAGCATTTTTAGCCGCAAAAGGAGACTCCCCGCCGACGGCAGACGCATTCCGGTTCATCTGATCCGCACTGAATACATCGGTCGTCGCATCGACGCCGGGCATACCCGCCGTGCTGTTTTTCGGGAATTCCACTTCCCCGGTCATGCCGCTTTCTTTTTCGTCATAATCCTGCATACATCTGACTTCCTTTCCAAAAGACAAATCGTTCATTTGACTGTAATGAATTATATAATTGAAATATTAAATTTTTATGAAATCAGGAAAAATTTTCCCGTTCAAGCGGAAGTCGAATGGTAAATTCCGTATAGGCCTCCCGCACACTGTCTACACTGATCGTGCCGCCGTGCAATTCAATTATGCTTTTCACGATATAAAGCCCCATGCCAAAGCTCTTGGCGTCCAGCCCTCTGGACTTATCCACCTTGTAAAACCGGTCAAAAATCAGCTCGCGCTCCTCCGGCGGGATCCCTCTGCCCGTGTTTTTCAATCTGATAACAGCCTGTTTTTTCTCCGCAGCAAGCGAGATCCAAATTTTCCCGCCGTAGGGCGTAAACTTAACGGCGTTGTCTATCAGATTATAAAATATTTGATGAAACAGCGTTTCATCCGCCTGCATAACGATATGCGTCAGCGCCTTTTCGCCGTAAACGGTGATCTCCTTATCGCGGATCGCCATTTCAAAACTGACCAGACTTTTACGGATCAGAGTATCCAGCGCAACGTCCGATAAAACGGGCTGCAGCTGTCCCGCCTCGATCCGCGACATGTTCAGCATGGAAACAACAAGCCGGGAAAGCTGTTTTGTCTCATCCGAAACGATTTTCAAATAACGCTGCCGATCCTCTTCCGGAATAGTATTGTCCAAAATCCCGTCAATAAAACCGCTGATGATGGTCATAGGGGTTTTCAGTTCGTGAGAGATATTCGCGACGAAGGAACTGCGGGACGCGTCGATCCGCGCAAGATTTTCCGCCATGCTGTTAAAAGATGCGATCAGATCCGCAAGCTCGCTGTAATTGTCCCGGTCGCCGATACGCTCGCTGAAATCGCCGTCGGCATATTTTTTTATAGCCGCCGTAATGGTTTTCAGCGGCCGAACCATCCGATAGGAAGCAATCACGGAAACCAAAAACGCAAACAAAACGGCAAACAGACCGGTCACCAGCAGCATCTGTCCGAGCTCAGCCGTATAGGGCAGCGCCGCACGGACCGTTTGCATTGCAACGACCGCACCGCAGCATTCCCCGTCCAGATACACGGCCGCAGCGCTTAACAGGTATTGGGCTTTTTCAGAATAAAGACCGCCCGTTTCCTCTGCAAAACCCGGCAGTCGCGTCTGCAGAGAGGCCGTTTCAGGATATCGGGCGGCAGCCTCGAGGATCAGCGATGCGGGAAAAGACATACCTGCATGGACAGCACAGGGCGCCGACGCGTCGATACCGTCCTCCCGGACGACGATCTGCTCGCGGCAAAGCAGAATATTCCCGTCTGTATCCGTCACAAAAAGCGCCGTATCCTGTTGCTGCAGATATTCCAGCGCCTCGGGCGGCAGCTCGTGCAGACTGACCGGCTCAGACGCGCCGCGTGCGGAGATCTGCTTTGAAAAACGCTGCGCCTCAGCCGACAGCAGCTGCAAACGGTCGTTTTTCCAGAAATTCACAAAAAAAAGGAACATGATCCCGCCCGCCACAACGATGCAAAACAACGCTACGGCAGTCGTCATGGAAAAACAACGATTGAACATGCTTCCCGGCTTTCGCCTGTTTTTTTCCGCCATCTCTTATTTTGTCTCGAATTTATAGCCGACAGACCAGACCGTTTTCAGTTCCCACTGTTCCGAAACGCCCTCCAGCTTTTCACGCAAACGCTTGATATGGACGTCGACCGTACGGGAATCGCCGTAATAATCAAACCCCCACACTTCGTCCAAAAGCTGATCCCTGGTAAAAACTCTGTTCGGGTTGCTGGCAAGGTGATATAAAAGCTCCAGCTCCTTGGGCGGCGCGTCCACGTGCTCGCCGCGCACTTTCAGTTCATAATTCGTGATATTCACCGACAGGTTATCGTAACTGACCTCCTTGGGCATAACGGCGTTCGGAACGGAGACACGCCGCAGCACGGCCTTGATGCGTGCGACGACCTCCTTGGCCTCGAAGGGCTTAACGATATAATCGTCCGCGCCGAGCTCCAGGCCCAAAATTTTATCAAAGGTTTCTCCCTTTGCGGAAATCATAATAATGGGAACGCTGCTGGTCTGCCGGATCTTACGGCACACCTGCCAGCCGTCCAGACCGGGCAGCATGATATCCAGTAAAATCAGCGCAGGCTCCGTATGCTCAGCCGCCTCAATGGCGGCGATACCGTCGTTGACGATCAACGGAGAAAAACCCTCCTTGGTCAGATACAGCCGCAGCAGTTCGCAAATATTTTCGTCGTCGTCGACAATGAGTATTTTCTCATTCATAATTTCTCTTCCCCCGCCGCATTGGATTTCGCATGTTTATTTCAAAAAACCGGCGATAAACACCGCCGGCGGAACCCTTTTCCGTGTTGACTCACTCAAAAGTGATAAAATTGTAATTCATATTGTTTTTACTGCCCTTTTGACCGAGAGATACGCCTGCGATCCCGCTGATGGACGCATTGACGGCGGAACCGATCTTATCCAGCAGCCCGCGGAAGTACGTATCGTTCACCGCTCGGTCAGCCGCTGCAGACGCGTCGCCGGACTGCGAACCCTCGGAAGGATCAGAGATCGTCGACGCGGTAAACGAAGGCGCAATAAAACTGATCACCGTTCGTACGGCAGAAGGCAATTGCGTATAAAACGTATTGTCCACCAAATTGATAATGGATGTGCTGACGCCAAAGCGTGCAAGCACCTGCGACATGATCGTGGCAGAATCGGGGATCTCAGCGCCGTCTTCCGTGCCGGCAACCGTTTCTGGCACATAGTCCTCCGTTCCCTGCAGGACCGTAATACGGTATTCCGCAGACGAAGTTTTGCCTTTCAGCGTCGTTTCCACAGTAATCGTTATGACCTGCTCCGGAAGATCGGGATCGATCCGGACACGGTTAAAATAGTTGTTTTTTACCTCTTCGCCGTTGACGCTGACCCGGATCTGCGCATTTTCATTACCGGTAAGGTATGCGGTGGGATAGATCCAAAGGTAGGAATCCCTGTAGCGCAGGGCGGCGCGGTAGGAATAAATATCCGCGTAAAATTCGCCCGCCTCCACGTCGAACAGATCCGTATTGGCTGCAACCGTCAGAAACGCTTCTTCATAGCCGTAGCGTTCCTCTCGAACGGAAAGCCCCTCTTTTTTTCCAAGCAGCTGCAACATGTAGAACGCAGCCGTTCCGTTCTCCCTCGCCGCGGTGAGTTTTGCGGGATCAACGGCGACCTGATAACATTTGCCGAGCAGCGTGGCGGTGTATTTTGCTTTCAGTTCGTCAAACGACGCCGTGGCGCTGACGCTGACGCCGAGATTTTTCAGCGTCATCACGGCGATCAGACGGTAAACGTCCGACGCCTCGGTATCCACGGACACATCGTAGCCGTTCGTCCAGAGCATCAGTCTGGATGCGGCAAGAATATAATCATCCACAGAAGCGATCTCGGCGTTCGGCGTCCATTTTTTTAATTCGGCTTCACTCAACCCGCTCAATGAGGTCAAATAGCGCACCAACGCCCTGTCGAGGGAAACGCCGGGATCGGCGTCCTCCGCGGTCAGCCCCGTATAAGAACCGCTGACCATCGCCGTATACAGCGCCTTGGCGAATACCAAATCGTCGGTATCCGCGTCGGCGGGATAGATTATTCCCGCATTTTCAAGATAATCGCGGACCGTTTCATCCGTCACCTGCGAAGTAAAGGACGAGGCGCTCGCGTTCAGGACCTCAAACAGGAAAACATAGGACGCGCGCGGCGTACGTTCGGTAAGCGAGTAGATCTCACAATAGCGGTCGATTTTTTTTGCAAAGGATTCAGCCGTCTCCGTATAAGGATAATCCGGCTGCGCGGTCAGCTCGACGGCATAGCCGAGTCCGGGGACCGAATCCATGTTTTCCTTGATCACAAGATCCGTCAGCCAGGATTGCTCGGCAGCGGCATAGTCGTACTGCGTTTCAAAGGGAAGGATCGCCGCAGACGCATAGAGAGAAGAACACACGGAAAAAAGCAGCGTGATTGCAACCAATAACGCCGCGGCACGATGCTTCTTCATGCGCACTTCCTCCTTTTTGATTTTAATTCCCCAAATTATTATAATAATATAACAAAAGAGTTAGCTTGTCAAGAGTTTGTTTGCACGGGAAAGTTGGTTTATTTGGAAAATTCAAACACGGTCTCGGCAGAATAAGCCTCTCCTGCAGAAAACAGACAGGAGGGAAACTCCGGGCGGTGCGGCGTATCGGGATAATACTGTGTCTCCAGACAGAAGCCGGTACGCTTTGTCATGGGCACGCCGTGTTTTCCCTCCGCGCCATGCAAAAAATTGCCGGCATAGAACTGCACGCCGGGCAGGGTTGTATAAACATTCATTTTTATGCCGCTCAGATCGCCCTTTGCCGACGCGCACTGCCGCAGCGTGCCGTCCCAGCCGGCGATACAGAAATTGTGGTCATATCCGCCGGTCATTTCCAGCTGTTCGTCCGCACAGTCGATCCGTGCGCCGATCGCCTGCGGCGTTCTGAAATCAAACGGCGTTCCCGTTACGTCGCGGCTGCCGCCCAGCGGGATGCTGAGCGCGTCCACCGGCGTAAAAGCATCCGCATTGAGACAAAGCTCGTGCCCAAGTATGTCGCCGGAGCCAAAGCCGTTCAGATTAAAATAGGCGTGATTGGTCATATTCAGATACGTGTCCCGGTCGGATACAGCGGAATAAACGATATGGAGCCTGTTCTGCGCATCCAGTCGGAACAGCGCTTTCGCTTTTGTCTCTCCGGGAAAGCCGCCCTCGCCGTCGGGACTCACATAATCAAATTCCACGGCGTCGGCGTCCACCACGGTCGCCCGCCATACGCGATAGCTGAATTCCCCCGCCGCGTGCAGATTGGTCACGCCTTTTTCGTTGGCGGTCAGCTCGTAGTGCTTGCCGTTGATATCAACGGAAGCGCCGCCGATCCGATTGCAGTACGGTCCCACGGTCGCCCCCTGATAATTGGACTTGGTCAAATAATCTTCCACCGTATCAAAACCCAATACCACGTCGCGCAGCTCGCCTGCGGCGTCTTCCGCATACACGGATTGCAGCGTGGCGCCGAGTGTCAGGACGTGCGCGCTGCAGCCGTTCATATTCTCGATCACATACTTATATACTTCCGTTCCGTCCGGCATAAAGCCGAAGCCTTCCCTGGAAACGCTCATGCTTCTTCTCCTAAATATTGATAATTATTAAACAACCATGTACTATATGCAGTTGTCGTTTCATATTATACTTTATTTCAGGGGCTTGTCAAGCGACATTGATGCGCCAAAGACAATATTAATTCACACTTGTTGTATAAATATACATTTCAGACATTTTTAACAAAAAAAAGCTAACATGGTCTTAACCGGACAAAGCCGGGGATATCCGAAGAAAAACCTATTGACTCGGGTATAATAATAATATATAATCTACTTAAATATTTTCAGATTTTATTTGTAATATCAGGGTGGCTGCGGCATGAGTTTTATTGAGTTATCGGGCGTATATAAAAAATATACCATGGGGGAAGTCGGCATTTCCGCTTTGGACGGCGTTTCTTTTTCGATTGAACAGGGCGAGATCTGTATGGTCGTAGGACCGAGCGGCGCGGGCAAAACCACCGTTCTGAACATTCTCGGCGGCATGGACACCTGCGACGACGGACAAGTCCGCGTCGACGGCGAGTTGATCAACAACTATACGGCCCGGCGGCTGTCGGAGTATCGGCGCAGAGACGTCGGTTTTGTATTTCAGTTTTACAATCTGGTTCCCAATCTGACGGCTCTGGAAAACGTGGAGCTTGCCTCCGGTCTTTCCAAAAATTCCCTCAGCCCGGTCAAAATGCTGGAACGGGTAGAGCTTGCGGACCGTCTGCATTCCTTTCCTTCCCAGCTTTCGGGCGGCGAGCAGCAGCGCGTGTCCATCGCGCGGGCGCTGGTCAAAAACCCAAAGCTCCTGCTCTGCGACGAGCCCACGGGCGCGCTTGACGACCAGACGGGACGGGAAATATTGCGGCTTTTGCAGGATACCAGCCGCGAAACGGGCATGAGCGTTATTATCATCACGCATAATTCCGCGATCACCCCAATGGCCGATCGCGTGATCACCATGCGCAACGGCAGGGTTTACCGTATTGTCATCAACGACAACCCGCTGCCGGTCGACAAGATCCTATGGTAAGGAGGTAAGTATCCTTGACTCGTTCGTTACTGAAGGATACTTTACGGACAGTGAAAAACCATTTCAGCAGATATGTTTCCATTCTGCTGATCGTTGCGCTGGGCACCGCCTTCTTTGTCGGGATCAAGGCGTCGGCGCCGGACATGTTTTCCACTGCCGCGCAGTACTTTATCGATTACAATTTAATGGATATCCGCCTGCAGTCCAGCTTGGGGCTTACGGACGCCGACGTAAACGCCGTAAAGAACATCGAAGGCGTGGATTATGCCGCCGGCGTAAAATTCACAGACGCGCTGGTGCGCGTCAACGGCGAGATCGAAGCGGACATTGACGGCACGCAAATCAGCACGCGTGCATACAGCATCTCCCCTGCAGATATCGCAAACTTTTTAAGCGGCTCCAACGACGGCGACTACATCAACCGCGTGCGTCTGATCGAAGGCCGCTACCCCGCGAACGTCAACGAATGCCTTGTAGACGCCAGCGAGCTTTCCACCCCGGACTCTTTTACGCTGGGCAGCACCATTACGCTGGAAAACAGCGTCGGCGAACAGCCGGAAGATCTGAACACGGCGGAATTTATGATCGTCGGCATAATCAGCTCCCCGTATTACCTTTCCTTCGAACGCGGAAACACAAATATCGGCAGCGGCAAGATCGGGACGTATATCGTCATTCCGGAAGAGGCGTTTTCTGCGGATTATTACTCAGAGATCTACGTTACCGTCACAGGCAGCGACAGTTACGATCCGTTTTCCGAGGACTATTATACGTATATCCGGCCCTACGCGGCAACCATCGAAGCGATATCCCCCACCCTGATCAACAATCGGGTGGTCTCGCTGCGGCCGGAATTGCTCTCCCGCATTCAAAACGGCGAAGCGGCGCTCCTCGACGGCGAACAGGAATTCAACGCGTCCATGACGCAGCTGAACGAGACGATCTCCCAGCTGCAGCAGCTCACGGATAACGGCGAACAGCTTGTTGCGACGGCACAGGCAGAATTTGACGAAAAATTTGCAGACGCGCAGACTGCCCTGCAGTTGAACCAGGAAGAATACAACCTGGCGATTGCAGATTACAGAGAAAAGAAAGCCACACTGGACGCCAATCAGGCGGAATACGACGAAAAGCTGCAGCAAAGCACCGATGCGCGCGCGCTGTATGATGAAATCAATACGCAGGTGGAAAAGGCCAACAATAAGCTTGCGACGCTGAAAACCACCGTATCCACAACAAAAAGCCTGATCGAGGCGTGCGAGGACGTGCTCACCCGGCTGGGCGACAGACAGCAGAACGCTTACTCCGACGAACAGATCCAATCCGTGATCGGATTGATGCAGACAATGTATCCGGAGCTCTACAATTCCATCAAAGCATTGACGACAAGCGGCCTGGCGGGCGAAATCATTGAATATACGACGCCGTATCTGAACAATCAGAAAGAAAAGCTTGCGGATGCGGAATCCCAGCTGGAAGAGCAGCAGCTGATCCTCAGCGCATTAAAGATCCAGCTTGACCGCCGCAAGGCAACGCTGGAGGCTGCCACACAGGAGCTTGCGCAGGCAAAAATACAACTGCAGCAATCCACACAGGCGCTGGAAGACTATTACGACCAGCTGACCGCCAACGGCATCGATCTGCGCAGCGCCGGTCTGGAGCTGGAGCTGGAAAGACTGCAGGCCGAACAGTCGCTGAATACCTTAAAGCAGCAGGTTGCCGCCGCGCCGGACAACCTTGCCGCCGCGCTGGAACGGAAAGCGGAGGCGGAAGCCTCCTATGAGCTGTCCCGCTCATATGCCGAACGGCAGCTCGCGGACGCAAAAAGCCTTTACGCGCGGCTGGATACCGTACGCTGGGACATCTACACGCGGGACGATACGCCCGGCTATACCAGCTACGGACAATCGGTTAAAAACATTGAAGTTCTTTCCGACATTTTTCCGATCTTCTTCTTCATCATTTCATCCTTAGTATGTCTGACGACCGTTACAAGGCTGGTGGAAGAGGACAGGACTGTGCTCGGCACCTACCGCGCCCTCGGGTATTCCACCGGTGCGATCCTTTCAAAATACGTGGTTTACTCCCTGAGCGCGTGTGTCTTTGGCGCGGCGATCGGTATCGGCGCGGGCGTCTTTGTCTTCCCTTACGCTATCAACCGTGCATATTCCGTTATGTACACATTGCCGGAGATCCGGTACGCATTTCCATGGTTTGCCAGCATTTTGGGCTTTTTGATCGCGCTTCTTTCCACCACGCTTGTGACGCTGTTTGCGGTTTTACGCGATCTGACCTTAACGCCGTCGGTGCTGATGCGGCCGAAAGCACCGAAAACCGGCAAACGGATCTTACTGGAAAATATTCGTTTTATTTGGAAACACCTGAGCTTTCCCGCAAAAATCACCCTGCGGAACCTTTTCCGGAACAAAAGCCGCTTTTTTATGACGCTGACCGGCATCGCAGGCAGCGCTGCGCTCCTGCTTGCCAGCCTCGGCATGTACAATTCCATCTCCGCGATCAAAACGCGCCAGTACGGAGAAGACGCCATTTCAAAATACGACCTGCAGATCATATTTGACGATCCGCAGACCACGCCCGTATATTCCGAAGCCTACCGTGCCGCGGCGGCGGACGCGCGTATTTCGGCTTTGTGCCTGACCTCCATGAAATCCATGGTCGGTTACTCTGACCGCAGCGACGAGCGGCTTGACGTTTACGTGCTGGTCCCGGAAAAACCGGAGACCTTCGACCGTTTTGTCTCTTTGCGCGACCGCGACACAGGCAATGAAATCCCGCTGAACGATTCCGGCGCCGTGATCAGCGAAAAGCTGGCCGCTGCCACAAATACGAAAGCAGGCGACGCGATCTTCTTTACGGACGCGTCCGGCAACAGCTATGGCGTAGTGGTTGCAGGCATTACGGAAAACTATACTTTCCACTATATTTATATGACGCCCGCCGTCTACCAGGCTGCCACCGGGACAGCGCCGATTTACAGCTACGCAATCGGCAATATCGATCCGGGCATCAAGACGTCCAAAACAACGGATCTTTCAAACGTCAAGGGCCTGCTTGCGACAGACCTGATGAAGATCAGCGGGATCACAACGGTCGCTTACACCTCCGACACGACGGAAACCATTGCAAGAATTACCGACGCGCTTTCCATCGTGATCGCACTGTTCTTTGTCTCTGCGCTGATCCTTGCGGTCGTCGTACTGTATAACCTCTCCAACATCAATATCATTGAACGCACACGGGAGCTTGCGACGCTCAAGGTACTGGGCTTCAACGAAAAGGAAGTCCGGCGCTACATCCTGCGTGAAAACGCGATCGTTTCGTTCTTCGGCATTCTTTTCGGTCTGTTGCTGGGCGTCGGACTGCACCGTCTGCTCATCACCTTTACCGCCATTGACGCCGTTATGTACGGACAGTCCATTGCGTGGTATTCTTATCTGATCACCGTGGTCGTCACCATTCTCTTTATTTCGGTCGTAAACCTCATCCTGCGAAAAAAAACAGAGCGTATCGATATGGTCGAATCATTGAAATCGGTGGAATAAAACCGAAGGACACAAAAAACCGTATAATAAACCGTCCCTCCGCGCAAAATATAAGCGGAGGGATGTTTTTTTGTATGCCGTAAAGATCAGAGCCCTGATGCTGAATAAAAATGTGGCGAAGCGCGCGTGCGGCTACGGCCTGCTCGCCTTTTTTGCCGCGTCGTCGGCGGCGGTCTCTTTTCTGCTGGCCGGCCTGTGCGTCGCTTACTCGCCGGACGCGCTCTTTGAAGGCTATCCGCTGTACGCGGCCGCGGCCGCTTTCCTGCCGCCTTTCTTTTTTGGTTTGGCTCTCACTGCCGCGGGCGTCCTGTTTTCCGTGTTTGCGGCTGCATTTTCTTTTGCTTTCCGCGCGGTATTTTATCACGCGGAAGATCCGGTCCGGCACAGACCGGCGCGTTTTCTTTTTTTTCTTGCAGGCGTGAAATTTTTGTATTGCAGCCTGACGCTTGCCGCAAAAAAAACCGGAACGCTGTTTTTCCTGCTGCTGCCGCCCGCTGTGACCGCAGCGGCGATCCGGCTGCTGCTGCGTTTTTACGGCCTGCCGCCCGCCGTGCTGAAAACCGGCATGGGCGTGGTCGCCGCACAGACCCTGCTTTCGGCCGTTGGCGCATGGATCCTGAACGGCCGTACGGTTCCCGTGAGATATTTACTGTACCGCGATCCGTTGCTCAAGGTCCGACGGGCGATAAAGGAAGCCGAACAGATCACAAACGGCAAACTGCTGTATACCGCGCGCGTCCGGCTCAGCCTTGCGCCGTGGTTTTTTGCCGCGTTTTTACTGCTGCCGCTGCCGTTCGCCGTCAGCCACCGGGGACTTTCCATGGCGGTGCTCTGCGCCGGTTTGTGCGGTGAGACGCCGCAGAACGCCGCCTCGCCGGGCGTAGTGTTTTATATCGACAGGCAATCAAAACTGCAGCCTGCGGAAGGCTGACAAAAAGCAGTCACGCCCTAAACAGACGCGCGTATCTCCTACTTGACACACAGCGTTATTTTTATTATGATAAAAATATCATATAAAAAACGGAGAATGATTTATGATCGGGCTGAAAGAGAAAGTCTTTTCAACGCTCAAAGACTTTAAGATATACTGGCGGCAGCCGCGGCCGGGAGAATACGTTCCCTACAGAGAGATCGTCATGCTTTCCGTCGGCTGGATGGCGATGCTGATGGCCATTTCCTGGACGATCGGATTCGGCGTCAACAATGCCTTTACCGGCATGACGCTTGGCATGAACAACCGCGAGCTTCTGATCATGGGCTACGTATGCACCGCCATCGGTTACGTGACCACGCCGCTGAACGCCTGGATCATCGATAATCTTCGCTCCACAGACGGCAAATACCGCGTATATATCAAGTTGGCGCTGCCCTCTATGGTATTATCTCTTGTTTCTCTTTGGCTGCCTTATGAACAGATCCGCGACGGCAGCCGCTTCGGCCGTTATATCATGATCATTTTACTGTTCCTCATGGGGCAGATTCAGGGCTACATACAAAACTGGGTGAACACGGGCGTGACGAACATGGTGCACGTGATCACGCCGAATACGCAGGAACGCACAAAGATCATGGCCATCACGAGTATCATCTACTCTATGGGCTATACCATCACGAACGTTTACTTCCCCGCCATGGTAGACGTACTCAACGACAACGGGGACAAATACAACATGCGTTACTACCGCGGCGCGTACACGCCGGTCATCTTACTGATGCCCGTTGTGCTGCTTGCGTATTTCGGTACAAGAGAACGGCTGGTCCTGCCCAAGAGCCGTATCACAAAAATGAGCTTTGCGGGCTCTATGCGCGCCGTGGCAGGCAACAAGATATTCTGGATCAAGTGCGCCGACGGCTGGAACAACTTTATGGAGGACGCCAAGGGCAACATCTGGGAGTGGATGGTCTACCGCGCCCACATCATGAAGTCAAAAACATACGGCCTGTTGAATACGATCTCCTACAATGCCAATTTCTGGGGCATGCTGCTCTCCCCGTGGTTTATCAAACGATTTGGAAAAAAGAAGATCAAAATTTTCAAGAATACACTGCAGATCTTTCTGATCGCCTCCTACTTTTTATTTTATAAAAGTCCCCTTGCGGGCGTCGGTCTCTTTATCGTTTATACCATTGACCGCTTTGTCGACACCTACAACGTCATCGACGCCGCCATTGAAGCGGACATGCGCGACAATCAGCAGTATCTGATCGGAGAACGCATCGACGGCGCCTTCGGCTTTATCCAGTCCTACGCCGGCGGTGTGATCGGCGCCGTTACAGGCCTGTTCCTTCCGTGGGTGTACAAACAAAAGGGCTATGACGGCAACGATTATTCCGTACTGGACGTTTATAAAAACTACGACGCGAACAAACCGCTTTCCGAGCAGGAAAAAAACCCGAACTGCGTACTGTTCCCTCTGATGGACACATTATTGCTGATTTCGATCATCGGCGCCGCCGTGGACGTACTGCCGTGGTTTGCCTATGACATTACCGAAACGGGACAAAAGAGTATGCTCCGCGTGATCCGCATCCGTACGCTGGTTGAGGACGACGGCACCGATCTCCAGGAGGAAAGCACCTATCTGGAGGGCTGCGAAGCAATATTAAAAGAACGGCAATACTACGGACAGGAGAAAAAAGCGATCCCGTCACGCGAGACCGTACGGCTTGCACGGCAGACGCGCGCGGAAACACAAGAAGAAAAAACCGCGCGGGCAGAAGCGGTAAAAAAAGCGAAACAGGCCATCGCCGACGCGCGGGAATTTAACGAGGAAGTAGAAATTGCAGAATTTGTCCACCACGAACTGAACCGCTTTTCCACAGCATTCGGCAAAGCGCAGCTGGCGCTTGTCAAACGCATCGTTTCCGGCGGACCGCAGCACTTTTTTGACGACGCAGAAGGGATCATTGCGCAGGCGAACGCCTTACCGACCTCTCATATCAAAGAAGAAAAAATGTGGCGCAAGCAGGAGATCCGTAACGCAAACGCATTATTGCGCAGCCGCAAGCTTGCGGCAAAGCACTATCCCGAAGGCATTGTGGAGTTTGATCCCGCGATCGCGGAGCACGCCTACGACATGCCGGACGATACAAAGGCACAGGCAAAGGAACGCCGCGCCGCCATGAAGAGCGCCTCCGCCATGCAGAACCTTTACTCGCTTGTCGCCTCGCCCTACCTTACTGCGAAACGGACGCTTGCGCTGTATGAGGGCTATCAGGATCCGGATCGTCTGACCGCGGATTATGACGACGTCAAATCAAAGCGGGAGCAGCGTCTGTCCGACGAACGCGCCGCGCAGGATGCGCTCACGCTGGAGAGGAAACACGACCGCGAGCGGTACAAGGCGGAGAAAAAACTACATAAATAAAAAAAGTATAAAAAACGGACGGAGTTCGGTTCTTCGTCCGTTTTTTTCATTGGGTTGCATATCACATCACGCTTGCGTACGCCATCTCCATGACTACGGAAAGCATAACGGCGTCCTCGATCCCGTAAGGCGAAGGCTTGCCGTTTACAATGGCGTCGATCCAGGCGTCGATCGGCGCGGGATCGGATGCAGGCAGCGTGGGGAACACCCAGCCGTCCCCCACGTTATAGCAGGTCTTCCCTAAAAAACCGCCCGCAAGGATGGTGCCCTTGTCGCCAACCAGTTCCAAAGAAAACGGATTGTTCTCCGCGACAAAACCCGTCTCACTGACGCCGATCGCGCCGTTTTCGTAGGTAAAAACGGTGACGGCGTTATCCTCAACGGAATCGACGATCACGTTTGTAAACGCGGAAGCCGCTTTTTTGGGCTTCCCCATCAGCCAGTTCAGAATATACATGGAATGCGCGCCGAGGTCCATCATCGCCCCGCCGCCGCAGGTCTTTTTATCGTAGAAGCTTGCAGGCAGCCAATGTGAGGACGCGCCGTTGTGCGCATTGCGCATCCGGCAATAGTTGACCTTGCCGATCAGGCCGCCGTCCACCGCCTGCTTGACCCATTTGAAATCGCCGCCCGCGCGCCACGGGAACGAGATGCAAAAATTGACGCCGCTTTTTTTCACCGCGGCCTCAATTTCTTTGGCGTCCGCCTCGGTAAAACAAAGCACTTTTTCCGTAAAGATATGTTTGCCGGCAATTGCCGCTTTGGAAATGACCTCCTTGTGCAGGTCGGTGGACGTGCACACCATAACGGCGTCGACGTCTTCCCGCCGCAGCATGGCGTCGTAATCCTCGCAAAAATCGCAGCCGTAAGTCTTTGCTGCAGCGCTGCCCGCGGCGGCGTCCGGGTCCCACAGCGCTGTGATTTTGCAGTTTTTGTTGGCGGCGATCTGTTTGGCATAGCCGTTGAAATGCACGTGCCAGGTGCCGACCAGCGCAACATTTACCATGATATTACCTCTCTTATTCACTTTAATTTTTCAGTTGATCCGCAAGCGCGGACGTTTCGGCTATTTCACCGGATATCGTGCGAAGAAAGACAAGGCATTCTTGATCCTTTGCCAAAAGCGAGCCCGCTTTTTTTACGCGTCTTAAAAAAGCAGGCCTGAACTTTACATGATCGCACTGCCGCACGAGCGGACAGACAAAACGGCCTCTTTCATCGATCACCGCATATACCCGGCCGTTTTCGTCCACAGCAGGAAAAAACGGAAAGATCCTGCAAGAAAGCGGACGGTCTTCCCGTCGGCAGACGCCCTGACAAACCGCATATCGCAGCCCGTTTTTTTCAATCACCTGCAGATCTGTTTCCTCATGCGGGAACAACAGCATACCCGTACGGTCGTCTCCCTGACAGCAGGCACGGCTGCAAAGTACGCCGCAGTCTTTTTTCAGGGGCGTTACCCTCCGGAACAGGCGGTAAAGCCGGTGATACATCCGTTTATACTCGGTATCGTTCATACACGCCTTTTATTTTTCTCTTAATCTGAAATCCGGTTCGCCGAGCACAGACAGTACTGCAGGCGCAATATAATGTACAAGCGCGTCGTCCAGAACTTTCGGGATCTCAAAGCCGGAAAAATTGACGTAATACGCCGCGAGGTTCGGCAGATCCGGGATCGAATCGTTTCGGACGACGATATGTTTTTCGTTTGAAAAATCAAAATCCAGCTGCCGGACGATACACGCTTCCCGCATCCGCACAAGAATACGCAGCGTATTCTGTGTGATCCACGCCGCCTTTACACAGGCATGCAGATGCATCTGTCCGTAGTTCACGTCCGTAACGGCGTATTCGTTTTCCATACCGAGACGTATTTCGTTTTCAAACTTCCCCTCGCGCCAGAACAGCCACAAAGAACCGTCCTCCCGGCGTGTCAGACGGAAGAGATTGATTTTGCCCACACGTTCGTCAAACATGGTGGACATGGTAGCACCGACCATGGATGCGAAAGAGGTGGAATGCGTAAACAACGGCTTGCCGCTGAAACGTTCTTCCAAGGCTTCATTGCGCGGCATAGCGGGCAGATCGTCCTTATCCCCGAGCGCAGAGAGCGCATCCCGCAGCGGTGTTTCATAGGAAGCGTCCGGCGTATCCCAAAGGGCATCGCACATTTCGCGGATCGCGGCAGCCAGGTAATAATCACGGGATATACCGCTGTTGAACACCAGCACTGTATCGTTATCTTCAAACACATATCCGAACTGTCCGTACAGCCCGTATGCGCGGTAAGCGTTGGGCATGCTTGTCCGCCAGAAGCCGTAACCGTAACCTTTTGTAACGTCAACCTGTCCCTTTTTGACCGTCGGGACCTGATATTTTGTCGCTTCTTCCACCCATTCCCGCGGTAAAACCTGTTTTCCCTGCCATACGCCTTTTTGTGAATAGCAGATCATGATCTTCGCAAGATCTTCAATGGGCATATAAAGACCCCAGCCGCCGGAGGCGAAACCGAAGATGTCCGTCTCCCAGAACGGCTTTTCGATTCCCAGAGGCTCAAAAAGCCGCGGGTACAGAAAATCCACGATCGTCCGTTTATACACCTTACTGACGATTGCGGACAATAGATAGAAGTTATCGTTGACGTACAAAAACAGCTTGCCGGGCGGCGCAATGGGGACCGTATCAAAAAACAGCTTTACCCAGTTGCGGTTATGGCGTTCCGTCGCCATGCCGATCATTTTTCCGGCGGTCATCGTTACAAGGTGCCGCACCGTGATCTTTTGGTTGAACAGTTTTTTTCCGTATTCCGGAAAAAACTTGCAGATGGAATCGTCCAGACTGACTTTTCCCTCCGCCACGGCAAACCCGATCGCGGTCGCCGCCATAGATTTGGATAGAGAAAACTCCACGTGCGGCGTCAGATTCGTGTTCGGCGCGTGATAGCCCTCCGCAACGACCGTTCCACCCTTAATGACCATAAAACTGTCGATGCCGAGGTTTTCGGATTCCGCCTTCTGAATGAAATCATAGATCGCTTTGGGATTGATCCCGTTTTCCGCGCATCCGCCGCGCGGCAGCAGTTCCGCCATACTATCTTTCTCCTTTTCTTTTTTCCCTTTTTATTTTATAGCGCGCATCGCCAAAAAAGTCGGGATGTTCAGCTCGTGCAGACGGCCCTCTCCGTTTGTATCCTCATACAGATCCAAAAGGGTAAAACCCGCCTGAAGCTGTCCGCCGATCTGTTCTTCCAGCGTGTGTGAAAACTGCATGCCGGAATCCGTTTTTTTCAGCTGTCTAAACTGCTGCGCATCCGTCAGCGGATCAAACGGCAGATGGTTGACGATCGCTTTTTCCGCATCGTCGACGATATAATTGACGTAATGGTCCACGCCGGACAGCAGCACGCCGCCCGGCTTTAAGACGCGCCAGCACTCCATCCAGACAGGTTTCACTTCCCGGATATAGCAGTTGGAGACCGGGTGAAAGATCAGATCGAAGCTTTCATCCGCAAAAGGCAGCGGCTGCGTCATATCCGCCCGGACGATGCTGATGGAATAGCCCTCTCTTTTTGCGACCATGCGTTCGGAGGCGAGCTGTTTTTCCGAATAGTCCAGTACCGTGCAGACTGCGCCGAGGGCGGCAAAAACCGGCATCTGCTGTCCGCCGCCGCTGGCAAGCCCCAGCACGGCTTTTCCGCGCAGATCGCCGAACCAGTCATGCGGGACCGGTTTGGTGGGCGTAAGAAAAACGTCCCACTCGCCGCGCAGCGCACGCGCAAATACCGCATGCTCGATGGGCTTTCCCCATTCCCAGCCCTCTTCGACCCAGCGGTCGATTGTGGAAGCGTTTACGTCCTGATATCGCATGGTTTTTTACCGATCGGTTTTTGATCAATAATTCTCTTCGTGCACTTCAAAATAGCTCTGCGGATGCGCGCAGACCGGACATACCTCCGGCGCTGCGGTGCCGATCACAACGTGCCCGCAGTTGCGGCACTCCCAGACCTTGACCTCGCTTTTTGCAAAGACCTGCTGCATTTGGACGTTATGCAGCAGCGCGCGGTACCGCTCCTCGTGCATCTTTTCGATCGCCGCGACGCCGCGGAATTTGGCGGCAAGCTCCGGAAAGCCCTCTTCCTCCGCCGTCTTCGCAAAGCCCTCGTACATATCCGTCCACTCAAGATTTTCTCCGTCCGCTGCGGCGGCCAGATTTTCCGCCGTGGAACCGATGCCGCTAAGCTCCTTGAACCAGAGCTTTGCATGCTCTTTTTCGTTATCCGCCGTTTTCAGAAACAAAGCGGCGATCTGCTCAAACCCGTCCTTTTTGGCCTTGGAGGCAAAGTAGGTGTACTTGTTTCTTGCCTGAGACTCGCCCGCGAAAGCGGCCATCAAGTTCTTTTCGGTCTGTGTACCTGCATACTTGTTTTCTGCCATGATCATTACCCTCCTGTTTTTTCAGTCTCTCCGCGGTTCGGAAATTCGGGACCGCAGAAATATTCTTTCTTTCATTATATCCGCACGCGCCTGTTTTTTCAAGCACAAGAACGCTTTTCAGTCTTTTCTTTTGCAGCGCAAAAGAGATCTCTGTTTTTACAGCGCGGCAAAGGTTTGTGCGCCTTTCGTATCCAGCCAGCGCTGCAGTGCCGCCGCGGCAGCGGCAAAAACAACGGTCCATGCCAGCAGATACGTCGCCGCGCCGACCGCGCGGCCGAGAAGAAGATAAAGCCCGCCGAGCATGGCGCAGACGATCCAGCCGCCGAAGAGTGCGATCATGACCGCGCCGCTCTGTTTGATCGGCGCAAGCTCGTTCGTCCAATTCAGAACAGGCATCCGCACGCCGATCACCGTTCCGGCGATCGCCGAAAAGAACGTGAAAACCAGCGGTAAAACACAGAGCAGGATCCGAACAGCGAGCGTCGTCTGTACGATTGCGGCTGCGCAGACCGAAGGAAACAGCATGGGAACGCCCGTCAGGATGATCTGCACGCACGCTTTGGCGCGCAATACCGTTTTGGCCGGTACGGGCAGCGATTGCTGGATCCAGATGCTTTTTCCCTCAAGAGAGACGGAAGGAGAAGCCATATCGTTCATGGACGAAACCAGACAAAGCGCGGTACAAAGTAAAACCGCTGCAGCGTCCGGAATATCGGCAAGGAACCGGCCGATTATCGCGTAAAACTCCTGTCCTTTGATCAGCAGCAGCACACCGGCCGCGGGGAGCATCAGCACGCCGAGGCCGCAATTGAGCATATAGTTCGGGCTGGACGTAAAGCGGGCAAATTCCTTGCCGAGCACAGCGCTGAACACACGCTTTGCCCTACTGCGTTTTTCAACGTAACGTACTTTTTCCGCTTTTCCGCCGGCAGCGGCGATACGCAAAAAGCTGCGGGACAAAAGGACCCAAACCAGCGTAAAAATAACCGCCGTTCCGGCCAGAAAAATCGCGGTCGCGCCCCAGTCGCCCTCGCCGATCCTGCCGAAGAGGTAAAGCCCGTAAGCGGCGCCCTTGATCTTTGCGCCGTAGACGTCCGCGTTTTCAATAATATCCCGGATCAGATCGTTTGCCTTAAAGTAGAAGAAATAGTACACGCCGATAAATAAAAGCGCGATCAACACGGTAACGAAGCTTTTGTTTTTCAGCTTCAGGCTGATCCCGGCGACGACCCTGCCCAGCAGGCAGGAAAGAAGCAGAACGATCACCGAAACGATAAGAAACAAGAGGATCCCGCAGATCACACGGGCCGCGGTAACGCCGACCATCACCCAGTATACGATCAGCGCCGGCAGCAATACGACAGACACGTACATCGTGCCCATCAGGTAGACATTCATCAGCCGCGCGGCAATGATCGTTCTGACCGGGATCGGCAAAGATAAAAGCAGATCGTTATCCTTTGGCAGATAAAGCCCGGAATACGTATTGAAAACGCTGCCGAACGCGCCGAACAAAATAGCGATACCGCCCATCAACAGAAAATACAGCCAGTTCATTTCCGCCAATGCCAGCCCGCTGCAAAGCGAAATCGACATAGATGTAAAAATTCCGCCCAGCATGCCGACGGTCAGAACGATAAAGAAAACGAACCAACCGGCGATCGCCCCTTTGGAGCGCATCCTGTTTTTTTTCGCGTCGTAAAAGTAGCTCTTAAATACTTCTGTAAACTGCTTTCTTAACAGGACCTTCAGCATTTATTCCGCCTCCAGTTCCAGGAAGACCTCTTCCAGACTGTCGTCGCCTTTTACATCCTCCATCGTGCCGGCTTTGACCAGCCTGCCCTGTTTGATGATGGCGACCCGATTGCAGAGCTTTTCCGCAACCTCCAGCACGTGGGTTGAGAAAAAGATGGCGCCGCCCTGATAGCAGTGTTCGCGCATCATCTCCTTCAGCAGGTGCGCGGCTTTCGGATCCAGACCGACAAACGGCTCGTCCATGACGATCAGCTTCGGTGAATGGAGCCACGCCGCGATCACGGACAGCTTTTGCTTCATGCCGTGCGAATACGCGGAGATCGGCTG
>JAFSXY010000002.1 GCA_017443805.1 Clostridia bacterium | reverse complement strand
GGGGACGACGCCCCGGCGTCCCCGCAACGCGATTCCTTGTTTTTACACATTTGGAAATTCAACAAAACCTGACATTCGTTCCGCAAATTCGTATTGGATTTGTAAATGCGACAGCTCCTTTGTTTGTTGTATATGCGGCGGTCAGGCCTTTTCGGCAAGGCCCGCTTCCGTATGCGCCTGGTAACGGAAGAAATAAATGCTCATGATCGTAAACCACATAAAGACGGGAAGCGTCCGGTCAAGGTAATAAAGGACGCTTGCCTCAACGCCGGGGATCTTATCTGGCCAGAAGCTGTTGACAAGCAGCAGCGCCGTAACAAGCGCGGCGACGAGAATGTTCTTTTTGAACTTGTTCAGCCGCCCCGCCATATAGGCGATCAGCACGGCGGCAAGGTTGCCTGTCACAAGCACGATCCATGGCAGCTTGTACCAGCGGTAGATGGAAACGGTCACGTTGAAAACGTTATATGCCGCTAAAATCAGCATCAGATACCGGATAAGGTTTCCGTGCGGAATCCTGTACCCGTAGATTCCGTAGAAAAACACGAGACAATAATAGGCGCCGACCACGATAAACGAACGGATCGAAATAAAGTTGTCCAGTCGCCAGAAAATCGAAACGACGCCGACCGCGATTCCCGCCAGAGACGTAAGAATCACGATCAAACGCTGCAGCACGCTTTTGCTTTTTTTCATAAGTCTGATCTCCTTTTCTGTATGGATGCCCGGATCACCGTATATACGGTTCGATGGCCGTTACCTTCGCCGCGTAAGTTTCATCCGGCAGGGGGTGTTGGAGCAGCGTATCGTAACCGACCGTCATTTCAAAGGTCGCCATGTCGGAGGGAAAGGTGTTGCCGAAGATGTCCGTCGCCACAAAAACGTACTGGTATTCCTCTCCGTCCAGCGGAATTTCGGAAATGACGCCGCCGTTTTCTCCGATTGTAAACGCTTCGCCGTAATTTTCTTCCGTCGTCCCGTCTGATAAAACGGCGTCTGTTACAACCTGCACCCGGTCTCCGCTTTTCAGCGGTTCAATATCGTTATCGGGCAGACCGTTTTCGTCATAGCCGTTCCAGACACCCGCCAGCTGGTAATAGCCGCCGTTGAATACGCTGTCGTCCCAGATAAAAACAAAGCGCAGATTTGTTTTTTCCCCGTTTACGATAACGGGCGCGATAAACGATATGTAATCTGGATTGCTCGAAACGGTCGAATAAAACAGCCTGTGTCCGTCAAGCGCAAGGCTGATCCCTCTGAAATTGCTTCGGAAGGTCAAAGTATCCCAGTCCTTGTTCATATCGTTATCCGTACACAAAACGTGCCGCGCGCCACTTTCATCCCGGCGCATCAGAATGAAGTCGATATGGCTGAAATAATCGGCGCTGTCGGGGTCCAGCTTTACCGTGAAAGCGCCTGTGGATGTAACGCTTCCCCGGTCGGAATAGGTAATGGTCGTTTCCGGCACATTGGAATAATGCGCAGATAAAAACCGATTGAAGTGCTCGTTTACGCCGAGCTCCAGATAATAGTTGACCTCATTTTCGTTATAGATCATCGGATAATAAAAAGAAACGCCGCCGTTTGCCCGCTGTCCGCCGTTGACGGAATACAGGACGAAATCGCCTGTGTCGATCAGTTCCCGGTATTCATCGCCGGTCGCTTTGTATACAAAATCGACGAAGTCGAGCATATTCGCTGCGCCTTGAAACGCGTTGTCGCCGCCGAATTTTTCACATGTCCGCATCGCGTTCAAAACCTCGGAAAAATAATCGGCCTTCCGGGCGTAATTCTCAATATATTCCATCGCGGCGGAGCATTGGTTCATCAGCATCGGCGTCTTTGACAGATCAAACAGGGAAAGGGTCGCGAACAGTTTATTCTTTTCCGCGCATTTTTTGATATATGCGTCGCAGATCGCCTTGCCGGTCGCAATGGGATCCCCGCCGGCGGAAAAAGCTTCGCATACGGTTTTGTAATCCCAGCCGCCCGACGGCTCGATCTCTTCCGATGCGACCATGTACCGCGCGTGATCATAAACGAAATACGCCGTTTCGACCGACGCCATCAGACAGGCGTCAAAGCCGATCAAATCAAATTTGTTTTTCAGACTTGCGCTTTCAAGCGCGGCCTTCAGTTCTTTTAACGTCAGGGGATCGTAGGCGTAGTTTTCGTCGTAGCAAACGCCCTTGGCGGCGCCCGCGCCGTGGTCCCAAAGGATCAGCATGCTGTCTTTTGCGGCGTAGTGCGTCTGCCCCCAGACGAGGAAATCTGCGAGCGTATCCGCCTCGCCCATGTTGCCCTGGGGCAGGGCTTCAAGCAGAACGAGCTCGCCGTTTTTGACCGCATACCGCTGGATCGCGTCGTTGGCAATGCCGTGAGAACGCCAGGTCTTCGCCCCGCCGGTTTCGATCACCACGTTCAGATCGGTCCCGATCTCCGCGGACAGGATTTCGTCAATATTTTTTCCGGCAAGTCCCTGCTTGGTTTCCAGATTGGATCCGCACATATAAATCAAAATCGTTTTGCCCGTTTTCATGATATTGCCGCAGCCGGAAAACAGCGTAAGCAGCAATAACACGGCCGTCAAAACGGAAAAAGCTTTTCGCATGGTTGCATATCTCCCGTTAAAGCCAATATATCTTTAGTTTAAATCAAATTCATTTTGTTTGCAATGGTTTTTTACGGATTGCCCCGCAAAACAAAAAAGAATCGCCCGGAAAGCGCGGATAAAATGCTTTCCGGGCGACTTTTCCGGATGTATGCCGGCTCAGTAGCCGAAGTACGTTTTGCAGTAATCGTATACGGCCTGATCGTATTTGTTCTCGCTGATCGGATCCAGCAGCAGGCCGTGTCCCGACAGGGGGTAGAAAATATACCGGTAGTTGTTTCCGTTTTCTCCGAACACGTTTTGGAACGTCCGGAGCATGGATTCCCGGTTCCCCTTCGTCACGATCGGGTCGTTCCCCGCGTATGCAAAAACGGAAGGCAGGGTTTGCCCGTTCACGTAAGTCACAGGGGAGATCTCCTGCGCAAGGCGGAGCGCCTCGCCGTTTTCCTTCATCACGTCGGTCAGCGCCGTGCCTGTGAGCATGGCGGTCAGGTTGAAGGAGGTCTGCTCGCCCCAGGCGTCCGGCGTCAGGTCGGAGGGGCCCACGCGGTTTGCGGTAAACGCCAGCGGGATCGCGGCGTCCTCCGGCCGGGAGTAGCTGTAGAGCATGGAGATGTGCCCGCCGGCGGAATAGCCGGACGTGGCGATTTTGGTGATGTGCAGGTCGTTTTCGTCCGAAAAATCCTTGATCGCGGCAATACACTGCGATATTTCGTCCAGCATCGTCCATACGGTCACCTTGCCGAAGGCTTCCTCGGAGCAAAGGGAATAACTCATGGTCGCGGTGATATAGCCCTTCATGGCAAGTTTTTTGCAGTGCGGGGACATATCTTCTTTTTCACCGCCCGTCCAGGAGCCGCCGTGAATATACAGGATACAACCGTTTTCCCCGCGCTCTGCGGCGTCGTGCGGAACGTATACGGTCACAAGAGCGCGCTCCGCTTCGCCGTAACGGATATTTTCGTACACCGTGTATTTTTCGCCGATCAGGCTGAAAAGGGACTGGATCATCAAAATGAATGTGAGAATACGCGCCAGAATCGCCTGCATAACTGAAACCTCCGTTTTTGATTATTTATGGATCTATAGAGCATTTCAAAAGCGTAGTACGATGCGGGCTTGTCCATGATCGCTTCCGAAAAACGGTTGTATTCATCTTTCGTCCAGAAATCAACCTCTGCGGCGTTCTTATCCCCGATACTGCCTGCCTTTGCTGCAGGATTGGAACGAAGATCGTAATGGCGGACAGCATGATTGAAAATCGCGCTGAGCTGATTGTGAACGCTTTTCAAATACGTCTGCTTATACGGCTGCCTTTTCTCATCGCGGTAGGCGAGAAGCGTGTTCTGCCAAGCGATCACAT
>JAFSXY010000133.1 GCA_017443805.1 Clostridia bacterium | reverse complement strand
CGGCAGAGCTGACATTTGGGATACCCCGTCGCCTGCTGCTTGCCCGCGGCGGCGATCGCCTTGGGGTCCTTTTCCGGTTTGGCAAGATTGACGGTGATATCCAGCGTGCCGTACGCGCCGTCATATGTCCATTTGCGCATTTTGCGGATGCGGTCCCGCCGGATATAGTTCGTATCGCCGGAAAGCGTATAGAAATAATCCGTGGCGGCGGCGGGCTCCAGCCGGCACAGCGACTGAAAATCCGCGATCACCTGCGACGGGCGCGGCGTAACGGCGCCCATCAGCGCCGTGTCGAACAGGTCCCGTTCGGTCACGGTATCCCCGCACAGACCCCGCTGTACGGCTATATCGCACAGGCCGTTCAGAATCTCAAAAAGCTCTCCTGAAAAAGCGGGCGTATCCGGATCAAAGCCCGGCTGCCGCATCAAAAAAAGCAGTGCGTTTGTACAGTAAACACGGTCGTTTTCATCGATCAGTCCGTGTTCCAGCGCATAATTTACAAGCGCCTTGATATATTGATCCGCCATATGAACCTCCGTAAACAGGTTTTCTTTTATTCAGTATAATACAAACGCCGCCGCCCTGGCAATCTTTTTTTTATAAAATTACAGCGTCAGATATTGCCTGAGATGCAGGGAATAAAGAATTTTTTCTTTCACCGGATATCCCCAGGCCTTCTCAACGGCCTCGGCGTAAAGCGCAAGCTGCCCGGCATACCGGCTCCGCAGTTCGTTTATATCCCCGATTTTATCGGTTTTATAATCCAGGATCACCGCTTTGCCGTCCTCAATGAAAACCAGATCCATTTTGCCGATGACAACCGTCTGTTCGTCTGAAAAAGCGGCGGGCACGGAAGGATCCAATTCACAGATTGATTTTGCGACGGTAAATTCCCGCTCCCGGATCACATCCTGCGCGCGCAGCACCCGGGCAAAAACATCGGAGGCAAAAAACATGCCGATCGCCTGCGCGTCCACCGTCTGCGCTTCTTCATCCTTCAGACGCCCCGCGGCGACCAGTCTTGCGCGCTCCTTTTCCACGTCGATTTCGGCGGAGGAAAAATCACAGTATTCCAAAAACTTATGCGTCGCTGTCCCCACGTCAGCGGGCGTTGCGCCGGCGCGGTACATAAAAGCCGGCGCGGACTGCGCAAAGTGCAGCGGAGAAAAAGTCTCCTCCGCGAGCGCCGAGGCGGTGTGCTTGGCAAGCGCGTTTGCGACCGGCAGATACCGGTAGGTGAAATGCAGCTTTTCGGTCAGCTGCCGTACAAGCGTCTCATCGGGAAGCGCGGCCTTCGTTTCGGCTGTTTCCGTTTCCGATTCTGCCTGTTCCGCCGAAACGACTTCAAAACGCAAAGGAAAATCCGCATCAACGGAAAAATCGGATATTGTACGCAGGCCTTTTGCATCCGGGTGCCGGAGAAAGGCCGCAACGAACCATTCCAGCGGTGTGGAAACGCCGCTCGCATAATACGGCGGCGCCTGCGCCGTCTCCGGTAAAACCGCCTGCACGTCGGCAAGCGTTTTATACGGATTTTTATCGCCGGCAAGGAAAAACAGTTTTTCCCGCGCACGCGTTAACGCAACGTAATAGATCCGCAGCTCCTCGGACAGATCTTTTTCCTGTGCGGCGCAGCGCACCGCGGTGGAGGAAAGCGTATCGTAAAGCTTGATGTTTTCCGGTTCGCGGCGTTTCAGCCCAACGCCGTACTCATGGGATACGCAAAGCACGGAAACAGAATGCCGCAGATTAAACTGTCTGGACAGACCGCCCACGATCACGAAGGGAAACTCCAGCCCCTTGGAGCGGTGGATGGTCATGATCCGGACGCTGTTCCCCGTGCCGGGATCGCTGCCCTTGCGCAGCTGGACGTCGTTTTCGCGCAGCATATCCAGGTAGCGCAAAAAAGCGCCGACCGTTTTGAGCGCGTCCGCGGAAAACCGAACGGCGGTTTCCTGCAGCGCATGCAAATTCGCAACGCGCATGGCGCCGTTTTCTTTGGCGCCCGCAATGTGCAGCATCAGCGTTTCGTCGTAAATGCGACCGATCAGCTCGTCCGCGGACGCCGTTGCGGAGATTCTGCGGAAATACTGCAGCGTTTCCAAAAGCGCCGTCGCCTGTGCCTGCCCTGCCTGTGAAGCAAGCGTCAGCGCGTCATACAAAGGCAGATGCGCGTCGGACGTTTTTTCCCTGCTGTCGGAGCGGATCCCCGCCGCATCCTGCACACTGAAGCCGAAAAGCGGCGAAAGCATGACAGCCAACAGATCGACGTCCCGCAAAGGATTATCGATCACGCGCAAAAAGGATAGCATCAGCCTTATTTCGGCGGTTTCAAAAAACCCTTCGCGCGTATCCACATTGACGGGGATACCGGCGCGCCTCAGCGCGCGCGCATAAACGTCCGTCGTATTTTTTGCCGAGCGCAGCAAAATACAAAAATCACCGTATCCCGCCGGGCGGCTGCCCTCCTTATCATAAACGGTCAGACCGGCCGCAAGCTGCTTTTTGATCAGCTTTGCGCAGTATGCAGCCTCTGCGGCAAGCTCGCCCTCGGGCCCGGCCTGCACAAGATAGAACTCCGTGGCGTGAAGGTCATCCTCCGGATAGACGGCAGCCGGACAAAGCCGTTCATCCGCCGTATAATCCAGATCGCCGCATTCACGCGACATCACGGCGGAAAAAAGATAATTCACCGTCCGGGTCACCTCATGTCGGCTGCGGAAGTTGCTGCCGAGCGTGATTTTTGACTTTTTCTCCACGCCGTCGTAATTCGGATACGCCCGGCATTTTTCCGTAAAGATCTCGGGACTTGCAAGCCGGAAACGGTAGATGCTCTGTTTGACGTCGCCCACCATAAACATATTCTCCCCGTTTTCGGAAAGAGAGGAAAAAAGCTTATCCTGCGCACGGTTGGTATCCTGATATTCATCGATCAGGATCTCTTTATATCCGCCGGTAAGCTCACGCGCAAGCGGCGTTTTTTCGTCCGGTGCGGCCGGATCGTACAAAAGAGAAAGCGCAAAATGTGAAATGTCCGCAAAACCGTAGGCGCCGCGCTCGCGCTTTTTTTTCAGCAGCGCGTCCTGAAAAGACAAAACCGCCCGGACAAGCGCCTGCACGGCAGGCGCAAGCACACGGATATCCTCCGCATGCTCCGCTGAGGAAGCGCAATACAGACCGCAAAGCTTTTTCAGCGTTTCCTTGACCCGGTTCCGCTTTCCGCTCACACACAGCTTTACGGGATCCTCCGCCATGCCTCTGAGCGCAGGGAAACGACGGGATGATATCTCCTCCAGCGCATGCACAAGCGCGGTGCCTGAAGCATCCCAGCTGCCGGCACTCACCGTTTCAAGCGCCTCGTTCAGACGCATTTCATCCAAACGCAGCAGCTCTGCTGTTTTATCCCGGAGCAGCTCGTTTGCCTCGCTTTCCCGCACCGCGGCGCGCGTCAGAGAAAGACAGTAGGAAAGCCCCTGCAGCCAGCGTTTGCGCAGGATCTCTTCCCATGCGCTTCCCTGCACCGCATCGGATAAAAACGGCGTCTGTACGCCGTTCAGCCATGCAGCGGGGTCCGGCTCCGACATGGAGAAGTCCGACAATGACAAAATCCCTTCGATCAGCGTGCCGTCGTCCCTGCCCGACTCAAACAGCGACGTCAGCGCGGCAAAGCCCGGGTCGTCTTCGGCATACAGCGCCTCGAGCACTTCTTTCACGGCGGCGTACTGCAGTGCGGTCTCCTCGCCCTCATCCAAAACAGTAAAGTCCGGCTCGACGCCGCACTCGTTAAAATTCTCTCTGACAAGCTGCATACAGAACGCATCCATCGTCCCGACGAACATCTCTCCGAGACGGGCGGCAAGGTTAAAAAGCCGATCCGACCGTTCGGGACTGCGCTCCGCTTCCGTACGGATACGCTCCGCGATCCGCGTACGCATCTCCAAAGCCGCCGCGTTGGTAAAGGTGACCACCAGCAGCGCCTGCGGCGGGCAGGCGTTTTCTTCGTCGGTCAGCATACGGACGATCCGTTCGACCAGAACGCTTGTTTTGCCGGAACCGGCCGCAGCGGACACCAATACGGCGCCGCTCTGCGCACGAATGGCAAGCGCCTGTTCTTTTGTCCAGTCTCTGTCTGCCATCTTTTCCGCCGCCCCCTTATCCGTTTACGTCTTCGTCGTCGTGCAAACGCTTTCGCGCTTCATCGAAGCTCATTTTATGTCCCTGCCGTTTCTCACAGCCGCGCTCCTTCAGACACACGGCGCCGAACGCGCAATAATCGCACACGCTTTTTTCCGTTCCGGTATCCATCGGCAGCGCCGGTACGGCGCCCGCATGCAGAAGCATACCGGTTTTTTGCAGGATCTCATCGGTTTTTTTATGCAGGAGACGAAATTCCTCCAGCGTCAGCAGGTTCCCGCACAAATTGCCGTTTTTATCGATCTCGGCATTGATATACAGCCCCTGCGCTGCGCTCTCCATACCCTTTATCACATCGGCGTTCTCCAAGATCACACCGTTCATTCTGCCGTTTTTCAGCTTTTGCAGTTTGATTTTTTCCCCGTCCTCGCGACGGCCGAGCTTTGTGCCGGCGTTGTTGGCGGGCACGTATAAAACGCCCGCGGGCAGCAGCGCGTCAAAGCGTTCCTTTCCGTTTTCACAGAGCGCAAAAAGGTAAAGCAGCATCTGCATATTCAAGCCGTCAAACACGTCGCCGAGCTTAAAATCCCTGCCGCCGGTTTTATAGTCCACCACACGCGCGAATTTTTTGTCGCCGGCGTCCATCAGGTCGACACGGTCGATACTGCCGGTCATCGTCAGCGTGCCGCCGTCCGGCAGCGTGAGCCGGTATGCGGGGATATCCGCATTCCTGCCGCCGATCTGCATTTCCACGCCGACCGTTACAAAAGCGCAGGTGTTCATTTCACTTTGCATGCGCAGCAAAATATCCAAAATCACACGCTCCGCGCGTGCAAGGCTGCGGACCAGCGACGGCGCAAGCTGCTCCTCCCCGCGCATAAACGCAGAGACATAACCGTCCACCGCAGCGCGGACCTCCTCCCGCAGCGCTGCTTCCGGAACATCCGCAAGCCTTTCTCCCGCGTGCCGCAGCAGCACGTCCTCCAACACCTTATGGACAAGCAGACCGTTGATCCGCACGTCCAGTTTCGCCTGCGTCAGAGGTTCCACGCCCATTCCGTAACGGCAGAAAAACAAAAACGGACACTTAGCGTACGTCTCCGCCCTGGAGGCGGAGAAAAACAGGTCCCTGCCGAAAAGACGCTGCGCTTCGTGGGGATCGGCAAAACGGTCCTCCACTCCCTGAACGGCGCGCTCCAGCGCCCGCAGCCTGCCTGCCAGGCCGCTTTCTTCCAGCGCCTTTTTCAAGGAGGCGGAAAAAACGCCGCCGTCATGGATCACGTCCGCATATACGGCAAACGCGCTGTCGGGAGAAAAGATCCGTTGGGCAGGGCCCAAGGACTGCGTCCGACGCTGCGTACAGCCCGGCGCCGCGCGCTGTATATCCCGCAAAAACGGAGACGGTTCCTGCTTTTCACCATTGACGGAAAACGCAGACCGGGAAATATAGATCCGTTCCGCCGCACAGGTAAGCATCTGCCAGACAATGAGTTTTTCTTCCTCAAAAACATCCTCGGGCAGCGCTTCCAAATCAAGATCGCGCGCGTACAGCTGCCGCAGATCCTCTCCGGTGAACACGGATTGCGCCATCCTGCTCGCAGGATAACGGTCCGCCTGGAAACCGACCGCGAACACAATTTTCGGGCTTAAATACCGCGCCCTGTCCGCCATGCCGATCTTTACCTGATCCAGTCCGGCCGGGATATCGCCGAGGCTTGTCCCGGACAGCATCAGCGATAACAATTCGTAAAAATACAAAGGAGAGACGCCGTGCCCGCCGGCCGCGTCCGCCAACGCGTCCAGCGCCTCCATCAGGCTGTCCCACACGCGCGCGCAGGCAAGCGCTCCGGCTGGATCGCCATGCTCGTTCAAAAAAGAAGCGTATTCCAAAAAATGCCCGTCCGCACGGACGTTCCGCAAAAACATGTAAACCGCGCGACAGCTTTCTTCGGCGTCCTCTTTTGCAAGCAAGGCGCGCAGCTCCAATACCGGCGCAACAACGGCGTCGCGGATCGCATTGATCTTTTCCAGCGTTTGTTTGCAGGCGTCGTCAAAGAGCACCCCGAAGCCTTTCGGGTTTTCCGTAAACGGACGCTCCCAGCGTTTACCGTCGATATTCCAGCAGTATACGTAATTTTCCAGCAGCGCACAATCCGCATCGCCGATCCCGGCGATATCCGTCTTGATATAAGCAAGCACTTCTCCCGTATCAAAACCCGCCGCAGCCATGTGTACCGCGGAAAGGACCAGCCTTGCAAGCGGCGACCGGCTCAGCGGGAAACGCGTATCCTCAAACACCGGGACAGCCGCCTTTTTCAGCGCGGAGACAAGACTTGTCCGATCGCTTTCATCCCGGATATAAACTGCGATCTCTCCCGCGCGGCAGACCTCCTGTTCCAGCAGCGTTTTGATCTGCAGCGCAACATATTCGCACTCGTCGTACTTGTTCTGCGCCAGAATAACCGTGACCGGGAAGTCCATATCCGTTTGCGGGGCGCCGGGAACAAACAAGCGACGGCGGAACGCGTCAAGCGCGTCCGGTCGGGCGGGAATTTCTTTGGTAAAGATACGGACGCCCGCCGTGTTTGCGGCCCGTATCAGCCGGCGGCGGTTTTTTGCCGCGTGTTCAAACGCGGGGCCCTGCGCAGGGTCCCCCGCATCGGAGCCCGGCAGACTGACATAGACGTCCGCCTGACCGAGCAGCGCGCCGATCAGGCCGGTCTGGACGCCGGTAAAGCCTCTGAAATCATCAAAATAGAAAACGGCGCCTTCAAAAAGCCTGTCCGTCCGCAGCGCCTCCGAAGCGCGCCGGATATTATCGTTTGCAGAAGAGAAACGGTCCGTGACCAGCCCTTTATAAGCGGAATAAATCAACGAAAGCTCTTTGGTCTTTTCACGCAGTCTGCCCGTGACAAGGCCGCTGATCCTGTTGAGCGTTTCCGGCTCCGCGCCGGCCTGCGCAAAAGCGTTGCAGGCGGCAAGCAGACTTTGCACGTTGTTCCGGCGGCGATGGTGCCCGGCATAGATCCGCAAGCTGTCCATTGTCTGGCGCAGCGCAAGGCTCATAAAAACCGCCTCGGCGGCCTCGTCGGCCGGAGGCTTGCCCGGAACGCCCTTTTCTTCAAGCACCTCCATGGCAAAATGGAGCAGACCGGATACCCGCACACGGTTGGCAGCCTGTGCGCCGTACCGGAACAACAGCTCCCGGTCGCGCTCAAAGCTGACCTGATCCGGCACCAGAAGAAAGGCTTTTTTCCCTTCCTCCGACGCTTTGACAAGCGCTTCCATGATATATTCTCTTTTTGCGCCGGCGTCGCAGCCGGTTAAAAATGTCAGCATGGTAAGCCTCCGTGCCATCGTATCCGTTTCAGAATTATACGATAAAAACGTTCTGCGTATCCGGGAAAACGGGCCGGTTCCCGTCTCTATGCGCCGAAGAACGGGCGCTTGGTCCGAATGATCGCCGGAATATCGCTGAGCTGGGACCGGTCGCAGACAAAAAACCGGCTTTCATCCGCAAAAAAACTGCTTAGCTGCGCTTTGTTGTACGTATCGTTTTCTTCGCAGACAGCGATCAAAACCGTGCGCGTACCGGCGCAGGCAAGCTGCATCGCCGAAAGATGTCTTCCGATCTGCGCCACGGCGTTTTCCGTATCCGGCGAAACAAAGGATAAGATCACCGTCGTTGCGTTTTTCGGCCGCGTAAGCCGCAGCAAAAGGAAAAACACGCTGCAAACAAATCCGATAATAAAAAAGACGGCGGTAAACGCACAAAAAAGATTTTCAAGCATAAAAACACCCCATACCAGTATATGGGGCGCTTTTCGTTTGGTGCGAGCCGGACTGTAAGCCGGGTTCTGTCATTAAAGACGATCATCTGTCTTGGCGGAGGATTGCTCCCCCGCTCGCGCCACCCGTCAAAGTTATGGCCGAGCAAGCCACTTTTATCGGTGTTGCTCCGGATAGGGTTTACAGGGCGCAAACGTCTCCGCTGCGCCGGTGAGCTCTTACCTCGCCTTTCCACCCTTACCCGGGGAGTCTCCCCGGGCGGTATCTCTCTGTTGCACTTTCCCTTAAGGTCACCCTCGGCGGCCGTTAGCCGTTATCCTGCTCTATGGAGCCCGGACTTTCCTCACACGTACGTGCGCGATCGCCCGTCCTGCTCGCATTTTTTATTATATCGCGAAAATAAAAAAAAGTCAAAGCCCTTTTCGTTCACATTTTATTCACACATATTATGAAATTTTAACAAAATCGACTTCAAAAATTCTCACATTAAAATCCGCCACTTTTATGTTTTTCTGTGGAAAAACAGCAATCTTTCCCTTGCATTTTATTAATATATCTTATAAAATAAAAGATGAGATCAATGGGGGAAAGGAAGCTGATTGTTTTGGTTGAGATCAACAAAAGACTCTGCAAGGACTGCGGCTACTGCATGCATTTCTGTCCGAAAAAGATCCTTGCCGAGAGCAAAGAACGGAACAGCCGCGGATATTTTTATCCCGAGCTGACCGATCCGGACGCATGCATTTCCTGCGGTATCTGCGCCACTGTCTGTCCGGAGGGCGCCATTGAACTTCCGCCGAAAGGAGAGGATTGACAGATGGGCGATATAAAATTTATGAAGGGCAACGAGGCTATTGCCGAAGCTGCCGTGCGGGCAGGCTGCCGCTTTTTTGCCGGCTACCCGATCACCCCGCAGAATGAGATCCCGGAATACTTGTCATGGCGGCTGCCGGAGGTCGGCGGCGCATACGTACAGGGTGAAAGCGAGATCGCAAGCATCAACATGGTCTACGGCGCCGCCGCAATGGGCGCCCGCGCCATGACCAGCTCCTCCGGCCCCGGTATCAGCCTGAAAGCGGAGGGTATCTCCTATCTTGCGGCCGCCATGCTGCCCGCGCTGATCGTAAACATCAGCCGCGGCGGGCCGGGCCTCGGCTCCATCCAGCCGGCGCAGTCGGATTACCTGCAGGCGACGAAGGCCCTGGGCCACGGCGGTTTTCACGCCATGGTTTTTGCGCCGAATTCCGCGCAGGAGGCGGCGGATCTCGTTTACACGGCGTGGGATTACGCCGAACGCGACCGCAACCCCGTATTGCTGCTGATGGACGGATGTCTGGGCAACATTATGGAGGAAGTCCAGCTGCCGCCGATGCGTGAAATGAAGGATGAAGACCTGCCCGAATGGAGCTTAACGCGCCGCAACGGCCGCGATTATCAGGGCAACATCACGCCGATCTACACCGAGCCGATCCTGGAAGGGATCAATACCATGGCGGGTGAGATGTACAAGGCCTGGGAAGAAGACGACGTGAAGGTTGAGGAATTTATGCTTGACGACGCCGAATATGTGATCGTCGCCTACGGGATCGCGTCCCGTGTGGCCAAGGAAGCCGTGCTCCGTCTGCGCGCAGAGGGACATAAGATCGGACTGCTGCGCCCGATCACCCTCTTCCCCTTCCCGAAAAAACAGATCCGGGATCTGGATTACAACAGAGTAAAAGGCATTATAGACATTGAAATGACCATTCCCGCGCAGATGCGGGAGGATATTGAGCTGCAGGTCAAGGACCGTTGTCCCGTATACGAGTACGGACGCTCCGGCGGCTGTCTGCTGGACGACGAGGGCGTATATGAAGCGATCGGCGAGATCCTTGCGGGAGGTGAAAACAATGGCTGAATATATGCGTTCCCATATGATCGCCGACGCGCAAAGCGGCTACTGCCCGGGATGTCTGCATGCGTTGGCGACACGGCTTGTTTCCGACGTGATCGAAGAACTGGGGCAGGCGGATAATTCTCTGAACGTCATTTCCGTGGGCTGTTCGGCACTGAATATCCTTTACTGGAACGGCGACTTTTTAAGCGTTGCGCACGGCAGAGCGCCTGCAGCCGCCACCGGCGTCAAGCGCACCAATCCCGAGCGGCTGGTTTTTGCCTATCAGGGCGACGGCGACCTTGCCGCCATCGGTCTGGCGGAGATCATGAGCGCCGCAAACCGCGGGGAAAACTTTACGGTAATTTTCGCGAACAACCAGACCTACGGCATGACGGGCGGCCAGATGGCGCCGACCACGCTTTTGGGACAAAAGACCACCACGACCGTTTACGGACGCGACGCCGAAACCACGGGCTATCCCATGAAAATGTGCGAGCTGATCTCCACGCTGGAGGCGCCTGTTTTCGTGGCGCGGTACGCGCTGAACTCCCCCAAGGGGATCCGGGACGCGCGCGCGGGCATCAAAAAAGCGTTTGAATATCAGCTTGCGGGCAAGGGCTTTACCTTTGTGGAACTGCTGACGAACTGCCCTACGAACTGGAAATTAAGCCCACTGCAGACGCTGGAATATATGAACACAAACACGATCCCCTATTTCAAACCCGGCGTATACAAGGATAAGGAGGCCGAAAACGTATGAAACAGTCCTTTGTATTTTCCGGCTCCGGCGGACAGGGTATCATGAGCGCCGGCATCACGCTGGCCGCAACTGCGATCGAGATGGGCAAGCATGCGACCTATCTGCCCGAATACGGACCCGAGCAGCGCGGCGGCAGCGCCAAATGCACCGTCGTGATCAGCGAGGAGCCGATCGTTTCTCCCCTGCCGAAATACTGCGATAACCTCATCGTCATGAACGAACAGGCTTATGCAAAATTTGCGGAGGACCTGAAAGAAGGCGGCGTGCTGCTTGCAAATTCCTGCCGCGTAAAGGACGCCGCAATTGAAAACGCCCGCGTGATCTCGGCGCCGGTGGACGACCTCGCGCTTGAACTGGGCAGCGCAAAAATCGCAAATACCGTTTTAATGGGTATATTGATCGGCGCAACGGGTATCGTAAGCAGAGAGGCGTTTACAGACGCCTTGGAGAAAAAATTCCGGGACAAAAAACCCGGCGTACTGGAAATGAACATGGCGGCGCTCGACAAAGGAATCGAAATCGGGCGCAAGGCATAAAAAAAGAGAAAAAAGGAGAACATGCTATGGCAAAAATCGGTATCGGCACATGGGCCGGAAAAATCAATCTGCGGCTTGCCCGCGGCGAAGTCCGCTTTACGATCGCGGAAGACGACAACGGCGATTATAAAATCGACGTCACCCTTCCCGGCGGCTTAAAATCCGCAAAAATCAACTTCTTCAACCTGGTTGAAGAACCGGACGGCAAAACCATTTCGGGAGAAGGAAATATCTCCGTGCTGCCCGGCAAAAAGCTGACCGGCGCGTTCACTTTTGAAGAGGATACTTTTACGGGCGAGCTCAAGGCGCCCGTGGTCGGCAAGATCGTCATTACAGACGGCCACAGAGTATAAAAATCCCAAAAAGGGCTGTCCCATTTAGCGCAGATCAAAAAAAGAAGCGACACAAGCGTTTTGTCTTGTGTCGCTTCCATTTTTCGGGATCCGGAATATAAATATTCTCTTCCCGTTTATTTACTCCGCCGACTTATTTTTCGTCTTTCTTTATCATTTTTTCAAAATTATCTTTCAGCTCGCCCAAAATGGCGCCGGGCGTAAAGTCCCGGCCGCCGGAAACGCTGTTGCCGAACCCGAAACGGTAGCCGTCGCTTTTGCCGAGCGTTTCCGTCGGCGTAAGCTCGATCTGTTCGATCAGGGACAAAAACGTTTCCACCTGCTCCGCCATCAGCTCCGGACTGAACTGCTCCATCAGATGCGTGTCGTTCTGCATGCACAGACCGTACGGCGCAGGCACAAGACAAATACCCGGGATCCCCATCGTAAAGAAGTTTTGTCCTTCGCCGAAGTGCAGCAGATTGTGTCCCTGCAGCGTCATGGTCCGAACGGTTTTTCGCTGTTTGACCGCCTCGATATACAGCTGATCCATAAAGCTGTTTCCGGTGTATACCAGCTCCAATTCAGGCTGTCCCGTAAACCGATATTCGCCGTCTGTGACCGTCCGTTCCATGCAGCCCAAATGTTCCGGCGTCAGGTTGGCAACACATTTCAGCTCGTTATTTCCGCCCTCCCATAGATTGCGGTGACGCTCCATCCAGAGCGACGCGGACTGGAATGCGCCGGTGCGGATGTCCTTAAACTGCGGCAGACGGAAATGTCCCGTGGTGAATAAAAAGATATGCGTACGTTCCAACGGCCTGTTTTTACATTCCCGCAAAAGCGCCAAAAGCGCGATCGGACCGTTTTCCTCAATACAGTTCGGACCGTCGGTGTGTGTGTTAACGATCACGCACTCCTTTTTGTTTTTTCCGGGCAGAATCGCGTAAAAAGACTCCGTATACGCCATCTCCTCCCGTTCGGCAGTCAGCAGGAACTTTACGCGGCGGCGCGCCGCGGCAGCCTCGACCAGACGGCTGCCGGCCGTCTCGTTCACCCAAAGCATGGGGATCCCGCAATAGCCCATGTTAAAAGGCAGATACTGCCCTTCCACACAGGCGTCCGGCAAGCCCTTCCATATCAGAATAATTGCCTTTGCATTCCCGAGCTTTCCAAGCATTGAATGCAGGACCTTTACAAAGGTCGTGATGACCGGCCCTTCGTAGTTCTTCGGCATGGTGACGTCTTCAGGCCATGCGGAACGCTTGTCAAACGGGACCTCGCTGGGGATAAAATCAACATTGCCGACCTCAACCAGCGCAATTTTTCCGGCAACCTTCAAATAATCCACCGCCGGATTTTTGATATAGACCAGTTCCTCCAGATAGCCGCCGGGCGGCGTCTCGCCGGAATAAGGATGGACGGAAGAAACGTGCACGTCTTCCAGACTGCCGTCTTCCGCTTCCAGCTGCAGACTGTGCGCGGTATCTTCCCACTTATGGAAAAACAGAGGATCGCTGTAGACCTCTATCCCCATTTCTCTGATCGCTGTTTTCAGATACGCAATAAAGGCGGCGTGCGCCCGGGTGCCCGTCAAACGCGGGCCGAACGCGTTCATCGCCTGAACGTCTTTTAAGAGCGTTTGTGCTGAAATTGCCATTTTTTTACCTCTATCCATGCGTGCCGCCGCCAGCGGTTCACTGACGGCGGACTGTTTTCATCTTTTTATCTGCGCTTTATGTTATGCTTTGTTGACGGAACCGAAGAGCTCCATTTTTTCTTTCACGGTCGCCTTGATGGCCTCCACGCCCGGCGCAAGCAGCTTGCGGGGATCAAAGCCCTTGCCCTGCAGGTCCCTGCCCGCTTCGATATAGGTCCTGGTCGCTGCGGCAAAGCTCAGCTGACACTCGGTATTGACGTTGATTTTGGAAACGCCCAGCGAGATCGCTTTTCTGATCATGTCCGCGGGGATCCCCGTTCCGCCGTGCAGCACCAACGGCATAGCGCCGGTTTTCTGCTGGATGGCGTCAAGCACGTCGAACCGCAAACCCGCCCAGTTTTCGGGATATTTGCCGTGGATATTGCCGATGCCTGCCGCAAGCATTGTAACGCCCAGATCCGCGATCATTTTGCACTCCGCGGGATCCGCAACCTCGCCGCCGCCGATCACGCCGTCCTCTTCGCCGCCGATGGCGCCGACCTCCGCTTCCACGGAAATGCCCTGGGCGGACGCGTCCGCGATGATCTGCTTTGTCTTTTGGATATTCTCGTCGATCGCATAATGCGAGCCGTCAAACATCACGGAAGAAAAGCCTGCCTTCATGGCGGCATAGCAGCCGTCGTAAGTGCCGTGATCCAGATGCAGCGCCACAGGCACGGTGACGCCGAGATAATCGATCATCGCCTTTGTCATATCCGTGACCGTCTTAAACCCGCACATATATTTGCCCGCGCCCTCGGATACGCCGAGAATAACGGGAGAACGCAGCTCCTCTGCCGTAAGCAGGATCGCCTTTGTCCATTCCAGATTGTTGATGTTGAACTGACCGACGGCATATTTGCCGGCCTTTGCATCGTTGAGCATTTTTTTTGCAGATACCAACATAATTTGTCCTCCGTAAATAAATATTCAAAGTTATTATACAATAAAAAAGAAAAAAATCAATAAAAAGTTTACTTTTCGTTTCATTTATGCTAAAGTAATTTCAAACTGCACGCCGCTGTTTGCGGAAAAAACAAAGAGGAGCCGCCTTATGTTCGGTTACGCGATCGCAAATCAGGATAAACTGTCAAGGGACTCATATGAAAAATACAGAGCCGTTTACTGCGGCCTGTGCCGAAGGCTGGGCGAGCTGCACCGCGGCATAGACAAGCTGACGCTGACCTATGATCTGGTTTTACTGATCCTGACGCTTTCTTCCGTTACGAATACGCCTTTTGAAGAAGCCGAAACACGCTGCGCGCCACACCCGTTCAGACCGCACGCGTATATGACAAACGCCTATACCGACTACGCCGCCGATATGAGCGTGGTGCTCGCCTACTATAAATTTCTGGACGACAAAAACGACGACGGCGGTTTCGCGAACGCCATAAAAACCGCTGTTTTCCGGAAAGAAGCGCTTGCAGTCAATTCGGAGCACCCGGAGGTCTGTCAAGAAATACAACGCCGGCTGCAGGAGCTTTCGGATGCAGAGCGGCGCGGCGAGCGCAACCCGGACGTCCCCGCAGGGATCTTCGGCGCGCTGCTGGGCGCAATTTTTGCCGGCGCACAGGCGGGACCGAAAACCGCCCTTTACGACTTCGGCACGCGGCTCGGTAAGGTCATTTACTTAATGGACGCAAGCGTGGATCTGCAGACTGATTTAAGGAAAGAGCGGTATAATCCGTTGATCAGAACGGACTTTTCGTCCTGCGAAAAGCTGTTGGAGCTGCTGCTCGCGGATTGCATGGAGGCATGTAACGCCCTGCCGATCGGCAGCGACCGGGATATTTTGGAGAATATTTTGCTGTCCGGCATCTGGACAAGCTACGAACGGCAAAAAAAAGAGGGGGAAAAACGCCGATGATCAACGATCCCTACAAAGTGCTGGGGCTGCCGCAGACCGCAAGCGAGGAAGAGGTGGCGAAGGCCTACCGCGCGCTGGCAAAAAAATATCACCCGGACTTAAATCCGGACGATAAAACGGCCGCGGAAAAAATGAGTGAGGTCAACGCCGCCTACGATATGATCAAGGATGGGTGGAAGCCGGGGCAGTCAAACGCCGGCGGCGCCTATTCGCAGACGGGTCCCACCTACACCTACGGCGCGGACGGCTACGATCCCTTTACCGATTTTTTCCGGCGCTATGCCTACGGCTATCAGCAAACGAACACATCCGGCGGTTACGCCTCCGACACAGACCGCCTGTTGAATTCGGCGCGGATCTATATCAACAACCGGCAATACCGGGAGGCGCTGAACGTTCTCGGCAGCATTTCCGTCCGAAATGCGCGCTGGTACTATTTGAGCGCGGTGGCAAACTACGGCGTCGGCAATACGATCACGGCGCTGGAGCACGCGCGTATCGCCTTTGAGCAGGAGCCTGCGAACCGGGATTACGCCTACTTGTACGAGCGCCTGAACAATATGGGGGACCGATATACCGCACAAAGCCAAAGCTACGGCCGTCCGGTTTCATCCGTGCCGCGGTACTGCTTCCGGCTTTGCATCGCAAATCTGATCCTGAACGCGATCCTCGGCCTGTTCTGCTACGGCGGAAACGCAGCGGGAAGCATGGGGTTTTGCTGCTGAATAAACGTATTTTTTTGTAAAGGGGGACCCTAAATGCGCAATTTTTCGGAACGCATCAGTCGTTTTATGTACGGACGTTACGGTATGGACCAGCTCGGACGGTTTTTGTTCATCCTGTCCATTGTATTCTGGGCGATCAGCCTGATTTTACGCTGGACGCCGTTCCGGAAAGCCTATTTCGTATTCTGGCTATTGAACACAATTATTTATATTTTTGCGTTTTACCGCATATTGTCCAGAGACACCTACCGGCGGACGGTGGAAAACGAACGCTATCTGCATTTCAGAGAAAAAATGCTCCCCTTTGCCAGAGACGGCAAAGCGGAGTTTCAAAAGATCACAAATCCCGACTACGTTTTCCGCAAATGCCGCTTTTGCGGCGCAAAGCTGCGGCTCCGGCGCAAACGCGGCAAGCACACGACCCGCTGTCCGAAATGCGGAAAGACCATGACGGTCCGGGTGCTGTTCGGAAAACAGTAACGCGGCTGTACGAATAAAAAAACTCATACAAAAAAGCAGGGACCTCTCGGTTCCCTGCATTTTTTAATACGTGGTTTTCAGCTTTTTCCAAAGATCGCTTTGCAGCTGCGCGGTCTCGGGCGGGAGATTGACAAAGACCTCACAGCGATCCAGCACCTCCTGCGGCGGATAGACCATGGTATCGTTCTGCGTCTCCTCATCCAGCTCCCGAAAGGCCTCCACCTGCGGGATGGCGTAGCAGACCTCCTCGGCGTTGCGCACGGCGATCTCGGTATCGCACATAAAGTTGATAAACGCCTCGGCCTCCGCCTTATGCCGACTGGTCTTTAAGACGCACATGGAGTCGAAGAAACGGTTGGCGCCCTCCACGGGCACGTAAGCCGCCAGATTTTCGTTTTCGTCCATCATGGTCATGGCGTCGCCGGCGTAATAAGCCGCCACATACGCTTCCTCACTGATCATTTTATCAAAGACCTGATCCATAACGTACGCCTGCACCAAAGGCTTTTGTGCGATCAGCTCCTCCGCCGCAGCTTCCCACTGGGCGGGTTCGTTGGTGTTCATGGAGTACCCTAACTTGGAAAGGCCGAGCGCAAACGCATCTCGGGGATTGTCGAACATTAAGATCTTGCCCGCATATTTTTCATTCCAAAGCAGCGAAAGGCTCTCGTCTGCCACGTCCTCCTCGTCCACATACGCCGAATTATATACGATCACGACGGTGCCCCAGGTATAGGGAACGGAATATTTTTCCTCCGGATCGTAGGCAAGGCCCTTATACTCGTCGCCGATCAGCGCGTAATTCGGGATATTGTTGAAATCCAGCTCAGCCAAAAGGTCTTCCTCGATCATTTTGGCGATCATGTATTCCGACGGGATGATCACGTCGTAGGATGCGGCGCCGGAAACGATCTTGGAATACATCTCCTCGTTGCTGGCATAGGTGGTGTAATTGACTTTGATGCCGGTCCGTTCCTCAAAATCTCCCAGCACGCTCTGGTCGATATACTCGCCCCAGTTGTAAACGTTGAGCGTCACGCCCTTATTCCCGTCCTCGTCGGCGCCGCCGCAGGCTGCAAGAGAAACAAGGGCCGTCAGCACAAGAAGAAGAGAAAAAATTTTTTGTTTCATTTTTTTCCTCCTTACGCCTTTTTCTTCGTCCGGTCGGGCGATTTTTTCAGATTGATGGCAAGCATCAGCAGCATCACCACGGCAAAGAGCAGCGTGGAAAGCGCGTTCAGCTTTAAGGAATACGGCTTCTTTGTCATGGAATAAATGGTAATGGGCAGCGTCTGGAACGTAGATCCCGAGTTAAAGTAGCTGATCACGAAGTCGTCCAGCGAGAGCGTAAACGCCATAATGAGACCGGAGATGATGCCCGGCATGATCTGCGGGATCACGACCTTTACAAACGCGCTGACGGGCTTGCAGCCGAGATCCAGCGCCGCATTGTAGATGTTGTGGTCCATGCCCCTCAGTTTCGGCAGCACGGAGAGCACCACATAGGGAATATTAAACGTGATGTGGGCGATCAGCAGCGTGCCGAAGCCCATTTCCGCACTGTGGAAAAAGGAAAGGGCAAATACGAACAGGATCATCATGGAAATGGCGGTCACGATATCCGGGTTTACAACGGGAATGTTGTTCACCGAGAGAAAAACGGACTTTTTCCAGCCCTTTAACGCGTTGATGCCGAGCGCGGCAAGCGTGCCGATCAATGTGGCGACCAGCGCGGAAACGACCGCGATGATCACGGAATAATAAAGGGACTTGAGAATGACCTCATCCTCTAAAAGCTCCGCGTACCACTGCAGCGAGAACCCCTCAAAGGCGGCGCGGGACGAACCGGAATTAAAAGAGAATAAGATAATGACCGCAATGGGCGCATAGAGGAAGATATAAATGAGCACGTTGTAAATTTTAAGCAGCGTTTTCATACAAGACTCCCTCCCCCGCTGGTTTTCGCATCCTTGTCAAAGTGGTTCATAAAGAAAGTGGCGACCAAAATCAGCACCATAATGACAAGCGATAACGCGGCGCCGATATTGTAGTTGACGACGCCCGAATTGCCGAGGAAATAGTCCTCGATCAAATCGCCGATCAGGAAATCCTTACCGCCGCCCAGGATCTTGGAAATAATAAAGGTACTGATCGAGGGGATGAACACCATGGTGATGCCGGAAATGATACCCGGTACGCTCATGGGCAAAATAATCCTGCCGAAGATCTGCGCGCCGTTGGCGCCGAGGTCTCTGGACGCCTCCACCAGCGAGTAGCTGATTTTGGTAAGCGCCGTATAGATCGGCAAAATCATATAAGGCAAAAAGTTATATACCATGCCCAATACGATGGCGCCGTGGTTATTGATCAGACGCAGGCCGGAAAAGTCCTCGCCGAAAATCGCGCGCAAAGCGGAGTTTATAAGCCCCGTGTCCTCCAGTATGGTCATCCACGCGTAGGTTCGAACCAGAAAGTTCATCCACATGGGCAGCATGATAAAAAGCGTTGCGTTGCGCTGCACCTTGGCGCTTGCCCGCGACATCCCGTATGCGATCGGATAAGCAAGCAGCAGGCACAAAACGGTTGCAATCAGCGCCAGCTCCACGGAGAGCCAAAGCGTTTTGCGGTAGGTCCAGATCCAACCGATATTGGAAAGCGTAAAGCCGTTTACACCGGTAAAGGCATAGTACACAACAAGCCCGATGGGGATCAGCACGAAGAGCGTCATCCAGCCGGAATAAGGGATCAAATTCGCTCTGCTGCCGCCCGGGGCGACAGATTTACGCATCGTCCTCTACCTCCACGCCGGCGTTGACGTCGGAGAGCTCGTCAAACTCCTCGGAGAAGCTGGAAAAGTCTCCGAACATGCCGGAATACTCGGATTTTTTCATAATGTGGATGGCGTCCGGCTCGATCTGCAGACCGATCACGTCGCCGACCTGCCGGATATCCGTGGACTGGATCATCCACAAAAAGCCGCCAATGTCCACAATGATCTCATAATGCACGCCCTTAAAAGTCACATTGGTCACGGTGCCGGTGAGCATCCCTTTTTCAACGGACACCACGTCCACGTCCTCCGGCCGCACCACAACGTCCACCGCCTCGTTCTCGGCGAAACCGCCGTCCAGACATGCAAACGTATGCCCGGAAAAGCTGACAACCTTATCTCTGCACATGACGCCGTCCACGATATTGCTCTCGCCGATGAAGTCCGCCACAAAAGCGTTTTTCGGCTCGTTGTAAATGTCTGTAGGAGAACCGATCTGCTGGATCTTGCCCGCGTCCATGACCACGATCGTGTCGCTCATCGAAAGCGCCTCCTCCTGATCGTGCGTCACGTAAATAAAGGTGATGCCCAGACTCTTCTGGATCTTTTTCAGCTCCACCTGCATATCCTTGCGCAGCTTTAAGTCCAGCGCGCCGAGCGGCTCGTCCAGAAGAAGCACCTTGGGATCGACAGCCAATGCGCGCGCAATGACGACGCGCTGCTGCTGGCCGCCGGAAAGGCTCTCGGGCATACGCGCTTCAAAACCCTTCAGGTTTACAAGGGCAAGCATCTCCTTGACCTTTTTCTCGATCTCGGCTTTCGGCAGCTTTTTCACCTTCAGACCAAACGCGATATTCTCATACACGTTCATGTTGGGAAAAAGCGCATAACGCTGAAAAATGGTGTTGACCTGTCTCTTGTGAGGCGGAACACCATTCATTTTTTTACCCTCAAAGATGACGTCTCCGCCGTCCGGTTCCAAAAAGCCGCCGATCACGCGCAGCGTGGTGGTCTTGCCGCAGCCGGACGGGCCGAGGAAGGTGATGAATTCGCCGTCTCTGATGTAGAGATTTAAGTTTTCAATGATCCGTTCCCCGTCAAAGGATACGGAAATGTTTTTCAGGTCGATGATGACGTTGTTTTCCAATTATGCAGCCCCTCTCCGTTACAACGAATAGAATTCAGATACAGCCCGTTTTATTTCAAACAGGTTTATTAAAATATATCCTATATTCCTGCAAAAGTCAACATGATTTTTCTGTTTTTTCGACAAACGGCGCCGCAGAATCGTACCGCCTTCCGGCGCAGCTCAGCCGACCGCAGGCCGACAATGCATGCCGCCCTGAAAATAAAGCCGCGGCGCACTTCCCTCCCGGAAGGCGCCGCAAAAGCCCTTGATTATTTTGTGCGATTTTGCCGGGATCAATCCGTAGGAATACCCGCGTCAAGATTGGAGATGATCTCCTCGATCTTCGCGACAAAGCTTGCTACGCCGCCGGAGAGCGTGGCGTCAAGATCCGCGCCGAAGATACCGAGGATGAACTTCATGACCTTTTCGATCGTTTTGAAAAGGAACGCGAACTTCAGCTGCGTGGTGCTCGTGGGAACGACCAGCCCGTCCTCATTCTGAAT
>JAFSXY010000132.1 GCA_017443805.1 Clostridia bacterium | reverse complement strand
TATCGGGCTTGTCGCCGCGTTCGTCGCTTTGTCGTTTATTACGCACCTGCAGCAGTATCATAATACTTACGGGCTGGTTTACAGAGAAGTCAAGGATACCAGAATCTCTCTCGCGGAAAGGCTGCGAAAACTGCCGCTCGGCTACTTCGGGAAGCGCGATCTTGCCGATCTGACCGAAACGATCATGGGCGACGTCAACCGTTTGGAGCACGTTTGGTCGCACTGCCTCGGCTATCTTTACGGCGCGTATATCAGTACGGCGATCATCGCCGTGATGCTGTTCCTTTACGACTGGCGCATGGCGCTGGCCTGCCTGTGGGGCGTACCCGTCGCTTTTATCCTGCTGTTCGGCAGCAGAAAGCTCCAAAAACGCAGTTCCGAGAAACTGAAAGCCGACGCCTTGGCGGTATCGGACAATATTCAGGAATCGATTGAAAACGTCCGCGAGATCCGCGCGACGAACCGGGAAAAAGAATACCTGGACAGACTGTACAAAAGGATCGACAAGTTTGAAAAGACAAACAGAAAGGGCGAGCTCGTGATCGGGCTGTTCGTCAACGGGGCGTCCGTTATCATGCGTTTAGGCGTGGCGACAACGATCCTCACCGGCGCGTCCCTGATCCTGTCCGGAAGGATCGATTTTATGCTTCTGTTTATGTTCCTGATGGTCATCACCCGCGTCTACGCCCCGTTTGATCAAAGCCTTGCGCTGATCGCGGAGATGTTCGTTTCGCAGGTTTCGGCAAACCGGTTGAACGAGATCGGCAACACACCGACGGCGGAAGGCGCTGAAATTTTCAATCCTGACGGTCACGATATCACTTTCCAAAACGTCCGCTTCGCTTACGACGACCACGAGGTACTCCGCGGTGTGAGCTTCACTGCAAAAGAAGGAGAAGTCACCGCGCTCGTCGGTCCCTCCGGTTCCGGCAAAAGCACCTGCGCGCGTCTTGCCGCGCGGCTTTGGGACTTGGGCGGCGGAACGATCAAGGTCGGCGGCGTGGACATATCGACCGTTGATCCGGAAGTGCTTCTCACCGATTATTCCATGGTATTTCAGGACGTCGTTCTGTTTGACGATTCGGTCATGGAAAACATCCGTCTCGGCAGACACGGCGCAACCGACGAGGAGGTCCTCGCGGCGGCAAAGGCGGCGAATTGCGACGAATTCGTTGAAAAGCTTCCTCACGGGTATCAAACGGCGATCGGGGAAAACGGCGCAAAGCTCTCCGGCGGCGAGCGCCAGCGCATTTCCATTGCCCGCGCGCTCTTAAAGGACGCGCCGATCGTCCTGCTTGACGAGGCGACCGCTTCGCTTGACGTGGAGAACGAAACGAAGGTGCAGGGCGCGCTTTCACGCCTGCTCGCCGGTAAAACGGTCCTCGTTATCGCCCACCGGATGCGCACCGTGGAGGCAGCGGATAAGATCGTGGTTCTGAAGGACGGAGTCGTAGCGGAAAATGGCAGCCCGTCGGAGTTGCTTGCGAATGAAAACAGTGTGTTCCGCCGCATGGCCGAGCTGCAAAACGCCGGCGCAAAGTGGAGTATCTGACCATGATCGTATTGCAGTTGATTTTGTTTTGCGGCCTTTTTACGCTCATGGTAAAGCTGGGCGTGGGGGGGGCAACGCGCTCAACGGCCTGTATTTTTATCCGAAGCCGGTACAGGAAAAAGTATTTGAACTCGGTCTGACGGACCGGGAGACGGTTGCGAAAAAAAGAAAACGGTTCATGATCCCGTTCCTTCTTGTCCTGCTGGCCGTGCTGGTGCTGATCATCGGGCTGTGGAACGGCGTATCGGATTTAAAAACCGCGTATCTGCAAGCCCTGCTGTTTCTGGAAGTCATGAACTGGTACGACGGCGTCGTGATCGACCGCCTTTGGGTCGGGCACAGCAAATTCTGGATCATCCCCGGCACGGAGGATATCCCCTTCGTGCAGACCTGGCCGCAGGTGCTGAAAAAGCGCGGGATCCTGACGCTGATCTGGATCGCGGGAGCCGCCGCCTTGGCGGGTATCGTGGTATTGCTTTTTTGACAAAAACATGATTTAATAAAAAGAAAAACGGAGCGTGACGCCATGAACCTGCCTCAAGATCCACTGCTGCTGATGAGCGTGGTAAATACGAAACTACGTGATTATTATGCCGATCTCGACGCGCTTTGCGAAGATGTCAACGAGGACCGCGCCGCGTTGGAAGCGAAGCTGTCCGCAATCGGTTATTTCTACGATCAACAGCGAAATCAATTTATAAAGCATTAACATTCAATTACAAAGATAACGCAAAAACGATCACCTTTGAAGAAACCGAAAACACAATCAACGGTCCGGATTTAGCCGGTTTCGGCGCACCACATCGTCGCAAGCTCTGCGTCGCTTGCGGCGATTTTTCTTCGGAAACGCCGCGCGCTCATGACGGCGCTCTGCCGCTGCCAACCTTTTGCGGTTTGCGGTCGCCCGACAAATCCGCCATGAACACTCGTACCAGAAAAAAACCTGAGCTGCTTTTTTTGCTTTATTCTATCTGCATTCAGAAAACAAAAGCACCCGTATCGGATCCATGCCGAGGCGGGTGCTTTAAGCGATAATCCTTAATCATCTGCAAACGATCAAGACGGTTTGGATAATCCCAAGCTACACAGATCCAGCGTGAAGGTACTGCCCTTTCCCACGGTACTTTCGGCGCTTAAAGTGACTGCGAGCAGATCGGGCGGCTTTTTTTGCGAGATATAGGCCGAGGCCGCTGGACTTCTGTTCCAGCCTTCCGTTTGCGCCCGTATAGCCTTTTTCAAAAATCCGCGGCAGATCCTCCGGCATGATCCCGATACCGGTATCGGAAACGGAGAGAAACCCGTCCTTCACTGTGACGGAAACCGAACCGGATTGCGTATATTTAACGGCGTTGGACAGAAGCTGATCCAGAATACAGGAAAACCACTTTCGATCCGTAATGACCGTTGCATCGGTGGGCAAATAACAGAAGCGCAGCCGTTTTTCCACAAACTGCCCCGCCTGCTTACGGACCGCATCCCGGATCAGTTCATCCAGGCGGTATTCCCGAATTACCAGATCGTTGGTCCCGCTGCCGATACGAATATATTGCAGCACCATATACAAGATCAAAATCAGGGAAAGCAGCCCCAGTACCGCAGCGCCCATCCACATAAATGTCGGCAGATACGCGCCGCCGACCGCCTCCGACAGACGGGAGTCCATCGCCAGTGTGATCAGGATATAAAAACAGCCCAGCAGCCCGGCCTGCGCCAAAATACGCGGCCAGTATAATCGCCCGTTTTTTTGATATTCTCAAGGGCGATCTTAAAATAATAACCGTTTTTCATCTCCGTTTACCTCTCCGCGCACAACATGGTCAGGGTATCGGAGATTTTTTTATACAGCTCCTCATTGTCTGCGTTTCCGCGGTAGAGCTGGTGGAACACCACGCCGTCGCGAATAAACAATACGCGGTTTGCGTGCGAAGCGGCGTCTGCAGAGTGTGTGACCATCAAAATGGTCTGTCCGCTTTTGTTTACATCGGAAAAATACGCAGCAGCTCGGCGGAAGAGCGGGAATCCAGCGCGCCGGTAGGCTCATCCGCCAAAATCAGCTTCGGTTTTTTGATAAGTTCCCGCGCGGCCGCCGCACGCTGCTTCTGACCGCCGGAATCTTCGTAGGGATACTTGTTCAGGATATCCGCAAGCCCCAGCGCATCTGCAATCGGCAAAAGACGGCGTTCCATTTCTTGCGCATCCGTGCCCCGAGCACCAACGGGAGCAGGATATTGTCCCGCAGCGTGAACGTATCCAGCAAATTAAATTCCTGGAATACAAAACCGAGATTTTTTCTGCGGAACAACGCCAGTTCATTTTCCTTTAAGGCTTCAAGACGATTTCCCTGCAGCTCGACGCATCCGCTTGTCGGCTTATCCAGCGCGGCAAGAATATTAAGCAGCGTTGTTTTCCCGGAACCGGATTCGCCCATTATGGCAACATATTCGCCGTATTCCATGGTAAAAGTTACCCCTTTGAGCGCCTGCACCTGCGTCCCGCCAAGCCGGGAAGCGTATGTTTTTTTCAGGTCGGTGACCTTTAAGAGTTCCATGATCGGCACCTCCGTTTCGTTTTTGTATCTCCTTTATACCGAAACAGCCGATGCACCGACATCGAATCGGGTGACAAAGATGTTACAGGTTTGTAAGGCAGCTTATTTTTTTATGATTTCCACCGCAGGCCCGGGATCGTTGCACGTCATCACTTTCACACCCGTTGAAAGCGCGTACCGTACGGTCTGCTCGTCGTCGCAGCACCAGCACCAGGGTTGAATATCCAGATCGTTCAGATACGCAACACAGTCGTTTGTAAGACTGTTCATCTCCACGCCGACGGCGTACAGTTCGGAATACGTTCCGTTCATGCCGCGGCGGAAACGACGCATATCCTTGCCGAGAAAGCCCTGCGTTTTCACGCCGTACCGTTCAAACAGATAGTGGATCACCGAAGCGTCGAAACAGGCGAAAACACAGTTCGGCAGCAGATCGAACGCCCCGAGCGTCGCGAGCGTTTCGTCGATATTATCCAGACCGTAGTCCTTGATCTCCACGTTGAGGAGGATCTCCCTGTGTGCGGTCATAAATTCACAGAATTCCTCCAGCGTCGGGATCTTGTATCCCCTGCCGGCGAAAGCGCCGTCGCCAAAACGCGCCCCGGCGTCGAACGCTTTCAGCTCTTCCAGCGTAAACTGACGGATCACGCCGCAGCCGTCGGTGGTACGGTCTATCGTCCTGTCATGGCAGAGCACGGGAACGCCGTCCTTTGTCATATTGACGTCCGTTTCCAGCGCGTCCACGCCAAGGCGGATCGCCTCTTCAAAGCTTTCCAGCGTGTTTTCCGGCAGAAGTGCGCGTGCGCCGCGGTGCCCCTCGACCAGGCAGCGATCGGAATGCCGGAATATTTCGTCCGCCCGGTCTCCTTTCAGTGCGATCTGATCCGCATATTTGTTTTTCCATTCGTATTTCATACGCTTTCCCCCGTCTTCTGTATTTTATTATTGTATTTTATCCATTAAGACCGCCGCATACTGCTCCGCAAATGCGGCAACGTTTTTCACGGTTTCGGGATCAAGCGGATTGGGAATATCCGCGCGCGCAAGCGTCTCAAAATAGCCGTAGGTCCCGCCCATTCCGCAAAGCCTCAGATAATCCGCCCAGGCGTTTGCGCCCTCGACCGATTTTTTGTAAAGGGAAAACGCGTCAAGCTGTGCAAGCGCGTAATCCACGTAATAAAACGGATAAAGGAAAATGTGCTGCTTCTGCATCCAGAAACCGCCGCCCTCTAAGAACGCGTTGCCGTCGTAGTCCCGCCACGGCATGTACGTCTGTTCGATCTCTTTCCAGTATCTGCGCCAGTCTGCCGGCGTAGCACCGGGATTTTCAAACACCCGGTGCTGGAATTCATCCACGCTTACAAGATACGGGATGGTCTGGAACGATTCGCAGAAGTGCGCGAAGCGGTATTTATCGGCCTTCTCTCCGAAAAAGCGTTCCATGTACGGATAGGCAAAAAATTCCATCGCCATGGAATGGATCTCATTGATCTCACTGGTGGACGAAACAAGGAGCGAAAGCGGCAGGCGCCGGGATGCGTAGTAAGCCTGAAACGCATGCCCCGCCTCATGCGTCAGCACGTCAATATCAGCGGAAGTCCCGTTAAAATTGGAGAAAATGAAAGGCGCTTTTTCATCCGGCAGAAACGTACAGTAGCCGCCGAGATGCTTATTCTCCCTTGTCACAAAATCAAACAGCGCATGCGTCGTCATAAAGTTAAAGAATTCGCCGGTTTCGGGGGACATTTCCTCGTACATGGTTCTTGCCTTTTCGGTCAGTTCCTCCGGTGTGCCGACCGGAGACGCGTTGCCGTCGGGGAAAACAAGCGACTCGTCATAGAAGCGCAGCTTTTCCACTCCGATACGCGAGGCCTGTGCGCGGTACATCTTTTCGCACAGCGGCGTGATATACGTTTTGACCGCCTCGCGGAACGCGCGGACTTTGCCGGCGTCGTAATCATACCGGCCTCTTGAGAGATAAACGTATTCGATGTAATCCTTAAATCCGAGTCTTTTTGCTATTTTGCAGCGCGTTTTGACCAGCTTGCCGTACTGGTCGTCCAGCTTTGCGGAAATGCCCTCGTACAATGCCGCCCATGCTTCAAACGCCGCTTTCCGCTCGGCGCGGTCAACGGACTGCATATGGCGCAGCAAACCGTAGAAGTTACACTTTTCGCCCATGAATTCCACCGAACACGCAGCTGCGGTCTTGGAATACGCTGTGGTCAGGTTGTTTTCTTTTACGGTCAGCAAAATGATCGAGGGTTTGATCAGCTTCATCTGCGCCTCAGCATTCTTAAAAAGCTGCGCGCCGTATTTTTCTTCCAGCTGCGGCCGGAACGGACTTTCCAGCACCGCCTTGACGCCCTTTTTGACAAGCAGCATCAGCTTGGGGATCTCACGGTTGTAAAACTTGATCTCCCCGTCGTAAAATTCGTCTTTCATGTTCATGGTGTTGCGGATGCTGGCGATCACGTTCTGCGTGACCACCGCTTCACAGACGCCGAACCATTTCAGAAAAGCGGCGTCCGCTTCTTCAAAGCTCTTTGCCTGTTTGAACTGCCCGACGTATTCCGTACAGTTTTTGCGCACCTCGGCAAGCTTGGGTCTGACATACGTCAAATTCTGAAACTGTTCCATATCATTCTCCTTTGCTCCGTATTGGTTTTATGATACCGAATTTCGCTTAAAAAATCAATATCCATACCGATTTTTTACATCCGGAAAAATCCGTTTCAAAAAAAAGTTGATTTACGGTTACATCTTTGCGCAATGTGTTGAAAAATCAACAAATGTAAAAAAACTAATGATTGTAATTGCAGGGCTATTTTCTTATAATAAATAATAACGTACGGCGGAATAACGCCCGTTGGGGAAGACGGCATGTTCCTTCGTACGTCCGATCAAACGGGGAAACAGGAGAAATAAAATGAAAATCGGTATTCCGAGAGCCGGCATGTATTACCGGAACGGCGTTTTATGGGAAAGCTTTTTTGAAGCGCTCGGCATGGATTACGTCGTCAGCCCGAGAACAAACAAAGCGATCCTGGAAAACGGCTCGGCGCTAATGGTGGATGAGACCTGCCTTGCGTCGAAAATCTATATGGGACACGTTGCATACCTTTTGGACCGCTGCGACGCGTTGTTTATCCCATGGCTGTCCAATTTCGGCAAAGACGGCATCAACTGCACGCGGTTCAGAGCTTTTCCGGCCATAACGGCCAATCTGTTCAGAGAAAAAGCGCCGACGATCATCACGTACGCGATCGATCTGTCCGGCACGCAGGATATGAAGCGTGCAGGCGATGAAGAAACCGCCTTTATCAGCATGGCGAAAGCGCTGGGCAAAAGCAAAAAGCAGATCCGGGACGCATACCGCAGCGCCAAAGAGACTGCTTTGAACGATTTTGCGCAAAAGATCCGGCAAACGGAAAACCTGGCTGACGGCAGCGGGAAAAAAATACTTCTCGTGGGACGCGATTACTGTATCTACGACGACTATATCGGGCAGCCGATTTTGAAAAACCTGCACCGGCAGGGCATAACGATCATTGACGCCAATCACGTTGACCGCCTGCAGGCGCAGCGGGATTTTACGCAGATCTCGGACGGAACGCTTCCGTGGATCATCAGCCGTGAACTGCTGGGCGGGATCGTCCACTACAGAAGCCGGATCGACGGCATCATTCTGCTGACCGGTTTTCCGTGCGGACCGGATTCCATTGTTAACGAAGTCATCAAACGCGAGATAACGGACAAGCCCATTCTTTACCTTCTGCTGGACGGACAGGACGGCCTTGCCGGCGTGGAAACCAGAATTGAAAGCTTTATCGATATCCTAAACTTTCAGACGACCGGGGAAGAAAAGAATGGATAAGAACAATACGGAAAAGAAAAAAGTATCGTTTTCCCAATTCGGGAATTACAACGTTTTATTTGAGTATTTCATCACGCACGCACTTGAACAGGAGTACGTGGTGCCGCCCGCCATTACGAAACGGACCATGGAGCTTGGAAACCGCTACAGCCCCGATTTCGTCTGCTCTCCTTTCAAATTTACGCTGGGCTGTTTTCTGGAGGCGATCGAAGCGGGCGCAGATACCATCGTGCAGGTCGGCGGCGCGGTCGCCTGCAGACTGAAATACTACGGTTCCCTGCAGAAAAAAATCATTGAGGATCTTGGATACGACATTACGTTTGTGAACCTTGCCGAAGCAGACCGCGAAAACCCAAAAACCTTTATCGCGCTGGCAAAGCAGCTCAATCCGGACTTCTCCATGCTGAAGGTCCTGCGCACGGGCGTGACCGTGCTGATCATGCTGGAGGCGCTGGACAGAACGCACGCGCGGCTGATCAAAAACGTCGGCTTTGAACTGCAGGACGGCGATTACGACCGGACGTTCCGCCGCTTTCTGCAAAGACTGAGAAACGCGGACAACAACGTATTCTCCGTACTGAAGATCTTTAGACAAACAAAAAAAGAAATGGAACGCATTCCGGTCAACATCCCGGAAAACCCTCTCCGGATCGCCATGATCGGGGAATACTACACCGTTATGGACGATTACAGCAGCCATAACATCGAAAAAAAGATGGCGAAATACGGCATGCAGGTGGAGCGCTGGATGAACGTTTCCAACACGATGGTTCATTACTACGCGCCGAAAAGACGGAAAATCATCCGCGATTATGTCAAATACGATCTCGGGGTCACCACGACCTCCAATATCGGATTTGCGCTGACCTGCGCGAAAAAAGGCTTTGACGGGATCATCCACCTGAAATCTTTCGGATGTACGCCTGAGATCGACGCCATGCCGGTTCTGCGAAACATCTGCAACGACTATGACGTCCCGATCCTCTTCTTCAGCTTTGACTGTCAGAACGCCGATACGGGAATTGAAACAAGACTGGAAGCCTTTTACGATATGATCAGGCTCAAACAGGAAGACAGAGAAAATAAAAAGGGAGAAAAGAGAAAAAAATGAAAAAAGCGTTTATGGGAATCGATATCGGCTCCATATCAACGAAGGGCACGATCATTGACGAGAACGACCGAATCCTCTGCGGAGAATACCTATATACAAAGGGCAATCCCCTGGAGGCCGTAAAAAAACTGCTGAAGCTGCTGGAAGCGGGCTTTGACAACACACAGTATCAGATCACCGCCGTCGGCACGACCGGCAGCGCAAGAAAGCTGATCGGCGCCGTTCTGAACGCCGCCGTCATAAAAAACGAGATCACCGCGCACGCCGTCGGCACGACGAACATCCACCCGGACGTCAGAACGATTTTTGAGATCGGCGGACAGGATTCCAAAATCATTATCCTGCGCAACGGGATCGTAACCGATTACGCAATGAACACGCTGTGTGCAGCAGGTACCGGCGCGTTCATTTCCAATCAGGCGGCAAGACTTGATATTGAAGTTGAGGATTTCGGTGAGATCGCGCTTAAATCGACCGATCCGACGCCCATCGCCGCCCGGTGTACGGTTTTTGCGGAATCGGATCTCGTGCACAAGCTGCAGATCGGCTGCAGCAAGGAGGATATTGCGGCGGGCATTTGCCGCGCGATCGTTCTGAACTATCTGAACAACGTTGCAAAGGGCAAAAAAATCGAGCCGCCGGTCGTGTTCCAGGGCGGCGTGAGTAAAAATATCGGCGTGATCAGAGCGTTTGAAAACGAGACCGGATATGAGATCATCGTTGATCCCAACGGGCATCTTGCCGGCGCTTACGGCGTTGCGCTGCTTGCAAAACGCTCCGGGATCGAGCAGCCGTTTGATTTCCGGATCACCGATATGGATTTTAAGATCACCGGCAAAAACTGCGGCAGGTGCGCAAACAACTGCGAGGTGATCTGCGTGTACAGAGACGGCCTTCTCGTCGACAGCTGGGGAAACCGCTGTGAACGCGGCAGCATAACCGCCTGAACAAAACGCTCCGAAAAACAAAACGAGCCGCAGTCCTGACGGACCGCGGCACAGACTGCTGACAAACCCTGTGTTTCAAACGAAGCGCAGGGTTGTTTTATGTTCAGAAAAAGAGAAAAAGCTATGTACCTTAAGCATAGCACATAGCGATTTTCTTCATATTCTGGGCGGCAGCGGTAAGCAAACATTGTT